>JANXLQ010000353.1 GCA_025355085.1 Rhodopila sp.
CCGGTTGTGGGAAAACGATGAGATGCGGATCATCCTGGCCGACGAAATCAGCCCGGATAACTGCCGTCTGTGGGATAGCAAGACGAACGAGAAGATGGACAAAGACCGCTTCCGCCGTGACCTGGGCAAGGTCGAGGAAGGCTATCAGGAGGTGGCTCGCCGTCTCGG
This sequence comes from Rhodopila sp., assembly GCA_025355085.1. GTDB lineage: Bacteria > Pseudomonadota > Alphaproteobacteria > Acetobacterales > Acetobacteraceae > Rhodopila. Next base: position 169 of record JANXLQ010000353.1, read on the forward strand.
TATCCTGCCGGAAGCCGGCACACGCGATCTTAAAGGCCCGGAGTTGATGCAATGAAGGCTGTTGTGACGGTCATGCTGAAGTCCGGCGTGCTGGACCCGCAGGGTAAGGCGATCGCGCACGCGCTGGGAACCCTGGGGTTTGCCGGGGTCGCGGACGTGCGGGCAGGGAAGGTGATCGAGATCGAACTGGCCGAAACCGACCCGGTAAAGGCGAAAGCCGCCGCTGAAGATATGGCGCGCAAGCTGCTGGCGAACACGGTGATCGAGAGTTTCCGGGTTTCCGTGGAGGGCTAATTACATGGTTGCTTTGGACCCCGAGCGGCCCGGGCCGCTCGGGTACTACCAAAAAAGAGCTGGTGTCTGTTGAGTGTGAGTAAGGCACTTGAAATCGTAGCCGCTTGTAGCTACATCGAGCCATGAAGGAGGGGCCATCATGGCGACCGACACCGTAGTTCGCGCCCGCATCGACGGGCTTGTAAAAGAAGCGGCGACCGACGTTCTCGATAAGATGGGCCTGTCCGTATCCGACGCGATTCGCATGCTGATGATTCGCATAGCTCGCGAGAAAGCGCTTCCGTTCGAAGTCCGCATCCCCAACGAGGAAACCCGCTCGGCCATGCGCGAGCTTGAGACGGGCGGCGCCAAGACGTTCACCACCGTAGCAGACCTGATGGCCGACCTGAATGAGGACGATTGAACGGTCCACAGCCTTCCGGCGCGATTATCGGAAGATAAGGTCAACACCGAGAAACCGGGACCTCGACGTTCGGCTGACTGCGATTTTGGACATGCTGGCATCTGACCAGCCGTTGCCGCCGCATAATCGCGACCACGCCTTGTCCGGCGACTGGTCGGGATATCGAGAATGCCATGTGCGGCCCGATCTGCTTTTGATCTACGAGAAGCCGAACCAATACCAGCTTCGGCTCGTGCGGATGGGGTCACACAGCGATCTTTTCGGATAGATCCCCGCGCTCGCCCGCATTAGGCTGTCAGTGTCGTCAAACACACACCTGCACGGCCTGCGCGATGATCGCCAGACGTTCGTCGAAGCTGGTTCGATGCGTGATCGCGAAGTGAGTGGGTGCGCCGTCCAACCGCGCCAGGTCCTGGAACTTTGTCGCGGCGAACGCGGCAGAGGTCGAATGCCTGGGGCATGCCGGGTCAACCGGCATCTTCGGCTAGCCTCATCCGTCTTTTGCTTCGGAATCCTGCAAAACCCTCGTTGAACGGCCATACTTGATCAGCAGGTCCACAACAGCCTCGATCAGAAGTTCGTCCATCTGTTTTTTTTCATCGACGGCCAATCGTTTCACATCGTCGCGCAGGCTTTCGGGAACGCGAAACAGAAGCTGCGAAACGGGCTCTTTCCCGGCGCGCCGATGCTCGATGATTTTTTTTGCAGTGAGAGCGGAAATCGCCAGCAGCGCGACCGGTGGATCGACGACAAGGGCGCCAACCGCGAGAACGCCCGGGTTCTTCTGTACGAAGGCAGCGGCCTCCTTGGCCCCGGCCAAGGCCGCGTTGCCAACCACACTCGCCGCGTCGCGGACCCCGGCGGCTGCGTCGCCGGCGGCCCCCATGACAACCCCTCCCACCGCACCCGCGCCTGAAAGGGCTGCGCTCCCGGCTTCTTCAAGCCGCCTGAACAGGCGCTGAAACAAAGCCTCCTCAAGGGCCGGAGGCACAAGACCCTCCAGTATTTTTTCATCCGTCATTAGAATTATCCTGATATCAAAATTGTAACATATCTGAAACTAAGATATCTAGTTATCTATCGACACCGCAGCGACGAAGCAAGCCATTTGGTGATGGCGAGATTTGGAGGAGTCCACATGAAGCAAAATGAGATCCAGCCAGTCAGCGATGCGTGGGCAGGCCATCAAATCACGAAAAAACAATGGGCAGTGGTAACCACGGTTGCCGCTGCGGCGGTCGGCGCCGGCCCAATCGCTGCGGCAGGCGCGGCCATCGGCATGTTGGGTGGTTGCTATGTATCAAACAGGATGGGGTGGTTGGATAACTGATCGATTCGATCTAGAACGGCGTGACCGGTCCTATACCGTAAGGAGTTCTCAGCATGACGATATGGTCTGACACTTGGTTTCCAGCATCGGCTGATTGGTTTAATCGCGCAGGGAAAACGCTCGGAAAAACCGTATCTACGGTCATCGACCATGGTATGGAAGTGGTGGGGCTGATCGTTGCTGTTCTTATTCTTATCGCCTTGCTACCCATCCTCGCTCATTTCGCAACAGCTTTGATGCTGATGATACTCGGCGCCCCGATCTGGCTTATTCTTATGTTTTTTTGCGGTCTCTAACATCTTGTCCAACATTCCGGAGGTTTTCATGAACATTAATATGCTTGAGGTAGCGAAGACCGGCGCCCCCGTCATCGGGGTCGCCGCCCTCGCCGTCGCCGTCGCCGAAGCGCCGATTCTGCTTGCGCTTGTCGTTTGTACGGTCACGGTTTGTGTTGGCGGGGGACTTGTAATTGCCGGCCTTTGGGCGGCTCAGGGCTTCCCCCGTTTCGGGGCAAGTGCCTGAATGTTCTGGTAGCCTCTAATATCGGGGCGGCGGTGAAATCCGCGCCCCTCTACAATTTCTAACCGGTCAAGTACCGATGCGATTATTTGGGTTTATCATGCCTTGTCGCGGAAAGCGCGATGTGGTGAGATACATCGCCAAAGAACGTAATATGTGCGCAAGCGATCTTTTGTGACGTGACAATGGACCGCTCTTCGATGCCTCCCCGACAGCTTGTTAAACCCGCCCATTACACCGTTTTAATACTAACAAAACGAAAGATCAGACATGACAGACGAAGCCGATTCGACGCTGGGTGAAAAATTGCTGTACGCCGTAGGGAACCTTTGGAATGAGGTGAATGGACAAGGCAAAGTACTCGATCATCACGGGGGGGAAATCGCGGGACTTCAGGTGCAGATGAAAAAATTGAAGAGCCAGGTACATGGCCTCAAATCATCCCAAGGCAAAGCCCGGGCGAGCAATTCGCGTTTAGGTGCCGCTCTCGATGAGGCTGAGACCAAGCTTCAGCAGATAGACAGTAGGCTTAACTAAGCGGCGTTTGCGCTCGAAATTCCTGCCCGACGTCGTCACGACGGATCATGGCAGTTGCTCCCGCCGCGGCTCGAGCATTGCCCAGGAGCGACGCCCGATGATGGCTCGGAATCTGCTGGCGAACACGGTGATCAAGAGTTTTCGGGTTTCCGTGGAGGGCTGACGCTGCCGGCCTCAGGTCAGGTCCGTGGTGGCATAAAAATCGACCAGGGAACCTTCGTAGCCGATGCTGTCCAATCGCAGTGCCTCATCGCCGGCCACGATCACCGGTGCCTCGTCGCCTTGACGCAGAACCTCGGCCCGCACGGAGGTGCTGGACAGAATCAGCACCTCCCGGACGCTTGCGATGGTGGCATAGGCCCAGACATTTTTGAATGGCACCGTAGTTGACGCCGGGCGGCGCCATGCACTCCGGGTCGCCGTCGATCAGCTCTTAGCGACGGTCCTCCAGCCCGGGAGGCGGTTCCCAGTCGTGGAATTCGTCAACGGGCAACAGAGGCCGGCGCAGGGCTTGGCTCATGGCCGTTCAATATCAGACGACGGCATCGGGGCCAGTTGGGTGTGCCCGCGGGAGGGCTGCCGAGCGCTTGCAATCTGGATTACGACCAGATGCGCTGCTGCCTCCCTTTGACGGATGACGTGCCGGTGCCAAGCTTAGCGGCCCGGGTAGGCACGTTGTGCATGGATACGCTGCCTTCCATTCCATCGGTCGTTAGCGTATTGCCAGCAGCATGAAAGCAGGAATCGTTATCTTCCCCGGCATCAACCGGGAACGCGACATGGTCATCGCGCTGGAGGCATCTTTTGGCGTCAAGCCGAAGATGGTCTGGCACAAGGATACCGACGTGTCCGGCCTGGACCTGATTGTCATCCCCGGCGGCTTCAGCTTCGGCGATTATTTGCGTTGCGGTGCCATGGCCGCGCAATCCCCAATCATGCGCGCCGTCCGTGATCACGCCAATAAAGGCGGTTACGTTCTAGGCGTCTGCAACGGTTTCCAGATTTTAACGGAGGCCGGCATCCTACCCGGTGCGCTGTTGCGAAACGCGTCACTGCGCTTCCTGTCGATGGACTGCCATCTGCGCGTCGATCGCGCCGACACCGCCTTCACCCGGCATTACCGGCAAGGCCAAACGTTCCGCAGTGTCATGGCGCACGGCGACGGCAACTATTTCGCCGACACCGCGACGCTCGACCGGCTAGAGGGCAACAACCTCGTCGCCCTCCGCTACGCCACGAAGTCCGGCGAGGTGACGCCCGAAGTGAACCTGAACGGCAGCGCCCGCTCGATCGCCGGAATCCTGTCCCCGAACCTGCGCGTTCTCGGCCTGATGCCGCATCCCGAGGACCTGGTTGACCCGATGATGGGCGGTGCCGACGGAAAGCCGCTGTTCGACGCGCTCGCCGCAGCGTAGAGCCACACTCATGAACCAAGACGTCAACGAATCCCTCGCCCGCAGCTTCGGACTCAGCGCCGAGGAATATGGCCGCGTGCTGTCCATCATGGGCCGCACCCCCAGCTTCACCGAACTCGGCGTGTTCAGCGTCATGTGGTCGGAGCATTGCAGCTACAAATCCAGCCGCGTCTGGCTGAAGCAACTGCCGACGAAGGCCCCGTGGGTCATCCACGGCCCAGGTGAGAACGCCGGTGTGGTCGATATCGGTGACGGTCTGGCAGCGATCTTCAAGATGGAAAGCCACAACCACCCGAGCTTTATCGAGCCGTATCAAGGCGCGGCAACCGGGGTCGGCGGCATTCTCCGCGATGTTTTCACCATGGGCGCGCGGCCCATCGCCAACCTGAACGCCCTACGATTCGGCCGCCCGGAGAACCCGGTGACCAAGCGCGTTGTCGATGGCGTGGTGCGCGGCATCGGCGGCTACGGCAACTGCGTCGGCGTGCCCACGGTTGGAGGAGAAATCAACTTCCACCCGGCCTACGACGGCAACCCTCTGGTCAACGCCATGACCGTCGGCATCGCCCGCAAAGACAAAATCTTCCTGTCAGCCGCTGCCGGCATCGGCAATCCCGTTGTCTATGTCGGCTCCAAGACGGGCCGCGACGGCATTCACGGCGCCACCATGGCCTCGACGGAGTTCTCCGCCGACTCCGAGGATAAGCGTCCCACGGTGCAGGTCGGCGATCCGTTCACCGAGAAACTGCTGATCGAGGCCTGCCTCGAACTGATGGCTACCGACGCCATCGTCGCCATCCAGGACATGGGTGCTGCCGGTCTGACCAGCTCTGCGGTCGAAATGGCAGGCAAGGGCAATGTCGGCATCGAACTCGACCTCGATCAGGTTCCAGCCCGCGAGACCGGCATGACCGCCTACGAGTTCATGCTGTCCGAAAGCCAGGAACGCATGCTGATGGTCCTGCGTCCGGATCGCGAGCAACTCGCCCGCGACATCTTTGCGAAATGGGATCTGGATTTCTCCATCATCGGCCGGATCACCGACACCGGCCGCATCGTCGTCCGCCATCATGGCATCGTCGAAGCCGACATTCCGCTGGCGCCGCTGAACGATCAGGCTCCGCTCTACACGCGCCCCACCGTCGATACCCCGAAGCAGGAAAAGCTTAATCCGGCGCGGATCGAAGACCGCTACGGCCTGACCGCCGCGCTGGAGAAGCTGGTGGGTTGCCCCGATTTGTGCTCGCGTGCCTGGGTGTGGGACCAATACGACAGCACCGTCGGCGGCCAAACAGTCAAGCGCCCGGGTGCTGCCGACGCCGCCGTTGTGAAGCTGGAGGGCCTGAAACGGGCACTCGCCCTGACCACCGATTGCACACCAAGATATTGCCTCGCCGACCCGGAAACCGGCGGCGCGCAAGCTGTCGCCGAGGCATGGCGTAACCTGACCGCCGTTGGTGCCCGCCCCCTGGCGATCACCGACAACATGAATTTCGGCAACCCGGAAAAGCCGGAAATCATGGGCCAGTTCGCCGCCGCCATCCGTGGCATGGCCGCCGCGTGTGAGGCTCTGGACTTCCCCGTCGTGTCCGGAAACGTCAGCCTTTACAATGAAACCGAGGGCAAAGCGATTCTGCCGACCCCGGCAATAGGCGGCCTTGGCGTGTTGGACGATGCGGCGCAAGCCGTCGGTCTGGCATTGCCGCCCTGGTTGGACATCGTGTTGATCGGCGCCACCACCGGTTGGCTCGGTCAATCCATTTGGCTGCGAGAGATCGCCGGCCGCGAAGACGGCGCGCCACCGCCGGTCGATCTGGCCGTCGAACGCGCCAACGGCGATTTCGTCCGCACCTATATTTTGAACGGCACGATTCGAGCCTGCCACGACGTTTCGGACGGTGGCGTGCTGGTGGCGTTGGCGGAAATGGCGATGGCCAGCGGCATCGGTGCCCGCATGATGGCGCATCCTCGCGACATTCCCGGCCATGCGTTTTGGTTCGGGGAGGATCAGGCCCGCTACCTCGTCGCTGTGCCGGACCACGTTTCCTTCACCCGCATTGCCGAGGCCGCCGGAATTCCGGCTATGCGCCTTGGGACCTCCGGCGGACAGAATTTGACTCTGCCAGATGGCGGCACAATATCGATAAGCACGTTGCGCGCGGCGCACGAGCGGTTCTTCCCGTCCTGGATGGACGGGGTCAACAGCTAGTTAAGGACAGCACGCGATGGCGATGGCGGCGAATGAGATAGAGGCTTTGATCAAGGCAGCGTTGCCCGACGCGCGGATCACGGTGGAAGACTTGGCAGGCGATGGCGATCACTACGCCGCCAACGTTGTCAGCGAGACCTTCCGTGGCATTTCCCGCGTAAAGCAGCACCAAATCGTCTATGCCGCGCTGCGTGGCCGCATGGGCGGGGAATTGCATGCTCTTGCATTGCAGACCTCGGCACCCGAATAACCAACTCCAGAGGAGTTTTTTAAAATGTCCGACTCGATCTCACAGCGTATCCAGGGCGACATCGAGAAGAACGATGTCATGCTTTACATGAAGGGCACACCGATGTTCCCGCAATGCGGGTTCTCGGCGCGGGTCATCCAAATCCTGACCCACATGGGCGTCCCGTTCCAGACGGCCAACGTGCTGGAAGATGCCGAGCTGCGCGAAGGCGTCAAGTCGTTCTCACAGTGGCCGACCATTCCGCAACTGTACGTCAAAGGCGAATTCGTCGGTGGTTGCGACATCATCACAGAGATGTTTCAGGCCGGCGAACTGGAGACGCTGATGAAGGAGCACGGCGTTCCCGTTAAGGCGTAACGCCGCCAGAGCCGAATTCGACCACGTTGCCTCGCGTTTACGGTTCGTCATAAATCGGCCTACCCGCGTCATCGCCGCACCCCCCGGTTGCGACGAATAAGCTGGGCCATGACGAATCGGGACAGCCTGATCGGATTTCGCTCTAACACGTCAATCTAGCCGCCTCGGCATCGTCGAGGCGGCGATTGTTGGCGGTGTTAACGGGATGTTTACCTTTTGCCGTTAGAGCTGGTTCTCCTTCGGGGTGAGCAGCCATGCGAATTGCCGTCGTCATACCCGCCTTTAATGTTGGGGCCTTCCTGCCCGATGCGCTGCGTTCGGTGCTCGGGCAAACCCACACCGACTGGTCGATGGTGGTCGTCGATGACGGCTCGACCGACGAGACAGCGGTAGTGGCTGCTGGGTTCTCAGACCCGCGTATAAGATTGATTCGACAGGATAATTGCGGGGTTTCCGCCGCCCGAAATCGGGGAATTGCCGCATTCCTCGACGATACGGCCGCATTTTCATCGACAGCACCGGATGCGTTCCTGTTTCTCGACGGCGACGACCGGCTGGCACCGGACGCGCTGGACTGCCTGGACGCCGCTTTGGAAATGGCTCCCTGGGCCGCGATCGCCTGCGGACGCTATGCCCGCGTTGATGCGGCCGGTTCCTCGCCACCGCGATTAGCGGCTCCGCCCCCAACGGGGTGTCTGTTGGAGCGTCTTCTGACCGGCAACCTGTTCGCCAATGGTGGCCACCTGCTGATCCGGCGAGAGGCGATCGAGGCCGCCGGGCGCTTTCGAACAGACCTGTATTACGGTGAAGACTGGGAATACTGGACGCGTGTCGCATTACTCGGAGAGTTCGTGGCGGCGCAGTCCCGCAGGCCGGTGTTGTTCGTCCGCGAGCGCCCTGGCGGAACCTACTGCTCCAACGCCACAAATCCCGCCGCCTACCGCCCCGCGATGGCCGCGATATTTAGCAATCCGGCTCTGATAAATCGGCTCGGTATTGGTGGCATGGCCCGTTTGCGCCAACGCGCGGAGGCGGAAATGGCCTGGTCGGTGGGGCGAGAACTCATTCGGCAGGGCCAGCGGCGACTCGGGCAGCACTGGTTAGGACGATCGGTGTGGACGGCGCCTAGTCCAAAGCGCCTCGCGTTGATGGGTTTTTCGTGGCTGCAATCGGGACCATTCCGGCCGTATGGTACGGCAGGATGACGCTTTGTTTTTTGCTGTTCGCGCCACCACGATTGACTCCCCTCGTGTATTCTGTACCAAGTATCTTGTGCAATCGTATTTTGGCTTGCCTTTCTGCGCTTCCGTCTTCGGGTGCCTCAGGAAATCCAAAGACCCGATTGTCTTAAGCATCGCGTGATCTTGCACGGTGCGTGGACGGAGAAGTACGCAGACATGGCTACCGGGACAGTCAAGTGGTTTAATACCACAAAAGGTTATGGCTTCATCATGCCGCAGGACGGCGGCAAGGATGTGTTCGTTCACATCACTGCTGTTCAGGCCGCTGGCCTTCGTGGCCTGGATGAAGGACAAAAGGTGTCCTTCGACGTTGCGATGGAACGTGGAAAGTCCACCGCGACCAATCTAAAGCCGATGT
>JANXLQ010000358.1 GCA_025355085.1 Rhodopila sp.
GGTGGAGTGGCGGCCTCGATTTTGACCGTTTGGGTCACCTTCGCGCCGTGCTTTACATTCGTTTTTCTTGGGGCACCGCTGATCGAACAAGCCCAGAACAACCGCACGCTGTCGGGGGCTTTATCGGCTGTTACAGCCAGCATCGTCGGCGTGGTTGCTAATCTGGCGGTGTGGTTCGGACTGCATGTCCTGTTCAGCCAAACGGTTCCGGTTCACGCGGGAATGCTGTCGTTCGATGCACCTGTCTTGAGCAGCATCGATCCTTGGGCTCTGGGGCTCTCGTTCATCGCCGGCGTGGCTTTGTTCCGTCTGAAGTTGGGGGTGATTCCGACGCTCGGTATCTGCTCCGGTATCAGCGTCGCACTGCACTTTGTGTTGGTATCCTTATGACCATTAGCCGCCGCGCCTTAATCGCTACGGCGGCTTTGGTCCGACCGAGGTTTGCCCTGGCCGACGACGTCCCGATCGATCTGACAAAACAAGGACCCGTGGAGTTTGCCTTTGCCAGAACGGGCAAGGGCGACCCGGGGCGATGGGAGGTGCAAGAGGATTCCTCAGCATCCGGTCGGCGCGTTCTGGCGCAGGTCAGTAACGATCCAACCGATTACCGCTTTCCACTGGCGATCTACCAGCGGATCGACGCAGTTAACCTGGAGGCAACCGTCCGTTTCAAAGCCGTGGCCGGGCGAGTGGACCGCGCCGCTGGCCTGGTAGTGCGCTTTTCCGATCAAGACAATTACTATGTCGTTCGGGCGAATGCGTTGGAGGACAACGTCAACCTCTATTGCGTCGTCAAAGGCAGCCGTCGAGAGATCGCTGGCGTCTCGGTGCCGGTGTCGTCCGACGTTTGGCATGCACTTGGTTTGAAAACCGAGGGGGATCGGTTCGTCGTTTCACTTGACGGCAAGGTCCTGTTCACCGCGTCGGATCGCACGTTCGCGGGTCCGGGAAAAGTTGGGCTTTGGACCAAGGCGGACAGTGTAACCCAATTCGATGCGCTGGTCGTGCGTGTTCTTTGATGATCTGACTTTGTGAGTCGTTGCGCGACAAGTCTCCGCAGCCGAGCGGACTCCTCCGAATCTGCGGTCTCAGGCTACGGGTGTGTCACTCGAATCCATGCGACGGCAATCGCAAGAAATCATTCACGGCTGCCGTGATATCGTCACGGCGCGAGGTTGACGAGACCGATGACAGCTTTATGTTGGTGCATCCGCAATAAGAATGGCAATATTCTCGTAAATATTGGATAATGGAAAATCAACAGATAGAACAATGTTCGCTTTTAGTGCCGTAATTCACGCAGGGCCAACCATCGGCCGTTCCACTTCAGCACAGTGTCGAAGCGGACGGCCCGAAAATCGGCGCACTGCTTACGCTCAGTCGCTTCCCTGCGCTGCGCGGAATCCGCCAACCCCGCGTTCGATTTCGGTGACATGTTTCGGCCGGAATCCGGTCACGTCGATCAGGCCGCAGGCGTGCGCGATGATTTCCACTTCTTCCCGCACCTGCTGCGCGTAGCGGGCCACCCGAGCGGCTTTGTTGGTCGGGTCCAGGCCGGCAATCAGGTTGGGAACGGACGAGGTCACGCCGCTCGGGCAATTACCGGAGCCGCATTTCATCGCCTGGATGCAGCCGAGGCTGAACATGAATCCCCGGGCCGAGGACACGAAATCCGCGCCCATGCACAGCGCCCAGGCCACTTTGTCCGGTGTGATCAGCTTGGCGGAGGCGATGATTCGGATGCGGTTTTCCAGACCGTGGCGTTCTCTCGCGGCGGCGACCATCGGCAGGGCGATGGTGATCGGCAGCCCGACATAGTCGATCAGCGCGGACGGGGCAGCTCCGGTGCCGCCCTCTCCACCGTCGATCTGCACGTAATCGGGGCAGCCTTCCGGATGCAGGACGCAGTCCTCGAACCAACCTTCCAGAAATTCGGTATCGCCGGCGACGAACTTGACGCCGACGGGCTTGCCGGTGATGCCTCGGACCCGCGCGACGAAGGCCCCGAGTTCTGCGATATTGCCGATGTCGTGGTGACGGTTCGGGCTGATGCTGTCCCGCCCCACCGGGATGCCGCGGATGTCGGCGATCTCCTGTGTCACCTTGATGCCGGGCAGGATGCCGCCTTTGCCGGGTTTGGCGCCCTGGGCCAGCTTGACCTCGAACATGCGGACCTGTGGGTAGGCTGCGATTTCTTTCAGTTTAGTTTCCGACAGCGTGCCGTCGGGATTGCGGACGCCGTATTTGGCGGTGCCCATCTGCATAATGACATCGCAGCCACCCTCCAGGTGAAACGGGGCGAGCCCGCCCTCCCCGGTTGCCATCCAGATTCCGGCGACTTTCGCGCCGCGCGACAGGGCGGAGACGGCGGCGTGACTGAGCGCGCCGTAGCTCATGCCGCTGATGTTGAAGAAACTGCGGGCGAAATAGGGTTGGCGGCAGGAACCGGGGCCATCGGACAGGCCGATCTGTTTGCCGGGGTAGGGTCGCTTTTCCTCGTCCAGCACTGGGAAGGCGGCGTTGCGGAAGACGAACGCGGGAACATTCTCACTGCCGAAGCTGCGGAGGTTGGAGACGCCTTTGGCCGAACGATACACCCAACCTCGTTCAAGCCGATTGAACGGGCGTTCGGCCCAGTCGGGCAGGTATTGGTATTGCCGCATGTACTCACCGAGCGTTTCGGCGAAATACCGGAAATAGCCGATGATCGGGTAGTTGCGCAGGATCGTGTGCGCGGTTTGGCGGCGGTCGTGGATATACAGCGCGGCGAGGGCCAGCAGGACGGCGGCTAGGAAAGCGAGGGCGATCATGGCGTTCACCTCCGGGACAGACCTGACGTTATAGGCGATAAACCGTTTACGAAAGGTTAACGGATGGTGGGAGGGGCGTGTCTATGAGTTCGGTCATCCCTGACGCATCGTTGGTGATCGAAAGAAACCATCCCGGGGGGACGTTCGGGAGGGATCGAATAGACCCATCCGATACTTTGAGATCGAAGCCGATCACCCTGTCGCCACCGGTATTCAACCCCGGAACGGAAACCCATTCGATGCTGGCTCGCTTTTGAGCACACGCGGTTTGAACGGAGAACAGCAACGTAGCGACCACCGCAACGGAAGTGTTTAATTTCATATCGATAATCTCAATCGTGGTCGGGCACTGTGACGATAACCGGCACTTTCCCGGGGAATTTTCGGTTCTGCGTAAGCGCCTCGAATGCATGCGGCGTAATATCTATAACGATGTCAGGGTCGGGGCGGAGTGGATGAAGCGACCTACCATCGTTTCCTCTGGCAAATGGACCGGTATCGTTGGTCTGAACTGCGATCGAACGGTTCGAGTCGCTCTGAAGCCGGACTTGCACATCGGTGCCAAGTGGTGCGCGGTCACGAGTCATTGCCGCATTCATGCCGTTCGGATCAAACGGTTGACCACTCGCGGTCGTGCCGCCCCGGAGGTCGTAGTAGGTCGCATAACCCCTCAGTTCCGCCGCCTCCGCTGCCGATATTGGATTTAGTGCGTGAACCAAGGAACGAGCACCGTTTGTCACCTTGTCGGTCAAGCCGATTTTTCGTACTGGCGCGAGGGGTTGCAAGCTGAATGCTGGCGGAAGCATGTTGGTGCCGGTTTCACGAGGCCTCGCACTCTCTTCTGCATTACGGCGCGGCACAGGCTCTCTGTCGCGTGAAGAGCCTTCCGGCGACGCTTGCTCGGTTTCCAAAACGGCTTTCAGATTGGGTGTGATGCCATCCCCCAGAATGCCGCCAGACTGGCTTACGTCTTCGCCAATAATCACCGGGATGGCGATGGGGTCAAAAATCCCGGCTGCCGCCAGTGCGGCATTCGGGTCCTCCCCTTCACGCACCAGCACGGCGCGGATCGAAACCCGGTCGAAGCTTGATAGGCTATCCATCTGGTTATCAGCCATATGGCCAGCGCCTAAAGTTCCTTATATGTTCTTATAACTCTGCGATAGGATTTGCAAGTAAATTCAGGAGAACCCGCACGATCCACCATCCGGCGAGGTTCCCGCCGAAGCGATCCTGCTCCAAAAATCCGCTGCCAAGACTCCAGGCCCCCTGGTAAGGTCCATGAACGAAGCCGACGAACGCTACGCCGAGTGGTGTGCATTGATAGACAGGTTGTTCGCTGTCCCGGACAGCGGCAACGCCAACTGGCTGTAGGTTTTGAACCAAGCCTCCGGTCGCCCATGATGCTGATTGCGAGCGGCCCTCAACTACCCTCGGTGGCTCATCAACCGCGCCTTATCCCGCTTCCAGTCCCGGTCTTTGACCGCCTCGCGTTTGTCGTGCTTCTGCCGCCCCTGGCCAACACCGAGCAACACCTTTGCGCGCCCCTGGTCGTTGAAATGAATCTGTAACGGCACCAGCGTCGCGCCCTGCTTTGCCACCGCGCTCAACAACTGCACGATCTGCTTTTTCTTCAGTAGCAGTTTCCGTGGCGCCCGAGGCTCGAACCGCGACAGCACGCCGCCCTGGTATTCCGGGATATAGCAGTTGAATATCCACATCTCCCCCTCCCGCTCGCCCGCCCAGGCTTCGGTCAGGGTCGCGCGGCCGAGGCGGAGCGATTTCACCTCCGGCCCTTTTAGGACCATGCCGGCTTCCATCGTCTCCCCGATGGAATAGTCGAAACGCGCCTTGCGGTTTTGCGCGGCGATGCCGTGGGAGATCAGGCCCTTTTTCTTTTTCGGGTCAGCAGCCATGGGAGCATCCGGCTGTCATGACTTTGGACGGGGCCAATATGACACCAATGGGCGCTATATCCGTCATGGCCCTGCTTGTCCGGGCTACCTGTGCCATGGCCGTGCCGCGATAGCTGCCCCGGACAAACCGCATATGCATCCATTTAAGGCGTTTGGCGGGGAGGATTTGCCCAATCGTCATGGCCGGGCTTGGCCGGGCCACTCACGACTTTGCTTGGCGCGGCACAGGAAGTCGTGGGTGGCCCGGCCATGACGGGGAGAG
>JANXLQ010000107.1 GCA_025355085.1 Rhodopila sp.
AGCTTGGGTGATTGTGCCAGAAGCCGACCACGGACTTCAGCAGATCGGGACGTCTTAGAAACGGCGAGTCTTCCGCTCGGGCCGCGCCCATGACGACGTGGTTGCCGCCGCCGGTGCCAACATGGCGGCCATCCAGGTTGAACTTTTCTGTCGCCAGCCCGACCTGCCGCGCTTCTTCGTACAGCTCTTCGGTCAGGCGGATCTGTTCGTCCCAGCTCGATGTGGGATGAACGTTGACCTCAATGACGCCGGGGTCAGGTGTGACCGAAAAATGCAGCAACCGGTCGTCTTCAGGCGGCAGGTAGCCTTCCAGGATAACTTTGCGGCCAATAGCGGCGGCGGTTTCTTCGACGGCGGCGGTCAGGTCCAACCAGTCCTCGATCGCGTAAACCGGCGGGAAGAAAACGTGCAAAATGCCGTCACGAGCCTCCACCGCCAGAGCGGTGCGAACGACGGACGGATCGCTCTGGCCGATGACCGGCAAATCCTGCTGCACCGGGCGGAAGTTCTCGATGCTGCTGCCCTCGCCCGGCGGATGGCGGTGCTGCAGGGCTTGGCGGGCCGGCAGTTTTTCCTGCGGCGTGAAGGGGTCAGCCGCCAGATCGAATTCGGCTTCGTCGGGATCGGCCCACGGCAGGGATTCCAGCGGCAGGCGCAAACCGAGCGGGCTGTCACCGGGGATCAGAAACATCTCGCCCGCTTTGAAGAACCATTTGCCGGACTGCCAGCGTTTGGTGCCGCCATCCCACACCCGGCGCAACGGCAACACGCTGCCAACCGTTTCGGACAGGCCCTGAGCATACACCCGCGCCAAACGCGCCCGTTCCAGCGGATCGGCCAGCTTGGAATCCTCGGCCAGCACGTTGGCTGGAAGGCGCTGTTCCTTCCACAGATAGTAATGGATATCTTCGTAAGCCGGGATGATCAGCGCGGGATCGACCTGCAACCGCTCCGCCAGACTGTATGCGAATGTCGCCGCCACATGCGCGGTGGCGTTGTCCGTATCGTCGTCGGATGCCAGCAACGACGGGTCGGTCCACACCGGTTCCCCGTCCGCCCGCCAATGGCAGTGCAGCGCCCAGCGGGGAAGCTGCTCACCGGGATAGTGCTTGCCCATGCTAAGGTTCAGCGCGGCGCCGGGTGCCCAGCGGTCCATCAGGCGTTGCAACAGGCGGCCGGCGAAGGCGCGTTTGGTGGGACCGAGCGCGTCGGTGTTCCACTCGGGGGCGTCCATATCGTTGGCGGCGATGAAGGTGGGCTCGCCACCCATGGTCAGGCGGACGTCGCTGCGCTTCAGGGCGCGATCGACGGTCTGGCCGCGAGACAGGATCGCCTGCCACTGGACCTCGGTGTAGGGCTTGGTGGTGCGCGGGGTTTCCTTGATCCGCTCCACCGACATCGCAAATTCGAAGGTGGTTTCGGCATCGTCCATGAGGCCGGAGATCGGCGCGGCGGAGATTGGGTCCGGACTCGCGGCGAGCGGAATGTGCCCCTCGCCGCACAGCAAGCCCGATGTAGCGTCCAAACCGACCCAGCCGGCACCGGGCAAATAGACCTCGGCCCAGGCGTGCAGATCGGTGAAATCGGCGGTCGGGCCTGCCGGACCCTCCAACGGCTTCACGTCGGCGACGAGTTGGATCAGATAACCGGACACGAACCGCGCCGCCATGCCGAGGTGACGCAGCACCTGCACCAGCAGCCAAGCGGAATCGCGGCACGACCCGGTCGCACCCGCCAGTGTTTCCTCAGGTGTGAACACGCCCGGTTCCAGGCGGACGATGTAGGCGACCTTGTTCTGGATCAGGGTGTTGAGCGCGACCAGCTTGTCCACTGTGCGCATTGCGTCGCGTGGGACAGCATTCAGCAGTGCTTTTAGCTGTGGGCCGGGCGTTTCCGTCTTGCGAAAGGGCGCCAGTTCCTGGTCCAGCACGCGGTCATAGATGAACGGGAAGGTCTCGGCTTCGGGTTCCAGGAAGAAGTCGAACGGGTTCACCGTCACCATGTCTGCGACCAGATCCACGGTGACCTCGAATCGATCCACTTTCTCGGGGAACACGACGCGGGCAAGGTGGTTGCCCTGCGGGTCTTGCATCCAATTGATAAAGTGGGGTTTGGGCTCGACCGTCAGTTCGTACGACAGGATCGCGGTGCGCGCCTGCGGCGCCGGACGCAGCCGGATGGTCTGTGGACCGAGCGTGATGAGACGATCGTAGCGGTAAGAGGTCTTGTGGGTAAGAGCGACATGCAACGGCATTTTGGTGCTCGGTCAGATTGGGGCTGGGGTATTTTTGCACTGCACAATGCACGATGGCAACCGGTATGCTTGCACTTTTGGCATACCAAACCGATTGCCCGATTTATGAGCGGTCTGTGCGGGCTGGGGCGGCTTGGCGTTTGATACGACGGTCGTTAAAGTCCCGGTATGTCGTGACCTCTTACCCAACTCGCTTTGGCTGAGAAGAGCCTTCTGATCGGCGTGGGCTGGTCGGAGCCTGATATCGATGGGGTTATGCAGTTCTTGGCGCCATTGGCGATCGACGAGGTAACATTCGGCGGCCTTGACCTTCGCGGGCAGTGTTATTCGGCCCATCCAGACAGGGCCGTAATGTTGCAGGTTGAGGTATCCAGGCCAGGTATCAGAACCCGAATACCTCTTGTCAGAGTTGAATGGAGGCCGTTGGCCGAACCTCATAAAAATCCCGCAGGATCAGACCCAGAGCTTTCGCGACGTCTCATTTTCGGGTCGCATTTTCACCCTTTTGAATTGAACTGGGTGGCCAGTAACCGTGCTATGCGCTCAGGGAACCTTCCCGTTGCAAAGCCGCTTGAAAGTGAACCGAAAAACTTTATAGACTTGATTGACATTGCAGGAGCTTTGTTGAGAATCAGTAACCTAAGCAAGGTCCAGTCGCCTAACTGGATGGAAAGGCTGCTCTGATATGGCCGACCAAGAACACCTCAGCTACACTATTGAGAGTGCCATCAGCGATGCGCTCGGGCAGTTGCTTACCGTGCGGCATGCCCCGATGGGGAGCTATGTCCATCTGCCGATATTTTATCCAAGCGGAGCCGGGGCGACCGTGCTCGTAACGCGTGATGGGACCGATTTTCGGATTAGCGATGCTGGATTTGCGTACCGCGAAGTTGAGATGGTGGGGGCAGAGCGTGCTTTCCCATGTCGTGCGCGGGCCATCGCAGGTGACCTTGGTTTGGATATTTCTTCTCGGGCTATATCCGCTCGGGCGACTAGGAGGCAGCTAGCGGCAACCATGGCCGACGTGGCGGCCGCGTCCACGAGGATAGCTACCGAAATTGTCTCCCGCGTGTCTGGAATGGTGGAGATTGAGCTCGTTGAGCATCTTCAGGATCGGCTGGCCGAGCTGTTCGGGAAGCCAAATATCGACTTCAATCCTACCATCCCGGGTGCGTCGGCAAGACCGTGGGATGTCTCTGCCATTGTGCGCCTTGAGGACCGAAGAGTCGTGTTCGATGCCGTTTCGAACCATGCGCTGTCAGTTTATTCAACAGCCACGAAATTCCACGACATAAGCCTTCTGGGAAAGCCGCCAATCACGGTGTCTGTCGTTCACAGTGTTCAGCAAATGGGCAATCTCTATAACCTCCTTGCTCAAGCTGGGCATGTACTCCAGGAAGACGCGCCAAACACCGCTTTCAAGCTCGCAATCGCCGCTTGATGGCAGAGTTAACGCCGACAAGTAGTGCCGTGGATTACCGGGCGGCATTCGCCGGGGATCGAGATACCTTGGCGGTGGTGTAGCGCGCGGGCTTCGCTAAACGCGTTGCGCGCACGCTACGCAGGCGGATCGTCTGCGGACCGAGCGTGATGAGGCTGTCGTAATAGTGAGACGTTTGGTGGATAAGAGCGACGTGCAAAGGGTTTTTACGCGCTTGGAACGATTAGGATTAGATGTTTTTTGCACTGCACCATGCGTGATGGCAGTCAATTTGCTTGCGCCGAGGGCATAGTAAACCGGGCGCCTCTTTTCTAGGCGGCCATGTCTCCTAGATGGCGGAGCGGGTTGGTTGCCGATCCCGCCGCGCGTTGCGCTATTGCAGCAGGTCGCTTAAATCACCTCGAACGGGAGACAACAATATGAAATTGACCAGACGGAACACGCTTAAGCTGGCATCTATGGCCGCCATCCCAATGGCGCGGGCAAACGCCCAAGGCGCCCAAAAGCTGAAGCTCGGTATCATCACCGATCTGTCCGGCCCGTATGCCGATCTTTCGCGCCCCTCGCTGGCGTGTGCCCAGCAGGCGGTCGAGGATTTCGGCGCCGCGGCCAGGGGCTGGGATGTGGAAATCGTTGTCGGTGAGCATCAGAACAAAGCCGATCTGGCCGCCACCATCGCCCGCCAGTGGTTCGACCAGGGCGGCGTGCATGCGCTGCTCGACGTCAATACCTCGGCGACATCGCTGGCCTGTGTCGGTATAGCGCGGGAGAAGAACAAGCCGATGATGTTGTCCGGTCCCGGCACAACAGAACTGACCGGCGCGCAATGCAGCCCCAACCATGTTCATTGGTCATGGGATACGTTCGTGCTGGCCAACACATCCGGTTCCGCCATGGTCAAACAGGGCGGCACAAGCTGGTATTTTATCGCACCGGACTACACGTTTGGCCGGGCGCTTGCCCGGGACGGCGGCGCGGCGGTGATAAAGGGCGGCGGCACCGTGGTGGGCACGTCGTTCTACCCATTTCCCACCACATCGGATTTCTCCGCCCTGTTGGTTCAGGCGCAGGCGTCCGGCGCCAAAGTGTTGGCGTTGTGCAACGGCGGCGCCGACATGATCGGCAGTATCAAGCAGGCGCGGGAGTTCGGCCTGGATAAGACCATGAGAATTATCAGCCTGTTGTCCTATGACACGGATATCCGGGCGATCGGGTTGGAGGCGGCGCAAGGCCTGATGGCGACCCAGACGTATTACTGGAACCTCAATGACCGGACGCGGGCCTTCAACACCCGGATCATGCCGAAGACCCCAAAGCTGTGGCCGAACATGGCCAATGCCGGGCTATATTCCAGCACGCTGCATTACCTGAAGGCGGTGGCGGATATGGGGCTACCGCAAGCGAAAGCAGATGGCGCGGCGGTGATTGCGCGCATGAAGGCAATGCCGACCGACGACGATGTGTTCGGCCCCGGCAATATCCGTGAGGATGGGCGGAAGCTGCATCCGGCCTACCTGATGGAGGTCAAGAAGCCCTCGGAAAGCACGGGTCCATACGACGTGATGAAGCTGGTCTCCACGGTTCCGGCCGATCAGGCATGGCGTCCATTGTCCGAAGGCGGCTGTCCGATGGTGAAGATCTAGGGTGCTCTTTTGATCCGGCCGGCATTGACCAGCCAACAGCCGGTGGACGCGACAACCAGACCGGTCAGGGCGAGCGGTGACAGGCGCTCGCCCAGGAATAGCCACGCCAGCAGGGCGGCGGTTCCGGGAACAAGATAGAAGTTCGCGCTGACCCGGGCGGCCGATCCCTTGGCCAGCATGACGAAATACAGGCACATGCCGCCGAGCGAGGTCATGATGGTGGTCCAAGCGAGAGCGGCGATGGAGCCTTGGGTCCAGTTCAGTCGTGGTATTTCCAGTAACCCGGCACCGAGCGCCGAGACGATGGTGGCGGAGGCGAATTGTGCGGTGGCGCTGGGGAGAAGGGGTATGCCTCGGCAGAAGCGCCCGAAATAGAGGGTGCCGGTGACGAGACCCAGCACGCCGATGAAAGCCAGGACAAGGCCTTGGAAGCGGGCGGCGCTTTCGAAGGCCGCGTAACCGGCGACCAATCCGACACCGGCCATGCCCAACGCCAGACCAAGCCATTGGCGAGGGCGGAGTTGCTCATGCAGGAGAATGACCCCGAATACGGCAGTCAGCAGCGGCGTCAGGGATTGCACCAGCGCGATCTGGCCGGCGGGGGCAAGCAGCAGCCCGGCATGCGGTGCCATCAGGCCGACAGCGTTCAGCATCGCCCCCGCGATGGCGCAATGCAGCCAGCGCCAATTGGCCAGGGGACGCCAGGACTGGCGGGTCAACACCATCGCCGCGACCAACACCGTCGTACATCCAACCATGCGCAACAACACGAACAGCAGCGGGGAGATATCCCGCAGGCCGGTCTTCGACGCGATGAAGGACGAACTCCAGAGCAACACGAACAGATAGGGCGTCAGCCGGGCGAGCATTGTGGGTTTCATCCATCCCCAGGCTCGGAGTCAGCCGGTTGGCCGCCATTATCCGGCCCTTTGCCGCCCGGGGCAAGCCGGATGGCTGCTGGCGCTGCTACGGCTTCAACCCGTGGTTGGCGCACAGCAAGATGCCGCGGGAGCGCAACAATCGGCGGTGGCGATAGTGCCGTACCGTTCGCGAACCATCGTCTTGATGCCGGGCGTGTCCATAGGATGAACTCTCAAAATAATCGGCTTTTGTTAAGTGTCGCCGCCAAAATGCTAGGATATGATGCAATCCAGGTCGATAGGCCGCCCGGATTTTGACATTGCGGCGATGGTGTCTCCAGTCGTTGTAGGTCTGAGCATTCGGACTCTCGACGGGCCGCCTACGCAACAGCGAACCAAGAAGGCGGATTTTGCTTGCCTTCGCGCAGGCGCCAGCGTAAGAACATTTCAAGAACTAAATTGACCGAATTTCAACCGAGGTCACCCCAACGATGTCCGCCGCCAACACCGCCACACCTCCATCGATCCTGCCACCGCCATCGACCCACAGGCCGGTCTGATGCTCAGTGTCGCCGAACATATTATTCCATTGTTCCAGGTCAGCGGAATCGACGTTCCAACGGCGCGGCGCATGGCGGTCAGCGCATTGTATGCGTACGAGCCGGAGACTCGGGCAGATTTCGTCAACGCCGCCCGAACCATCGCCTTCTCCATGGCCAGCCTGGCTCTGCTCGGTAGGGCGGTGTCGGGGGATATGTCGATGACCGAGCAAATGCGGGCGTATGGCAGAGCGAACGGTCTCAATCGGTCGGCGGATCAGAGTGAGCGTGCGATGATGCAGCGCCGCCGCTATCAGCTCGCCCATGCTCCCGCCGAACAAATCGAACAAAAAATCGCGGCGCCGGTGCCCGAACAGGATGTCCCGGAGATTGAATTGGACACCTTTGCCGGTGCCGCGATGGCGGAATACCTGGCTGCGCGCGGCACAGAGGCGACCGTGGCGGAACCCGCGCCCGCCACGGTTCGGGCGCCTTCGGTGCCGCAAGCCAGCAGCCCGGTTTCCGCGATTCAGTACAGGAAACCGGCATCGGGAATCGGGCTGGCACGATCGCCGGGTTATAAGGAAGAGCTGCTGCGCCATAGCGCGATGGTGTCCGGTGCGGCCCTACCGCCGATGTATGCGGGTCTGCCCCCCTCGTTCATCTGACAAACCCGGTCTATGATGCGTCCCGACGGCATGATGCCTGTCCGCATGCCCGCGGCATGGCGCCGGTTCGCACGCAAGCGGCCCGGCGCCAATGACAATGCCCGCAGTATGACGCCAAGCCGAAGAGTCCGATCCGAAGGGAAGATAACCACGATGTCCGAGACCCGTTTCCCCCCGCTCACTGACGAACAGATGACCGAAGAGCAGCGCGCCGTTGTCGAGGCGATCCAGGCTGGCCCACGCGGCGCCGGCTTGCGCGGCCCGTTCAATGCGTTGCTCCGCAGCCCGGTGCTGTGCGATCTGGTGCAGCGCGTCGGCGCTTATGTGCGCTTCGGTACATCGCTGCCCGCGCCGTTGAACGAGCTGGCGATCTGCATGGCCGGCCGCAAATGGGGCGCCCAGTACGAATTCTACGCTCATCGCCTTCTGGGCATCGATGCGGGCCTGAATCCCGCGATCCTCGATGCCGTCGCACTGGGCCGCCGCCCGGCGGACATGAGCGGCGACGAAACCATCGTGTATGAGTTCGTGACAGACCTGCTCTCGACCGGCCATGTGACCGACGTGCGTTATGGCGCCGCGATGGATCGCTTCGGCGAACGTGGGGTCATGGATATGGTCGGCGCGGTTGGCTACTACAGCCTGGTGTCGATGGTCCTGAACGTTGCACAGGTTCAGTTGCCGGAAGGTGTGGAGCCGCAGTTGAAGGCGCTCTGATCCAAAATGAGGCGGCCGGCTAATCCCCGGCTGCCTCTTGGGTCGCCTCAGGCCGTTACGATTGGGCGTCTGGCGACAGCACGATGCAGTTGGACCGGGCACGGGTGATCTTCTCGCACGCCTGGATCGCGGTCTCGCGCGACATTCCGGTCATCCGGGCACGCCATAGTGTTCCATGCCCTTGATGGACGCCGGCGACGAAGGGGTGCGCGACCGCGAATTCCGCCTGCGCCTTGCCCTGGGCCGTAGCCAAAGCACTATGCGCCTGACCCTGGTTGCCGAACGCGCCAATCTGGATCGCCCACTGACCGGGGGCAGCGGCACCACGGCGGACCGGCGCCGCGTCCGCCGCGTTGGCCGAAGCAATCAGACCGAATCCGCCACGCGGCTTCGCGGCTGTGTTCGGACTGGCGGCCGCCAGGACAATCTGTTGCTGACCGGCCGGCCCACCGCGCCGCGTCGGCTCCGGAAGCTGAGCGACTTCCACAGTAGAGCGTTGTGGCACACGTCCGCCGTTCGTCGGCTTGGCGCTGGCCAGCATCACCGGACGCCCATAGCGCCTGCCGGCGGGAATATTGATCGGCAGCGTATTCATCGCCATCTCATCGGCGGCGGAACGGTTGTTCGGGTAAATGCCACGCAGGTTGGGACCGATCATCGCGACATACCGGCGGGTTTCGTCCGGCAGCGGCCGTGCGTTGGAGAGGTAATCGTCCAAACGGCCCGGGCCGGCATTATAAGCGGCGAGGAAACCGGGGGAGCCATACAACTCATACATTTCCCGCATATAGGCGACGCCAGCCATGATGTTGTCGTGCGGATCGAACGGATCGTCGCCCAGATTGTAACGGTCCCGCAGTTCGTCATAAGTTCCCGGCATCACCTGCATCAGGCCCATCGCGCCGGCGCTGGAGGTGATCAATTTGCCGTTCAAATATTCCTTACCGCCGGATTCGACCCGCATGAGAGAGCGAATCCAGATATCCGGCAGATCGAATCGGGCGGAGGCTTCGCGAATGTACGGACCCCAGGGATCTTCGGACGGGCCGGGCGGGGCGTAATCGCGCTTCGCATGCGCCGCATAGCGGGCGGATTCCTGGATGGCGTCCTGTTGCGGCGCCGTGCCGCACGCGGCGAGGGCGGTCAGAAGGGCAAGGGTGCCAACAATGAGGAGGCCTCGCTGCGAGAACAGGCAGCGGGGGATGGATCGATCCGATGCAGTCATACGAAGGCGTCTCCGTGGCGGCGCGACAACAGGATACGTCACGGGACGCGAAGGGTCGCCGCTTATCCAAATACTTAGGAACGATGTCTAAGCCATTAACGGACTTCCATCTTTTAGGCAAGTCATCTCGAATCTATCGTATCCTCCGTAATTTCGTTCGCTTTTGCTGAATAGGAAGCCGGATTGTTGACATCGCCGCTCTCAAATATATTACAGGTTTGCAATTTTTGGTTATGATCGTGGCACTCGTTTTACGGTGGCCGGTTGTTGTGCCGCCTTCCCGAATGGGCTATCGCCCCGCCATATGAGCACAGCCGTATCGACGATCGCCGTAAGCACGGATCTGGACCTAAAAGCGGACATAACGGTGGCCGGCCGCAATCGGCTGGCGGTGGACGATGTGGCGCGCGGAGTGCGTCTGTGGCGGCTGGCGGTTGCGCTGGGCTGGCTGGACATTCGTCTTCGTTACCGCGGCTCCATGCTCGGCCCGTTCTGGCTGACGATCTCAACCGGCGTCATGGTGGCGGCGTTGGGTTTTCTGTATTCGACGCTGTTCAAGATGGATCTGCGCGAATACCTGCCGTTTCTGGCGCTGTCCCAGGTGTTGTGGGGGTTTCTCTCGGCACTGGTGTCAGAGGCATGCACGACGTTCACCGACGCCGAAGGCGTCATCCGATCCGTACGAATGCCGTTCTTTGTCTATTCCACGCGCACCCTGATCCGCAATTTCATCGCGCTGGGTCATAACATCGTGGTGATCGTCGTGGTGTTCGCGATATTCCAGATATGGCCGGGTTGGGGACTGGTAGAGGCGATCCCCGGTCTGCTGCTGTGGGTTATCGACTCGCTGGCGCTCACCTTGTTGCTGGGAGCGTTCTGCGCACGGTTTCGCGATATTCAGCCGATCGTCAACAGCGTGATGCAAATCGCATTTTTCGTTACCCCGGTGATCTGGAAACCGAGCCAGTTGGGCGCGGGCGTCGATAATTTGCCGTTCAACCCGTTCTTCGACCTGCTGGAGATCGTCCGCGCCCCGTTGTTGGGGGAGGGTGGGACGTCGAGCATGACGTGGCTTGGAGCGGTCATTTATAGCGTGGTGTTGTGCAGCGTCTCCTGGGCATTTTTCGTCCGGGCGCGTGGCCGCATCACATTCTGGATTTGACGCATGGCTGACAGCGCTTCGATCTTGGTTGAGAACGTCTCGGTTTTGTTTCCACTTTATCACGGCAGTTCCCGCAGCCTGAAGAAGATGGTGGTGGCTGCTGCGTCCGGCCGGTTGGCCCAGGATACCCACCAACGGGTCGTGGTCCGCGCCCTGACCGATATCAATTTGAACCTGGGCCGAGGCGACCGTCTGGGTCTGGTCGGCTCCAATGGTGCGGGGAAGACCACACTTCTGCGCGTGCTGGCCGGTATTTATGAACCGGTGATGGGGCGCCTGAAGGTGAGCGGCAGCCTGAATGCGCTGCTCGATCCCAACCTCGGGATGAACGTTGAACTGACGGGGCGGGAAAATATCCTGCTGCGTGGCCTGTATAATGGTCTGCCGAAGTCGGCTTTGCCTCGGTTGGAAGAAGACGTCGCGGACTTTGCGGAGCTGTCGGACTTCCTCGATTTGCCGGTCAGGATTTATTCGGCTGGCATGGTGGTGCGGCTGGGTTTCGCCCTGGCCACGGCGATCAGGCCACAGATTCTGCTGATGGACGAATGGTTTCTGGCAGGCGATGCGGTGTTCATGGACAAGGCCCGGGTTCGTCTGGAGGAGATGGTGCGGAGTGCCGACATCCTCGTGCTGTCGAGCCACAACACCGCAATCATCAAGGAATGGTGCAGCCGCGTGCTGTGGCTCGATCAAGGGCGCATCATCGCGGATGGCCCGGCTGGCGACGTGCTGAACCAATACCTTGGTTTGCCCGCCGAACAGCCGGTCAGTGCGTTGGGGTAGTTTTTCTATCGCAACACGGCCTCCACCGCCGCCGCGATGCTGAACAGCCTGGCATCGCCCATCGTCTCACCCATCAGCATCAGTCCAACCGGGGCGTCGCCGGGGCGGTGGCAGGGGATCGAGATTGCGCAGCGGTCGAAGAAGTTGCCGAGCGCGGTGTTACGCAGAATCAGCATGTTGATACTGTTGTAGGCACGTTCGTCATCCAGATCGGCGATACGCGGGGCGACGATCGGCACGCTGGGCATTAACACGCAATCGTAAGGTGCGGTCGCGCGGTCGAAACTGGCGATCAGGCGGGCGCGGGCTTGCAGTAGGTCGAGGTAGTCCGCCGCGCTCATGTGTTCGCCTCGGGCGATGCGAATTCGAATGCGCGGGTCGTAACCGGAGCCTTGAGTCGCCAGTAGATGGCGATGCCAGGCGTAAGCCTCCGACGCCGCGAAGCCGCCTTTGGCGTTGACCCCCGGAAGTTCGGTGAACTCTTCGAAGCGAGTGCGTTCGATCTTGGCGCCAGCGGCGGACAGTGTGGACAGGGCTTTGTCGAACGCAGAGGCGACCGTGTCGTCCATGCCATCCAGGACCATGTTCTCCGGCACCGCCAGGCGCAACCCGTTCAGGCGCGCCAGAGTGGGGACGGCCGGCGTGGAGTTGGCCAGGGTGGGGATGACCAGGGTGGAGTTGACCGAGTTGGGCTTGGACGACGTGAAGGCGACCGGCGTTTGGCCGGACAGAATTGCGTCAATTACTGCGCAGTCGGTGACGCTGTTGGCCAACGGGCCAACTGAGTCCATCGACGGCGCCAAGGGCAGCACCCCGTCGATCGGAACGCGCCTGGCGGTCGGTTTGTAGCCGACAATCCCGCAGAACGCGGCCGGAATGCGGCATGAACCGCCGGTGTCGGTGCCCAACCCTGCGACCGCCATCCCGTCCGCGACCGCCACTGCGGTACCCGACGAACTTCCCCCGGGGATGCGTTTGGAGGCGCGGTCCCAAGGGCTGGTGGGTGTACCGTAATGTGGATTGATCCCCAGGCCGGAGAACGCGAACTCGGTCATGTTTGTCCGTCCCACCGGGATGAATCCGGCGGCCAGCATGCGGGCAACGACCGGGGCGTTGGTCTTGGCCTCGGGCGCGTTGACGAGGACCGCCGACCCGGCGGGTGTGGGTTCGCCGGCAACGTCGAACAGGTCCTTCAGCGCGATCGGAATACCAGCGTATGGGCCGGGAGAGCGGCCGTGTTTGCGCAGCAGGTCGGCGGCATCGGCCATCGCACGCGCCTGGCCGGCATAGGTCTTGATGAAGACCCGGGCGCCCTCTCCGTCAGGGTCGGCGATCTTCGCCAGACTTTGCTCGATCAACGACCGGCTGGTTATCTTTCCGTCGGCCAGGGCCTGGGCGAGTTCGTCGATCCTGCGCATGATGCCTCCCACTGCGAATTCCAGGAGCATGCCATGTCTGACACGCCTGCCAAACCCGTCTTGTTGACCGGAGCCTCCGGCGCGCTCGGCCGCGTCCTGGTGAAAGCGCTCGGTGCCCTGGGGTGGCGGCTGGTGCTGACCGATATCGCGCCGTTTCCGGACCCGCTGCCCGCTGGGGCGCAGTTCACCAAAGCCGACCTGTCGGATGGCGTGACGATCCTGCGGCTGGCCGAAGGCTGCGGCACGATTATTCACCTTGGCGGCGTCTCGGTGGAGCGGCCGTTCGAGGAAGTCATCGGGCCGAACATTCGCGGCCTGTATCATATTTATGAGGCAGCGCGGCGGGAGAAGGCGCGGGTGATTTTCGCGTCGTCGAATCACTCGATCGGGTTCCATGAACGGGGGGAAAGCCTGCCCGCCGATACGCAGTTCCTGCCCGATGGATACTATGGACTGTCGAAAGCATACGGCGAACTGATGGGCCGGATGTACTGGTTCAAACACGGCGTGGAAAGCGTGAATGTCCGCATTGGGTCGGCAACGAAAGAGCCGATCAATGCGCGGATGCTGGCGTCGTGGATGTCGTATGGGGATTTCTCCAGGTTGATGGAGCGCTGCGTACTCACCCCGGCAGTGGGTAGTGTGGTGATCTGGGGGGCCTCGAACAATAGCAGAATGACATGGTGGCGAGATGATTCTCGCGTGGCGCTGGGTTGGACGCCGGTGGACAGCGCCGATCCGTTTGCCGGGCAGTTGGCCGGTGCCGTGAGCGGCGATCCGGTAGAGGAACGATACATGGGTGGGGCGTATTGCTCCATCGACTATTCTAGAAGTGCGCCGCCGCCGCCGGTTTGGGGAGAGGACGATGTCTGACGGGATTCTGTATATCGGCCACAAGCGGTATTCGTCGTGGTCGTTGCGCGGGTGGCTGGCGGTTCGGTTGACCGGGCTGGATGTGGATGTGCGGGTGATCAGGTTCGAGCGTCCCGGCCCGACAAAGGCGATTGCTGAAATTTCGCCGAACGGACTGGTGCCGTTTCTTGAACATAACGGGGCGAGGGTATGGGAATCGCTGGCAATCTGCGATTACTGCGCGGAGTTTCAGCCCGCGTTGTGGCCCGCGGACCGGGTGGCACGGGCGCATGCGCGGTCGATCTCGGCGGAGATGCACGCCGGGTTCCGCGAATTGCGCATGGCGATGTGGATGAATTTGGGGCGCGATTTCCCGGGGCAGGGGCGGACGCCGGGGGCATTGAAGGATATAGCCCGGATTGAGGCGTTGTGGGCAGAGACGCGGGCGCGGTTCGGGGCCGGAGGGCCGTTCTTGTTCGGTGCCGCGTTCGGTGCGGCGGATGCGATGTTCGCGCCGGTGATAGCTCGGTTTTTGGGCTGGAAGCCGGAGTTGGCGGCGGAAAGCGCGGCTTACTGCGCGGCGGTGCGGGCGCATCCGCTGGTGGCGGAATGGTATGACGGGGCGGCGGCGGAGCCGGTGGATTGGTTGATTGAGGATTATGAGACCATATCGGGGGGATAGCGACCCGCAGGATGATCCCACTGCGCCGCTCTGGCACTGGCTCTGATTGTCGCATGAGAGGCTGGGCGGAAGTCTTTTTGAAGACGGATAAACAAGGATGGACACCGATAAAAGGGATAAGGAAAGCATGGGCCGATGTCCCGTGCCGAACATGAGGCTTGGATCAGCGTGGAGGGAGATACACTGGCGACCGACGGGTAGAACATCGATAAAATAACGAAAGTTAGGCGGAACCGACTATTCCTGGGGCGTTCCCGAGATATCCACGCTTATCCCTTTTTATCCGCATTCATCGGCTTTCAAAAAAAATCCTGTGTTGAAACCACAAGCCGGCCGCGACGATTTCATAACGTCCGGGAGGCATTTTCCTGACATGGCAAGTCTCAGTGTTGCCGAGTTTGTCCAGGCCGCATTGCCCTGCATGTGAGGGGAATGCCGGCCCGGACAAATCCTGTGCAGCGAAATTGTTACTCAGGTCTTACCGGCGTAGCTTTTCGCCATCCCTTCTCCGGGTTCCGCCTGGGGACCAAACGGCATGATCGGGTAACGCAGGCCGGCCTTTGCCAACCCCTGCAAACCGGTAACGGCACGCAACAAATCCTCGGGTGGGCACGCCATCAGCATTTCGTCATCTGCCACACCGCCGTAACGACGTTCGGCGTAACACGGGATCGACAGGCTGACTTTCTTGTTCTTCAAGGCGCTGCCCCAGCTATCGGCGCAGGCGCTTTCGCCGGTAATGCTGAAATCGTAACGCTGATAGTTGCGCCATTGCAGTCCATTGATGAACAAGATCATCTGCGCCGGGTTGCCGTAGAACAGGCACACATCCGGCGGGTTCAATCGTCCGGTTCGCAGCGGGGAGAGTGCGAGTCCGTGATATGTTCCCGGCGTTACCCGAGGCATTTGGGCCTGATGCGCGGCCGAAGCCTCCCGGTTTTCAAACCACACGCCCTCCATCTTGCGGCCGGAGGTGTAGATGTCGCCCGGCGCGTCCAGGCCGATCACGCTGCTGCAACTGGAAAACGGCGGCACGTTTTCCGTTGTGATGCCCAGGGTAAAACCGGCCATGCGGGACTGGGTAACCAGTTGGCATGTGGAATAGGTTTTGCCCTTGGCGGGGCGGCGTAATCCCGGGACTGCTTCCATTTCCGCCACGTCGGCGAACAGCTTCATCCCGATCGGGAAAGTGCGCAGGCGTAATAACTGGTTCAACTGTTCGCCGAGGTCCGCGATCGCGGCACCGTCCAAAGTATCGTTCATGGCCTTGTTCCTCCTGCGCACATGCTGGCATGCAATGCGCCGGACGGAAATACGTCAGGCCGTGCGCCGGCTGAAGGTTCGCGCGAACCGGCGCAATCCGGCCCATTGCTGCTGCCAGTAACTGCCGGTGGCCAATGCTTCCTCCCCCGAGGGATCGCCGGTATGGACGTAATCGCGTGCGAAATCGGCTGTCCCGAACAGCATGTCCCACCAGGGCAACACCGCGCCGTAGTTGCAGCTTCGGTCCCCCGCGGCCTTGATGCCATGATGGGCGCGATGGAAGCGGGGGGAGATCAGCAGGCGATCCCCCAACCAGCCGAATGACAGCCGTACATTGGCGTGCGACAGGGACTCCAGGAACCGCAGCGTCAGCACCAGCAGCGGGAATTGCAGCGGCGGCACGCCGATCAGCAGTGCGATCACGCCGAACCAGACGAACGCGATCACGTCGTCCAGCAGATGGTTCCGATCGTCCGACCAAAACGTCATTTGCCGCTGCGCGTGATGCAAAGAGTGCAGCGCCCACCACCAACGGAACTGATGCGCCAGCCAGTGCCGCCAGTAATCGGCGAAATCCAGGATGATCGCGTAGAGAACGAAAGTCAGAACCTGCTGACCTAATAATGCCGGAAACAAACCCTCCAGCGTCGGCGGCACCCAGCCCTGATCCGTCATCCAGCCGCTGACAAAGACCTGAGCCCGGTAGAACAGCACATAGGTGAACAACGGCAGCACGCCGACACGGGACAAGACAGTATAGGCCACATCGACCCAGACGGCTTTGTTGTCAGGCCAACGCTCGACCGGGCGCCAGTGTTCCAATGGCAGACAGACCCCGAATGTGACCGCCACCTGCGCCGCGCCGTACAAAGCGAACAGCACCCAATTATAGGACACGTCCTCCCAGTTCATCAGGCCGAATTGGTAGAGCATCGGAATCAGTAGATGCTCTACCAGCCAGCCCGCCGTGAGGTCGAACGGGTCACCCATCAGCGGCTCGACACCGCTGTTGGCGAGGGTGCCCCGGGGTTGAGGAACAAGCCGTGCGGGGAACGTCCGACGTTGATGGTTTCAAACGAACCGGTTACCGGGTCCAGGATCGCGACCTTTTCTGCAAAGCGCCGGGTGATCCAAATCTTGCCTCCCGGAGCGAATTCAATATCGTCCGGTCCGCCCGGAATTGCGTAGGTGCGGATTGGCTTCAACGTCGCGGCGTCCATCGACACCGTCGTTCCCCCAACTCGGTTATTGACCCACAGGATCTTCCGGTCCGGCGACAGAAACATGTTGTGCGCGCCCTGGCCGGTCACCACGCGCTCCAGCACTTTGCCAGTTGCCGGATCGACGACCGCTATGAAATCGGTGCCCATATCCGCTACCAGCACTTTGCCGTTCAGCCACAATACGCCAGCCGGAGTCTTGCCGACGGGCATGGTCCATTTCTCAGTCATCGTACGCAGATCGAATGCGGCCAACTTGTCGCTGTCCTGCAAACTCACGAATACCGTTACGGAATCCGGCGAATATGCCAGATGACTTGGCGTTGCCACCACCGGGAAGCGCTTCAGCAGTTTCATACTGGCGGCGTCATAGACATCCACCTGATTACGCAACAGACCGTTCACCGTCAGCAGCTTGCCGTCGGGGCTGAACTGGAACTGATACGGATCGGCCACCGGCATGCGCTTCTGCACCTCGCCGGTGTTGGGGTTCAGGTACATCATTTGGTTGCCGGCGGTATCGCCGACCATCAGGCTGCGGCCGTCGGGCGTCAGCATCAGATGATGCGGCTCCCGCAACGTCGGAATGCGGCTGACTTCCTTATGCGTCGCCATATCGATGACGCTGATCGAAGGCCCTCGGGAATTCACGATAAACGCTATGCCGTCTGCCCGGGCAGTTGAGGAAACCGACAGAAAAAGCAATAGAAAAAGACGCCGCATGGCCAAGTTAACTCCGGCTTGATGGCGCCGTTCCCTACGCCAGAAGCCCTGAATGGGGCAAGGTTATTCGCTGTGCCAGGGGGGGCGGCCGCGGGCGAACACAGCGGTGGCAAATGCGAACATCACGCAGGCGGGGGTGGAGATCAGCACGTTGTCGGTGAACGCGTGTCCGGCCAGTGCGAGGAACGCCAACCGCATAATCCGGCGGTCTGACGGGCACAGGGCGCGTGTATGGACAATGACCCACGCAGCGAACAATCCGATCAACAGTGTGCCGCCGAACACACCGCCCTCAACCTCAATGCGCAAATATTCATTGTGTGCCGCCCAGGTGTGCAGAATTTGGGCGATCGGCCCGTTGGCCGGGATCACGGCATTGCCGGCCCCCATGCCCCAGCCGAACCAGGGCGATCCGCTGGCGGCATCCTGGAACCACGGCCACAGCAGGTTGCGTCCGCTCAGGTTGCCGGTCTCGTGCATGACGACTTTGAACAGGCGGACCTCCTCCAGGTCACCCGCCAGTAATGCCAGCAGCGGCAGCAGGGCCAGCACGGCCAGAACGAGCATGACGCGGTCCCGCACGGCAAACACGGTGGAGCGTAACGTCAGAAGGGTCAGAGCCGTTACCGCCACAGCGAAAGCGACAGGGGCTCGCGCTCCGGTCAGGATCAGGATCAGACTGTTGACGATCAGCAGCCAAAGGTCGCTGCGCCGGCCTTCCCGGTACAATTGGATGAGGCAGGCGTAGATCGCCGGCAGGCAGACTCCGGCCAGGAACGCGGGGTGCCCGAGACCGGCCAGCCGTGCGCCGCCACTTTCGACGAACAGGGGGCGGAGGCCGGTGAGGGCCAACGGTATGCTCGCCGTCACGGCCAGCACCGGGCACCATTTCGTCGCGCGGATCATCGCGTCTGCCCAGGATCGCGGCACACGGGAAAAGCAGAACACGAACGGCGCGGCGGACCCGACAGCCGAGCGCAGACTGTCGGCGGTGGTCAGGCCGGGGTACAGGCCATGCACCCAGCCGCTACCGAACATTACCGGAAACGCCCAGGCTGGACACAATATATCCAGTTTAGGCCCGAACCGGATCACGCACACAAGCCCGAGGCCGATCTCGATCCCTTTGATCATCGCAATGGCGGGTTGGTAGGTTTCCTCGCCGGCCAGATCGTGCAGCGTCATTTCCAGGCTCATGCCGGTCACCACAAGCCAGGCGGCGCAGAACCAGGTTGGAAAACGCAAGGCGAGGAACGCGATGCCGGTTAGGACGGCTGCCGTTAGCGTTACCCCGAACAACGGCGGGGAGATCATGCCGCACGCCAGCAATGCCGAAGCAGCGGCCAGAACGGTTATGTCGGGGCGTTGCAAAACAAAGCGCATGGAATGCCTGTATAACCGCAAAAGATGAACAAATGGTTGACGGCCCGGTTTCCATCGACACCAAAACCGCTGTAGGCTGGCTAAAACGAGGGGAAACATCCATGAGCGACATAAAAGTCATCGCCACCGGTCTGCGCTTCCCGGAAGGTCCGGTCGCGATGAAGGACGGGTCTATCGTGCTGGTGGAAATCGAGCGCCAGACCGTCACCCGGGTCCATCCCGACGGCCGCACGGAGGTCGTCGCGCACACCGGCGGCGGCCCGAACGGTCTCGCGGTGGGGCCGGATGGTGCGTTCTACGTCTGCAATAACGGCGGCTTCCAGTGGCGTACCGAAATGAACCTGCTGCGCCCCGCCGGCCCGGCATCGGACTACACCGGCGGCCGGATAGAGCGGGTCGATCCCCTGTCCGGTGCCGTTACGGTGCTTTACGACCGCTGCGGCCCCAACAAACTCCTTGGCCCCAACGACATCGTTTTCGATGGGCTCGGTGGCTTCTACTTCACCGACCTGGGCAAAGCCCGCGCACGCGATCGCGACTGGGGCGGCGTGTACTACGCACTGGCCGACGGATCGCGCATCACCGAGGTCGCACACCCGATCCTAACGCCCAACGGCATCGGCCTGTCCCCCGACGGCAAGACACTTTACGTCGCCGAAACCGAAACCGCCCGTCTTTGGGCATTCGACGTGCTGGCGCCCGGCGTCCTGGGGAAAGAGCCATTTCCCTCGCCGCACGGGGGCCGGCTGATGGTGGGACTGGGGGGATTCCAACGCTTCGACAGTCTGGCAGTCGATGGGGCCGGCAACGTGTGCGTGGCAACACTGGTGAACGGTTCGGTCAGCGTGGTGGCGCCGGCCGGTGGATTGCTGCGCCAAATCCCGATGCCCGACATGTTCTGTACCAACATCTGCTTCGGCGGTCCGGATCTGCGCACCGCCTACATGACACTGTCCGGAACCGGTCAGCTTGTTTCGATGCCGTGGGACGGTCCGGGCCTGCGGTTGGCGCACGAGGCATGACGTTGCTGAAGACTGAATAAAACAGGCGTGACAAGCGGGTAATGCGGGACAGGGGAATTGGGTGAGCAACGCTTGACCGGTCGTTCCCGGGTTCCCGCGGTCATCGTCCTCTGGAGCGGCGCATTTGCGGTGTTGGCGGAGACGGAATTTCACCACGAAGGCACGAAGTTTCCAATAAAATAGCCCGGCTTGGCGCTGGTTGTTCGCATCCTTCGTGGCTTCGTGGTGAAGTAGGCGCTTCGTCGTCCACTAATCCTCAATCCGCCGGCAGATAAACTGTTCGCCCGGCAACTTGTTCCGCACGAGGATAGGCTGCCTGTATGGCGTCGTTAACCTCAGGCGTGAAGCGGGAGTCGTATGTGGGTGTTCCCGGATGTTCGGTGGTCACGATCATGGCGAACTTATGCGTCTTTATCCGATCGACGATCAACCTTTGGTCCCACCGGCCCAGGCTTGCCAACTCGGCGAAAATCGCGGGTTCCCACGGAACCTCCTTTCCCGCCCTGAGCAGTAAGACCATATCGTCCGAAAGTACCGGCTTTTCCGTGTTTGCGATCCGGGCCCGCAGTGCGTCGATCGCCGCGATGGAGGCAGGCGTAAGGTTAGCATATTCGGTTGAGTGCGTGGGCATCACCAACATCTGCACCGCCAGCAGCAATCCGAGCGAGACTGCCAACAACGCATGAACGCTGGCTCGTTCTCCTACTTTGGTTCTTGCGAAAAATCTTATCAATCGATCTAGGATCGATGCAGAGAAAGTACCGATAACCACACTCCAGACGCACATGCCTTCGATTAAATAATTGGTGCCTGCCCCGGACTTGCCGATCGTCGCGAGCATTCCCGTCGTAACGATCAGATAGAGTGTTGCAACAAGCGCGGTCCGCACGACAATATTGCCGGCAACGTCACGTTTGAAAGAGTCCATATCCCTCCAACGATGCTGGCCGGCTAAACGACTCCACAGTCCAATGACCCCGAGGATCGTCAGCAGAAAAAAAATCGCGTAGGGCCACTGGGCGGCAATGCCCTCCACGACCGCACTAAACTGATACCGATTGAGATTATACAGTACGAGATGGCGCAGAAAGCCGCCGCCGGTGTAGGCACTCAATGCCAGCAGAAGCGTCAGTCCGGCCAGCAAAACGGCCGAGGTGACGAACAGCGTCCGACGCCGATCGATGATCGACATCACCGGAAAGATGGCCAGCGGCGCGGCGATCGAGGTTTGCTTGGTGAACATCGCCAGCAGGAACAGGAATGCGCCCGCGTACAGGCGCCACGGACGACCAACCGACATCACGACACACCAAACGCCAAGGAAGCTTAGGGCGACCGCCAGCATGTCCACCCGCATCAGCATCGACCACACGACAACCGGTCCGTAACAGAGCACCGTTAGTCCCCCGATCACCGCACCGGTCAGCTTCGCGGTGCGTCCAATATTCTCCGGGGTCGCAAGGAACGCCAATCGGGCCACCACCGCGCCGGCCGTAAGCGCCGAGAGAAACGAGATCGAACGTCCCGCCGCCAGCATGTCCATCCCCATCGCCGCCAGCGCCCGGACTGCCAAATGATAGACTGGAGGATAGTGGAAAACGATAAACGGAAACTCGGCGATGTCGCCGTACATCCGGGGGCCGGGTATCAGCAGCGCCTGTTGCCAGACTATGCCTTCCCCATAATCCAACCCGAACGGATAGCGGATGGCCAGCATCGCCTGTCGCAGATACTCCAGAAAGTGCCAACCGAGCAGAGCCGCGATGCCAAAAGTTGCGATCTGGACGACAAGACGTGCCGGGCGACTGACCGGAGGATTCATTGAGCGATCACCGGCGCGGCGTGGCGCGAATGAACATCTGCTTCCCAAGGGGCTTGATCGGGGAGGCAAGATAAGCGGCGATCAACCATGGTGAGACGGGCATCCGGGATTTAACGGTCAAAGGCAGGAAGCGCGGCACGACGAGCGTTGCCTCATAGCCATTGGCCAAGAGAAAATCGACCAGACTGACATGCGAATAGATCGCGACATGGGTGTAGTCATCGAAGTATTCGCGGAAAGCATATCGATAATTCGGCTGCAAAATATTAAGGCTGCCGCGGGCGGAAAGTTTGGGGCGCAGCGCGTCCAATACGCGGGTGAAATCCTGTTGCGGAATATGCTCGAACAAATTGCTGGCAAACGCGAAATCGACGGAGCCATCCGCCAGAAAATCGAGATCGGTTACCGGGCCGGCCACAGCCTCGACACCCGGCGCGAGATGGCGCGCAAAATCCGGCCACACATCCAGTGCGATGCGCCGCTTGGCCACGACCTGATTGATGAAGCTGCCATATCCGGCGCCTAGATCCAATACGCAGCCGTCGGCCGGTACTATCCGCTTGAAATAGAACCGCCACAGTGCTTGCCAGACGATGTCCCGTTTGGCATCGGGCGTCAGCCGCGACTCATGATAGCTCATGGACGCCGGCCGCCCGGGTTCCAACCGAATATGATGCCTGCCATCATGCGCAAACCAACTTGCAGGGCGCGTCTGTTGTTGGTGTTGCCGCCTTTGCTGATGCCCACGCGGGGATGAAACGTCACGGGACACTCCACGACCGAATAACCCTCGGCCAGTGCGATATCGAGAAAATAGGCATTGAACTCCAGATTGACTGCGGGATTGAGCGACGGCAGCAGGTGAAGCAATGCCTCGCGACGACAGAGTTTATAGGTTGTGCCAACATCGGTCAGGGTACATCGGCCAAGATGCTTGGCCTCCAGCAGTTTACCAACGAAAAAATTGCCGTAATACATAAAGGTGCTGAGTTGCGTGGTATGTTGCCGCAGGGATTCTACCGTGCGGGTGCCATTCACGATCTCGGCGTGCGGCGCGTAAGCCAGCAGTTTGTCCAGATCGTAGGCGCGAAACGTGCGATCCCCTTCGCACAGGACGATCAGGTCGGTGTCGTCGTGTTTGACGGCTTCGCTCAGGCAGCGATGGACGCAGTGCCCATAGCCTTGGGCCGTTTCGTTGAAGGTTAAAGCGCCGGCAGCCCTGGCCCGGTCGAACGTCGCGTCGGTGCTGTTGTTGCTGACCACGATAACGTTTCGGACCAATGGATGGCTCAGGAAATCCTGGACCGCCTCGGCAATGCTGAGTTCATCGTTGTAGGCGGTCAGCGCGACCGTGAAGAAACGGTTAGGCAGTGGATCGCACCGTACTTCGCCGCTGCGCCTTTTGGCGGGAAACAGCACGAACAGGTCGGTCAGTGCCAGTGCGAAGCCGGCCATGATCGGCACGCCGCTGTACCAGACGATCCATTCATTGAGCGGCAACAGTGCATGGTTCAAACCGAGCAGATAACGCGGAAAAACCATCAAAACGCCAAGCAGGTGCATGCCAAGGCCGGCGCAGACGCACATTACGCCCCACAGCAAGAGCGGGCTGTGCTTCGTCCGATCCCGAACCAACGCGCCGGCGGTGTCTTCAACCGCGCGGTCGGCAGCCGCATCCCGTTCCAATTCCGTTCCACTCCAACGTGGCATCGATACAATAACCGCCTGGCGAGGCGATTTCACGATGGCAATCCCGGCAAGAAAGCCGCCGTCGCTGGCTGTGCCGGTCCGCTGCGTTTCAGCCATCCCGGCCAGCACCTTCGATGCTGGCCGGTGTGGCTGAAACGGCGCGATCAGGCGCCAGCCACCTCCGCGATATGCTCCGCCGTGAATCCGAAATACTTCATCACCGCCGGGCCGGGTGCCGATTCGCCGAACCGGTCGAGGCCGACGACCGCGCCCTCCAGCCCGACGTACTTGTACCAGGACATCGTGGCGCCGGCTTCAACCGCCACGCGGCGAATACCCGGCGGCAGCACGGAATCCCGCCACGCTTTGTCCTGCCGATCGAACAGATCCGAGCATGGCATCGATACGACGCGGGCCTTGATGCCTCGGGCGGCCAGGAGATCGCGGGCGCCGGTCGTGATCGCCATCTCCGATCCCGTCGCAATCAGCACTACGTCCGGCGTTCCGCCGGTATCCGACAGGACGTAGCCACCTCGGGCAACCAGGGCGGCACGATCCATGCCGCCGCCGTGCTGTGGGCAGTTCTGCCGGGACAGCAGCAGCGCGGCCGGTCCATTTGCCCGTTCCAGCGCGCACCGCCATGCCACCGCCGTTTCCAGCATGTCGCAGGGGCGCCATACATCCAGGCCGGGGATCAGGCGCAGCGAGGCGGCATGCTCCACCGGCTGATGCGTCGGGCCATCCTCGCCCAACCCGATGCTGTCATGTGTCAGCACGAAGATAGAGCGTATTCCCATCAGCGCCGCCAGCCGGATCGCATTGCGGGCGTAGTCGGCAAACACCAGGAAGGTGCCGCCAAACGGGATGAACCCGCCGTGCAGCGCGATACCGTTCATCATCGCCGCCATGCCGAATTCCCGCACGCCGTAGTGCAGATAGTTGCCGGCCTTGCCGTGCGCGATGGTGACGCAGCCTTTCCAGTTCGTCAGGTTCGATCCGGTCAGATCGGCCGACCCGCCGAAGAATTCCGGCAGGAACGGGGCGAAGGCGGTGATGGCGTTTTGCGACGCCTTGCGGGTGGCAATCGCATCGGTCAGCGTGGCGGCCTCGGCCACCGCAGCGTCCGCTTTCGCGGCGAAATCGGCAGGCAAAGCGCCTGCGACGCGCCGGCGGAACTCCGTTGCTTCAGCCGGGAATGCCTCTGCGTAAGCGGCAAATCCCGCTTCCCACTCCGCCTGCTGCGACGCGCCGGCAGCCCGAGCATCCCAGGCCGCTTCGATGCCGGCTGGAATTTCGAAGGGCGGGGAGGACCAGCCCAAGGCAGCCCGAGTCGCTGCCGTCTCGGTCGCACCCAACGGCGCACCGTGCGAGTCGTGCGTCCCGGCCAGCTTCGGCGCGCCGTAGCCGATGACCGTCTTGCAGCACACCAATGTCGGCCGGCCGCAGGGGGTGACCGCCTCGGCCATTGCCGCCGCCAGCGCCACCGTGTCCTGGCCGTCCACGTCGCGGATCACACGCCAGCCGTATGCCTCGAACCGCTTGGGAGTGTCGTCGTTGAACCAGCCGTCCACATGGCCGTCGATGGAAATCCCGTTGTCGTCGTAGAAAACGACCAGCTTCTCCAGCTTCATCGAGCCGGCGAAGGAGCATGCCTCGTGGGAGATTCCCTCCATGAGGCAGCCATCGCCGCAGAATACGAACGTCCGGTGATCGACGATGGCATGCTCGCCGCGATTGAAGGCATGCGCGAGTTGCTGTTCCGCCAGCGCCATGCCGACAGCGGTCGCCAGCCCCTGACCCAGCGGGCCGGTGGTGGTTTCCACGCCGGGGGTCAGCCCATGCTCCGGATGGCCGGGGGTCTTGGAATGCAACTGGCGGAAATTCTTCAGTTCCTCGATCGGCAGGTCGTAGCCGGTCAGGTGCAGCAGTCCATACAGAAGCATGGACCCGTGGCCGTTCGACAGGACGAACCGATCGCGGTTCGGCCACGCCGGATCGGCCGGATTGTGTCGCAAATGGTGCCGCCACAGCACCTCGGCGATGTCGGCCATACCCATCGGCATACCGGGGTGACCAGACTTTGCCGCCTCCACCGCGTCGATTGCCAGAAAACGCAACGCGTTCGCCAACAGCCTGGGGGCGGGAGTCGTGTGCTCGGTCGTGACCGCGTCCATATCCGTGTTCCTTCTCGTCGATGGCGGTTTCTACCACTTGCGGCGGTGCTGGGAAGGGTGGTGCCGATGGTGCTTCATTTGTCAGTGGGTTCGCGGCTATACTTCGTCCGATGCCGTAAGCATGTGAGCAAGACCAATGGCCACCCGATCACCGACGATGGAATCCCGGAAGTTCGCCTCACCTGCCGTTAAGGCGCTGATGAGGCAGCGTAGCGCCGAGTTCGTTGGCTTGCTGTTGGGGCTGCTGGGGCTCGTGTTTTTGGTGGCGTTGGTTACCTACGATCCGCGCGATCCGTCGATGAACACTGCCACCACACGCCACGCCGGCAACCTCGCCGGTCCGGTTGGCGCCACGATCGCCGATGTTCTGCTGCAAGGCTTCGGGGTGTTCGGCGCGCTGCCGGGCATCGCCATGCTGACCTGGTGCTGGCGCATTGCGTCGCATCGCGGTCTGGGCAGCTTTGGCGGGCGGTTGGCGGCACTGCTGGCGTCCATGCCGCTGTTGGCGGGCGCGATCGCCATCCTGCAGATTTCGCACAAACCCTGGCTTGTCACGGCTGGATTGGGCGGCTCGATCGGGTTGATCGTCAGCCATGCCGAAATAGCCGTCGGCCAATCGCTGTTTGGCGTCGCCGGCGCCGCGTTGGTTTGGTTGCTCAGCACGGCCCTGGCGCTTGTGCTGGGGCTACTGTCGTTGGGGCTGTCCCGATCGGAGTGGAACACAGCCGGCCGGGCGGCGCGGGTTGCCGCCCGGTTTTCGGTATCTGGTGGACGGGGTGCCGTTGGCGTGTTGTCGCGCGGAGCGGGCGGGGCCGGCAGTGCGTCGGGCTGGCTGGCCGGGCTGGTGACCCGCACGCCCGGGCTGGAACCGGATGCGCTGTCTGAACCGTCTGTTCGCCCTCGGCCGATCGTGCAGCGGGGTGTTCCGCCGGAGGAAGCGTCCAGGCCGCCCAGGCCGGCAGATGCAGCGCCGGCCGAATCCGCACTGTTCGTCGCACCGCCCGTGCGCGGAGCGAAGCCGGCGGACGCTCCGCTGCCTCCGCGTAAGCCGCCTCAGAAAAGCCTGCCTTTGCCCGATGCCGGGTGGAATTTTCCGCCGCTGGACCTGCTGACGGAACCGCCGCATCGCGCCAGCACCGGCCCCAGCGAGGAGTCGTTGCAAGCCAATGCCCGGCTGTTGGAAACGGTGCTGTCCGATTACGGCGTGCAGGGGGAGATCGTCGAGATTCGCCCGGGGCCCGTGGTTACTCTGTATGAACTGGTGCCGGCGCCGGGCATACGGAGCGCCCGTGTCATCGGGCTGGCGGATGACATCGCCCGCAGCCTGTGCGTCACCGCGGTGCGCATCGCTACCGTCTCTGGGCGCAATGTGATCGGTATCGAGGTACCGAACAGCAAGCGCGAAACTGTTTACCTGAGCGAAATCCTGTCCAGCGACGAGGTTCTGAAGAACACCGGCCGGCTGTCATTGGCATTGGGGAAGGACATCAGCGGTAAGGCGATCGTGGCCGATCTGGCGCGTATGCCGCATCTGATGATCGCCGGCACCACCGGGTCGGGTAAGTCCGTCGGCGTCAACGCGATGATCCTGTCGTTGCTGTATCGCCTGTCGCCCGACCAGTGCAGACTGATCCTGATCGATCCGAAGATGCTGGAACTGTCGATCTATGAGGGCATCCCGCATCTGATGGCCCCGGTCGTTACCGAACCGGCGAAAGCGGTGTCGGCGCTGAAATGGACGGTACGCGAGATGGAGCGGCGCTACCGGGCGATGTCTCAGCTTGGGGTCCGCAACATCGGCGGCTTTAACGACCGTGTTGCCGAGGCGCGGACAAAAGGCGAGATCCTGACCCGTAAAGTGCAGACCGGCTTCGATCCCGACACCGGCCGTCCGACGTTCGAGGAACAACCGCTGGCGCTGGAAACCCTGCCGTTCATCGTGGTGATCGTGGACGAAATGGCCGACCTGATGATGGTCGCCGGCAAAGAGATCGAGCAGACCATTCAACGGCTGGCTCAGATGGCGCGTGCGGCGGGGATTCATGTGATCATGGCGACTCAGAGACCGTCGGTGGATGTTATTACGGGTACGATCAAGGCGAACTTCCCGACGCGCATCAGCTTCCAG
>JANXLQ010000108.1 GCA_025355085.1 Rhodopila sp.
GCAGATGGTAGGCATTCTCCTGCCGTGACGGGATTGGGTCGTCGCGACGACAGGGGCATGCCAGAGAAAAATATTCTCCAACGCAAATTTGGGCGGGAGTTTTCGCACAGCCTGGAAGGCCTGCCATCCACGTCTTTGTCCGAACCAGCATCGCGGGGCGAATGGGCCTTCGCCCGCCATGACTGTGACGGGTTAGGACATAGGGCTGTTGGTATCAACTCGGTTGACCAGCACAATAGACGCGATACCGCCACGCGTCCTACCTGACGATAAGCGCGGAAATTGCGTCAACCGGCGGTGTTCGCTCCGGAACTTGAACCCACCTAAGCGGTGAGAATGTAGTTGAAGCCGCCTATCACCCCGAAATCCAGCAGAAGCGCCGGTAATCCCTGACCGGCGCCACAGTTTATTGCGGGTCGCCGGTCAGACCATCGTCCTCAGTCCCTTGATCGTCCGGCTTCTTTTCCAGCTCATTCTTGTCCAGATCCCGGGCGATCTCCGGCCGATGCATCAGCGTGTCGATCTTCATCGCGTAATCCAGCGCGAGATCCGGCGTGAACGTCAGATCCGGCGCGATACGTAACCGCAGCGCCTTAGCCACCTGTCCACGCAAATACGGTGACGCCCGCGTTAGCGCCGGCACCAACGCGTCGCCGTCCGACCGCCCCAGCCGCGAGAAGAACGCGGTGGCCCGTTTCAAATCCGGGCCGATCCGCACCTCTGTGATCGTAATCTGAGCGGTTGCCAAATCGGGGTCGCGGAATTCGCCCCGTCCGAAAATCCCGGACAGTACGTGGCGGATTTCCTCCCCCACGCGTAACTGCCGCTGAGATGGGCCAGCTTTGGCCTTCGCTGACTTCTTCAACCCGGAACCATCTCCGTCTCGAAGCACTCGATGACGTCGCCTTCCAGGAGGTTTTCAAAGTGGGCAAACGACAGGCCGCATTCGTAGCCGCGGGCCACTTCTCGGACATCTTCCTTGAAGCGCTTAAGCTGCGATAGCTCGCCGTTGTGGATGACCACGCCTTCGCGCAGCACGCGCACACCGGAACCGCGTTTGACCAGGCCCTCGGTGATGTAGCAACCCGCGACCTTGCCGGTCTTGGTGATGTTGAACACCTTTCGAACTTCGGCGTAGCCAAGGAACTTCTCGCGTGCTTTCGGTGCGACCTTGCCCTTAACCAGCTTTTCGACGTCGTCGGCCACTTCGTAGATGATCGAGAAGTAGCGGATATCGACGCCGTCTCGGGTTGCCAGATCGCGTGCCTGAGAGGTTGCACGGACGTTGAAGCCGACGATGACCGCGCTGGACGCCTTGGCGAGTTGCACGTCGCTTTCGGTGATCTGTCCAACACCGGCCAGCAGCACGCGCACCTTGACTTCCTCATGCGCCAGCTTCGCAACCACCACCTGGATGGCTTCGGCGCTGCCTTGCACGTCAGCTTTAACGATAAGCGCGACTTCCTTCTGCACACCCGCCTGAATACGGGCCAGCATCTGATCCAGCGTGCCGCGGGCACCAACTGCCGCACCGGCGATCCGATCCCGCTGCCGCCGCTCCCGGAATTCCGTAATCTCCCGCGCTCGGCTTTCGTTCTCGACAACCACAAACGGTTCGCCAGCCGGCGGAGCCCCACTTAGGCCGAGGATTTCGACCGGTGTGGACGGACCGGCATCGTTGATCGGCTTGCCCTTGTCGTCTAACATCGCCCGGACGCGGCCCCATTCGGAACCGGCCACCACGATATCGCCCTGGCTCAGGGTGCCGCGTTGAACCAGCACGGTGCCAACCGGGCCACGGCCGCGATCCAACCGGCTTTCGATGACCGTGCCTTCGGCTGACCGGTGCGGGTTCGCCTTCAGGTCGAGGATTTCGGCCTGCAACAGAATCGCTTCCTGCAACTTGTCCAGGCCGGTTTTCTTCAGCGCCGAAACCGGCACGTCCTGCGTCTCGCCGCCCATGTCTTCCACGACGATGTCGTAGCTGAGCAGTTCCTGGCGCACCCGGTTCGGATCGGAGCCGGGTTTGTCCATCTTATTGATGGCAACGATGATCGGCACGTTCGCCGCCTTGGCATGGCGGATCGCTTCGATCGTCTGCGGCATAACGCCGTCATCCGCGGCAACAACCAGGATGACAATGTCGGTGACCGACGCGCCACGGGCGCGCATCGCCGTAAACGCTTCATGGCCGGGCGTATCGAGGAAGGTGATTTCCTCGCCTGTCGCCAACTTCACCTGATAGGCGCCGATGTGCTGGGTAATGCCCCCAGCCTCGCGTCCGGCGACATCGGTGGAGCGCAGTGCATCGAGCAGCGAGGTCTTGCCGTGATCGACATGGCCCATGATCGTGACGACCGGCGGACGGGCGAACATATCGTCATCGACGTCGGCGATGCCTTCGAGCCCGATTTCGACATCGGATTCAGACACGCGGCGGGCACGATGGCCGAATTCCTGCACCACGAGTTCCGCGGTGTCGGCATCCAGGCTTTGCGTGATGGTCGCCATGACACCCATGCGCATCAATGCCTTGACGACATCCGGCACCCGGGCGGCCATACGGTTCGCGAGTTCCTGCACGGTGATCTGTTCCGGCAGGATGACGTCGCGAACGACCTTCACCTGATCGGCACGCAACCGGTCGAGTTCCTGCTGGCGGCGATCGCGTTCGCGCTGACGGCGAACCGAGGCGAGCGAACGGACTTTTTCGTCCTCGCCTTCGATCGCTGCCTGCACGTCGATACGGCCGGTGCGACGACGATCATTAGTGCCGGTCTTGGGGGCCGCAACCGGCGGTTTACGGACTGGAGCGCCACCGGGTCCGACACGGCGAACAACGCGGCTTTCTTCCTCATCTTCGGGCCGAGCGGCGCGAAGACGAAGGGTTTCGGTTGCGGACGGCGTCGGTTGACCCGCGGCCGGACGGGCGGCGCCGGCTTTTGCAGCGGGCTGGGCGGCTTGCGGCTGGCCAGCCTGGCGGCGGTCTGAACCACCCGGCTGATTCGGCTGTGCCGCAGCGGCTGGAGTCTGGCTTGCCGGAACCTGGCTTGCCGGAACCTGGACAGCCGGAGGTGTCGTCTCAGACCCATCGTCCTGTTGCTCGACAACGCCACGCGCAGCGGCGGCCGCGGCAGCGGCGCGATTGGCCTCAGCTTCCAGCTTATCGCGGACAGCCTGCTCCTCGGCCAGACGTGCAGCTTCCTCGGCCTGTTTCCGGGCTTCGGTTTCGCGGCGGCGCGCTTCCTCGGCGGCGGAGAGGATCGAAATCGT
Source organism: Rhodopila sp. (assembly GCA_025355085.1). Lineage (GTDB taxonomy): Bacteria > Pseudomonadota > Alphaproteobacteria > Acetobacterales > Acetobacteraceae > Rhodopila. Next base: position 3,274 of record JANXLQ010000108.1, read on the forward strand.
CTCCTGCTCGCGCCGTTCGGCTTCGCGCCTGGCAGTGTCGCGCTGTTGTTCCAAAACCGCCCGTTGCCGCGCGGCCTGTTCTGTCGCGGTCAGCGCCCGCCCGGCACCCGGCGCGGGGCGGCCTGGCGTAACGGGGGGACGCGGCGGCGGGGCCGCACCGACCGGTGTCGGCGTCGGTGCGCCGGCGGCGAGTGAAGGATTCGGCAGCGGCGCACGCTTCTTGCGCACTTCCACCTGCACGACTTTTGACCGGCCGTGGCTGAAGCTCTGTCGCACGGAACCCGCGTCAACGGTCCGTCCCAATTCCAAACGCCCTGCCGGACGAAGAGAGAGCCGCCCCTTGCCGCCGTCCTGATCGTTGCTTTCGCTCATGTTTATACGCTAGCACCCGTTCCATCGTTCACCGAGGCGATTTCCCGCCCCGTGGCCCATTCGGACCCCATGGCCCTTGCGGACCCGTTCTTCAATCCGGCCAGCCTGCCCGCTTCAAGCACGAGCGACTCCGCCAATTTGCCCGCCGCAATCGCGACGTGCACGACATGGTCTCTTCCGAACACACGTCCCAGGACATCACCCGGAAGCGGATCGATAATCGTTAGGCCTGCGCCCAACTTAGACTCGGGTCCGAAACCGGACAGGAAGCGCTCACGCTCCGCCTGACTGCCATCGGACGCCTGTAGGACCAGCTTATACCGGCCGGTCCTTAAAGCTTCGCGCGCCTTCTCGTAACCCGCCACAGCCTGCCCGGCACGTCGGGAAAGGCCAAGACATTCGCCGATCCGCCGCACCAATGCCGCCTGAAGCAGCATGGAAAGATCAGGTGGAACCGTAACGGGGCCGCGCGCCGCCCTTGCGAATGCGCGCTCCAGGTGGCGCTGTCCCGAGTGCTGCTGCCCCGAGACGCTTTGTCCCGGGGAACCTTGCCCAGAGGAATTTTGAGCTTCGCCGCCCTGTTTATCCTTTTGCCGCCCGCCGTCTCGTCGCTGATGGTCTTGCCGCCGATTTTCTCGGGCGTCCACTAACTCTAACACATCCTTCGATGCGCTCAACCATATTCCCCGTCCAGGCAGCTTTGCAGCCAGGTCGGGAACGATTCGACGATCCGGTCCAACCACAAACCGGATCATCCGCTCCTTCGGTAGCCGCTCACGCGTGACGATGCAACGCCGCAGCGGCCCGATTTCAGCCTCCGGCTCGATGTCTTCGGGCAAATCGTCCCCGAAAACGTCCTCATCGGATGCTTCCTGGTCCGGCGTGTCCGCATCAGAGGCTAAACCCGTCTCAGTCGTGGCCCGCCTCCTGCGCCGCTTCCGGTGCTGCTTCGCCGTCGAACCAGTGCGCCCGCGCCGCCATGATCACTTCGTTTGCGGTATCTTCGTCCATTTTATCGGCGCCAATGATATCGATCAACTCGTCGGATGCGAGGTCGCCCAGATCGTCAAGAGTTTTCACGCCCTTTTCCCCGAGTGCCACCAGCATCGGCGGCGTAAATATCTCGAACGCGGCCACATCGTCGGTCACGCCGAGTTCAACACGCCTGTCATGTAGTTCGTTGTCGCGCGCAGACAAGAAGCCCTCCGCCCGGCGTACCAACTCTTCCGCCACGTTCTCATCGAAGCCTTCGATCGCGGCGACTTCCTCGATCGGGGTGAACGCAAGTTCTTCGACCGTGGTGAAGCCTTCTGTAACCAGCAGGCCGGCGATCATGTCATCGACATCCAATGCTTCGACGAACAGGCCGGAGCGGCGGCGGAATTCTTCCTGGCGACGTCCGCTTTCCTCGGCTTCGGTGAGGATATCGATGTCCCAACGGGTCAGTTGCGACGCAAGCCGCACGTTCTGCCCGCGGCGGCCGATGGCGAGCGAGAGTTGTTCGTCCGGCACCACAACTTCGACTCGGCCGGCCTCTTCGTCGAGCACAACCTTCGTGACTTCCGCCGGGGCAAGCGCGTTCACCACAAAGGTCGCCGCTTGGCTGCTCCACGGGATAATGTCGATTTTTTCGCCCTGTAGTTCCTGCACAACGGCTTGCACGCGGGAGCCGCGCATACCCACGCAAGCGCCGACCGGATCGATCGACGAATCCTTACTCAGGACAGCCATTTTAGCGCGGCTGCCCGGATCGCGGGCCACTGCCTTGATCTCAATGATGCCGTCATAGATTTCCGGCACCTCCTGGGCAAACAGCTTCGCGAGGAACCCGGGATGCGTGCGCGACAGGAAAATTTGCGGACCGCGCGGTTCTTCCCGCACGTCGTAAATATAGGCGCGAACGCGGTCGCCGTTGCGGAACGACTCGCGGGCAATCAGTTCGTCGCGCCGCAAAAGAGCTTCCGCCCGGCCGAGTTCGACCATCAGGTTGCCATACTCGGTACGCTTCACCACACCGTTGATGATTTCGCCGACGCGATCCTTAAACTCGTCGTACTGCTTCTTGCGTTCGTATTCACGGACACGCTGGACGATGACCTGCTTGGCGGTCTGCGCCGCGATGCGCCCGAAATCGATCGGAGGCAGCGGATCGACGACGTGATCGCCTACCGATTTGTCCGGAAACAGCTTGGCCGCATCGGCCTTGCCCATCTGGGTTTCTTCGTTCTCGACCGTGTCCACGATCTCGGTCCACCGAGACAAACGAACATCGCCGGTCTTGCGATCGATCGTCGCTCGGATGTCCTTC
>JANXLQ010000404.1 GCA_025355085.1 Rhodopila sp.
TTTGACCAGCGTGATTTTTTTCAGCAAAAGGAGAGACGCGCAGAACTGGCGAAACTGGATGCTGTCATTCTCACTGTTCTTTCCCGATTGCCATCCCGTCATGATCCGGCCGATTTGACCCGGAAGGCACGGCCGTTCTTCCGCTACCGGGAACCCTCTTGGAGATGCGTGGACTGTCTGAAGAAGGCGAAAGGGCCGGTGCGGCCGACGTTGTCGGCGGCAAAGGGTGCAGACCTGTTGAATCGCGACGGAAATATTGCCCAAAGACGATCCCAAACTGCCAATTGACCGAACATTAATCAGGAAATCGCACCTAAACAGCTCCGAACGGCACGACGGTCCTTGGCGGAACTCCACCCCAATTGCTAAGATGGCAAGAGCGATCCGCTCGCTTTCCCGCTGGGCGGGGTTTAGAAGCAGCGGCTGGACTAAGGTAGGATGCAGACCATGAAGCTAAAGGCCGACCGCGCCACGTTGATCAAGGCCTTGGCCCACGTCCAAAGCGTGGTCGAACGGCGCAATACCATCCCCATTCTGGCGAACGTCATGATCGCCGTGCGGGACGGCAAGCTGACCCTGACCGCCACGGATATGGAAATTGCCATCGTCGAGGACGTCACCGCCACATCCAGCCGCAACGGCGCCTGCACCGCGCCGGCCGCGACGCTGTATGAAATCGTTCGCAAACTGCCGGACGGGGCAGAGGTCGAACTCGACCATCCCGGCGGAGACGCCCAGTTGTCGCTGCGCGCCGGCCGCTACGACACCAAGCTGACGGTGCTGCCGGTCGAGGACTTCCCATCCATGACCGCCGGCAGCCTGCCGCACAAGTTCAGCCTGGACGCGCACACGCTGCGGGCGTTGATCGACCGCACCAAGTTCGCGATCAGCACGGAGGAAACGCGCTACTACCTCAACGGCATCTACCTGCATCATGCCGACAGCGACGGCACCCAGGTGCTGCGCGCGGTCGCCACCGACGGCCATCGTCTGGCCCGGGTCGAGGAACCCCTGCCGGAGGGTGCTGCGTCCATGCCCGGCGTCATCATCCCCCGCAAGACGGTCAACGAATTACGGAAACTGCTGGACGAGGTGACCGGCGATGTGGAGATCGCGCTGTCCGACACGCGCATCCAGTTCCGCGCCGACCAGATGCTGCTCACCAGCAAGCTGATCGACGGCACCTTCCCGGAATATGAACGCGTGATCCCCAAGGGCAACGACAAGGTCCTGCGGGTTGGCTCGGATGATTTCTCCAAGGCCGTCGCCCGGGTCGCCGCCATTTCGTCGGAGCGTTCGCGTCCGGTCAAGCTGTCGCTGGCACGCAATCTGCTGGTGCTGTCGGCCTCTAGCCCCGAACAGGGCACCGCGAGCGAGGAACTGGACGGCGACCGCGTCAAATACGATGCCGGCCCGTTGGAGATCGGCTTCCAGGCCCGCTACCTCAACGACATCACCGATCAGATCAAGGATCAGGTGGAATTCCGGTTTGCTGACGGGTCAGCGCCGACGGTTGTGCAGGATGCGGGGGACGCCAGCGCGCTGTATGTGCTGATGCCGATGCGGGTTTAGGGGCAGCCCGCGTTAAAACCGGCCCTCTGTCATCGGGTCGGCAACCCCCGGACGTAATCGGGGGTTCGGCCTATCCGCCGGAGTTCAGAGGTATCCCCGGAGCATATCCGGGGAGACGTTATCGGCACCAGCCGGTTTAAAATTTGACACCTTCACGGCAGTCCTCGATATCGCCATCTTACAAACGTGCTTCGCCTCAATCGCCTCATGCTCACCGACTTCCGCAGCTACGCCGCGCTGACGTGGCGCCCGGCGGCGCGGATCAGTGTGCTTTACGGGCCGAACGGCACGGGCAAGACCAACTTGCTGGAGGCGTTGTCGCTGATCGTTCCCGGGCGCGGGCTACGCGGTGCGCGCAACGCCGATTTGCCGCGCCTGGACGGTCCCGGCGGGTGGGCTGTCGCCGGCCGCTTCCAAACGCCCGAGGGCGAGACCATCATCGGCACCGGCTGCGAGCCGGGATCGGATCGCCGGGTCTTTCGCCTGGATGGCGCCGCACCGCGCAATCAGGCCGATATCTCCCGGATTATCGCCGCGGTTTGGCTGACACCGCAGATGGACCGGTTGTTCCAGGAGGGTCTGTCGGGCCGCCGCCGCTTCCTGGACCGCCTCGTTTGGGCGCTGGAACCTGGCCACGCCCGCGAAATGGCCTCCCACGACACCGCTGTCGGCAGCCGTAACCGGCTGTTGGCCGAGGGCCGCCAGGACCGCGCCTGGCTGTCCGGTCTGGAGGACTCCATCGCCCGCCACGCCGTGGCTGCCTCGGCCGCCCGTCTGGGTCTGGTGACCCGCCTGAACGCGCAAATCGCGGCCGGTGCCGGCGCCTTTCCGCCCGGTCGCATCGGCTTGGCCTGTCCGATCGCCGAGCGGTTGCAAACCGAACCGGCGTTGGCGGTGGAGGATTGGCTGCGCGACGGTCTGGCGGCGAACCGGCCGCGCGACTCGGCCGCCGGCACCAGCCTGCTGGGCGCGCACCGAACCGACATGCGGCTGACCGATGCCGGCACCGGCACGCCGGCCGCACTGGCCAGCACGGGGCAGCAAAAGGCGTTGCTGATTGGCGTAATCCTGGCGCATGCCGCCCTGATCGCCTCGGCGCGCGGGTTCGCCCCCCTGCTGCTGCTCGACGAACCGGCCGTTCACCTGGACGCGGAGCGGCGCCGTGCGCTATGGGATGTCCTGATGGCGCTGTCGGCGCAGACCGTGATCACCGGCACGGATGCCGATATATTCCTGCCCCTGGCGGACCACGCCGAGGCATTGGCGACGGGCAGCGGCGGGTTACACCCCGATGGACGTTTTCTTCGCCCTGAGACCGATACAGCCCCTGTCCCAACGGCTCTGTAGCTGCTATATATCTATAGTACTAATCCCACAGCCTGGAGTCTGTCCTCGGCATGTCTGACAACGCCGCGCCGCCCCCCGATTCTGACCCCGACGCGTATGACGCCGCATCGATCTCGGTTCTGAGAGGTCTTGATGCCGTGCGACGACGCCCCGGTATGTATATCGGGGACACCGACGACGGCTCCGGCCTGCATCACATGGCGTTCGAGATCATCGACAACGCGGTGGACGAGGTCCAGGCCGGGTTCGCGTCGAATGTCGAGCTGACGCTGAACGGCGACGGCAGCGTGACGGTGCGCGACGATGGGCGCGGCATTCCGACCGACATCCACCACGAAGAAGGCATCTCGGCGGCGGAAGTCGTGCTGACCCGCCTGCATGCCGGCGGCAAGTTCAACCAGAACTCCTACAAGGTCTCCGGCGGGCTGCATGGCGTCGGCGCCGCCGTGGTCAATGCGCTGTCGGAATGGATGGAAGTCAAGATCTGGCGGCTCGGTCTGGAGCACCGCATTCGGTTCCAGCATGGGGAGCCGGACGGGCCGCTGGAGGTTGTTGGGCCGACCGACCGTGTCAGCGGCACTGAAGTCACGTTCAAAGCCAGCCCCGGGACGTTCACCAAAACCGAGTTCGACTACGCCCTGTTGGAACGCCGCCTGCGGGAACTGGCGTTCCTCAATTCCGGCATGACCATCGTGCTGCGCGACGAACGGCATGCTCCGGCGGTCGAAAGCGTGATGCGCTACGACGGCGGGCTGGTTGCCTTCGTGGAATGGCTGGATCGTTCGAAGAACGCGGTGTTCACCCCGCCGATCACCCTGCGCACGACACCGGATCAGCAGGGTATCCGAGCGGAGTTCGCGCTGTCCTGGAACGATAGCTTCCACGAGACGATGCTGTGCTTCACCAACAACATTCCGCAACGCGATGGCGGGTCGCATCTGGCCGGATTCCGGCAGGCGCTGACCCGTGTGGTGACGAAATACGCCCAGAGCATGGGGAAAAAGGATTCGTTGGAATTGGTCGGCGAGGACATGCGCGAAGGCATGACCGCCGTGCTGTCCGTGAAGGTGCCGGACCCGAAGTTCTCGTCGCAGACCAAGGACAAGCTGGTGTCGTCCGAGGTTCAGCCGGTGGTGCAGGCCGCCGCCGCCGATGCTGTCGCGCATTGGTTTGAGACGCATCCCAAGGAAGCCAAGGGCATCATCCAGAAGGTGATGGACGCCGCCGCTGCCCGCGAAGCCGCCCGGAAGGCGCGGGAGCTGACGCGCCGCAAGGGTGTGCTGGATATTTCGACGCTGCCCGGCAAGCTGGCGGATTGCCAGGAACGCGACCCGGCCAAGTGCGAAATTTTCATCGTCGAGGGTGACAGCGCGGGCGGGTCGGCCAAACAAGGCCGCGACCGGAAGTTCCAGGCGATTCTGCCCTTGAAGGGCAAGATTTTGAACGTCGAACGGGCGCGATTCGACCGCATGCTCGGTAGCCAGGAAATCGGCACGCTGATCACCGCGCTGGGAACCGGCATTGGCCAGGGGCCGGTCGAGCAAGGCGGATTCGAAGCCGGCAAGCTGCGTTACCACCGCATCGTCATTATGACGGACGCCGATGTGGATGGATCGCACATCCGGACGCTGCTGCTGACGTTCTTCTTCCGCCAGATGCGGGAACTGATCGAACGTGGGCATCTGTATATCGCGCAGCCTCCGCTGTATCGTGCCAAGCGCGGGTCGGACGAGCGGTATCTGAAAGACGATAACGCGCTGGAATCGTTCCTGTTGGACAAGGCTTTGGCGGATGCCCGCCTGACGTATGCCAACGGCGATGTGCATGAGAAAGAGGACCTGCGGCGGGAGGTCAACCTGCTGCGCGAGGCGTCGCATAACCTGAAGCGCCTGTCGTCTGTTATACCGGTGGCACTGCTGGAACAGGCTGCCATTGCCGGGGTGTTGACCCCCGATGCGGTGCGGGCGACGGCGAATGCTCCCGAATTCGCCAC
>JANXLQ010000435.1 GCA_025355085.1 Rhodopila sp.
GCGCGTTTTGCCGATGGTGTTGTGGTGAGTGCGGCGACCGCCCTCGGTCAAATCAGGACGCACGTCGATTTCGTTACGGTATCCGACGAGGGGCCCGCCGAAGCCGACCCAACGGGCAAACGCCTTGCCAACTTAGATGACATCGCGACCAAGCTTGACATTACACCCGCCGGGTTAGTCGAACGCTTGCGGAATCAAGGTTTTTTGGACGTCCATGGGCAAAGCACGCCCCTCGCGCTCGACGCGGGGCTGACGCAGATCGTCGAAGGCGGAACGCTTTTTTGCTTCGAAGCCATCAAGAAACTCCTTGATGAGCCGAAGGCCGAAGGGACCGAAGTAGACCAGCCAGACGCATCGCCGATGGAGACCGGTCAGGCCGCGCAAATGGCAGACGTGTCCGAAGCCGAAAAACGGCCGGACAAGTCAAATACACCGTCGGTCGAAACCGACCAGGCGCATGCGATGGTGGATGTTTCCAAGGCAGACAAACCGCATGAACCAGCGCCAAAGGTAGACACCGATCAGACCAACGAGACGGCCGTCGCCGCCGTAACAGAAGCCAAATCTGATGTCGCGGCAGATCGACTGCTTGTCACCGTATCGCGCCGCGGCGAAACGGGTCAGACCGCCCGGCCGAATGGACAACTGGTCGCCAGTCGCAATGAAATCGATGGTCCGAGCCGGGAGCGTTTTCATAACGAGACGTCACCTGGCCCGGTAGACATGGCACGCCTGGGCAAGGAGGCGGTGAAACGGTTGGAAGACGGCATCGAAGCCCTACTTGCGGCCGAATCGCTGACTGGCCGGCGCGCACAAGACGGCCAATTCGTTGCGCTCTCGGGCGACGCTATGACCTTGCGAAACCGGATCAGCACGGCGGCGCAAGAAACTACCGAGGTCGTTGCTGAGTTAAAAGCCGCGGTGAGGCTCTGGAAGACGTTCTTAACAAATATCGACAAGGCGGCCGTGCGGGTTCGGGAGTTGGAGTCTGAGACGGTCGAGCTGAGGCGCCGCGTGCGGGAACAGCAGGCCGTGATCGATGAGTTTGAGCGCCGGTCCGATGGGCAGGCAGAGGTAATCCAGTTCAGAAACGCTTCGGTTCCCGTCGAGGATGGTTCGGCCCCTGTATCGTCGCACTGAATATCCCGCGGCGAGAAGGGTTCATCCCTTCTCGTTGCGGTCACGGTTGCGGACCGGGGCGCCCGCCAAGGAATGGCTCAAGGATTCCAGCGGTGCACTAACGTAAGGAAGACATTTCGTGTTAAAACCAATAATCCGCTACCCCGGCGGCAAACGGCGCTTGCGGGTGCCGATTCTTGCTAAGCTGGCCCGTTACGAAAATTGGGCGGAATTCCGCGAACCGTTCGTTGGCAGCGGCGCTATCACTATCGAAATGATAAACGCCCATCCGGAACGAGACTGCTGGATTAACGATCTAGATATCGGGATATACTGCATGTGGAAGTCGTTGCGCGATAATCCGGAACTACTGGCCCGGCGGGTCCGCGATTTTGTCCCAACAATGGAGGCCTATACTCAGATCCGGGCCTATCTACGATCGAGACCAATTGGTGCGTGCGATCACGATGTAGTTCATATTGGCTTCTGTAAAATCGCGATCCATTGCATGTCCTTTTCGGGAATCGGCGTGGCCGGCGGTCCGTTACTTAAAATTGACCAGAAATGGAGTCCTGTGCATTTGTGTGAAAACATTGCCCGGCTGCGGCACTACGTTCGTCACATCAAGATCACAAAAACTGATTACGGCGAACTCATTACCGATGAGTCGGTACCGTGCCTGCTGTACTTAGACCCGCCGTATTGGGCCGCCGGGGTCGGTCTATACGCGCATTTTTTTCGACCCCGGGATCACGTCGACTTGGCGCGACGGTTGCGTTCCACGCCGCATTCATGGGTTTTGAGCTATGATGATTGTCCGCAAATACGAAATCTATACGAGGATTGGGCGGACATCGCATCCATTCCGGCGAAGTACACGATCAAAAGCGCGCCGGTAATAACGACGGAGCTGCTGATTTCGTCGAAATTGCCGGCAAAAGGCGCGGGCTAAATAATCATGGCCGGGTCATGACCGGCTGCATCCTCTGTCCAACGAACGCTGTCGAAGCTCGCTTCGGCAGCGTCGCGAAATCGCAGGATGCCAGCGCAAGAGGATATTTCAATGACGAAACACCCCGACGCGGATGCGTCCGACCGCGGCTGTGCCGTGTCGTCCGATCAGCCGGATGATCTGATCGGCGCCGGCCCCCGCGACCTCGTCGTGCTGCGGGCGCTTGGCAAGCGCCGCCGCATGGCGAAGACAATTCGACAAACCAATGACGGCCGATCGCTGATCGAGCCCCATGATGGCCGCACGGTTTTTCATGTGGCCCATGCGCGCACATTGACCATGGACAATATTCTGCAAGCCGGACGCGGGCTGGCAACCATCGCGGACGACGAGTTCCTGGTGCGTGGCTCGATCCGGTCGAGTGCCGATCCAAAGCGTATGCGCCGTCTGCTGCACTCAAAGGACGGCAGCCCAGCCACAATGGCAGAGGTTCCCCGCGCCTACGTTTTCTTCGATGTCGACGGCGCCGAGTCACCGATCGATTTCGATCCGCGAAACCCGTGGATCGAGGAACACGGTCCACCCGACGACCCCGCGTCCTTCGTCCCCCGGGAAGCCGCGATCGACGAGTTCATCCGCGAGGCACTGCCGGCGCCGTTCCACGGGATCAGCTGCTGGTGGCAGTTCACCGCCAGCATGGGCTTTCGACCTGGCCTGCACATGCGCCTGTTGTTCCTGCTGGACCGGCCGATGGCGAAGGCCGAGCTCACGCGTTGGCTGGGATCCACGCCACGCCGGTACAAGCTCGATCCCACGGTGTTCGGCGCCGTCCAACAGATCCTCGTCGCGCCACCGATCCTCAATGCGGGTCTGATCGATCCGATCCGCTATCGCCGCGGATGGCTGACCGGGGTCAAGCATGTGGTGACCCCGCCGGCGGCAAGCGCGATCGCCGCCAGCCCCGTGCCGCCGCCGATACGGCGAGGCGCCGGGGCTACTCTCCTCCGGACGGAGCCGATCATCGGTGACCGACAGCAGGGGCCCGGCTTTGCCGCACGCCTCGCGCTGATCGGCGACGGTCCGGGCCAGGAAGGGTTCCACAGCGCCGTCATCGCGGCGATCGGCGCCCGGGTGCGATCGCACGACCAGGACGCCGACGCGGCGCTGCAGGCTGCCCTCGCCGAGGCCATAACCCGCGCCCCGCGTGATGGTGCGCGTCATACCGAGGCCTATGTGGCGGCGCAAATGGCAGCCTTGCCGGGCATGATCGCCGACGTCCGCCAACTGGAACAGGCCGGGCGCGTGCTGCGCGCGCAGACCTCGCCGCAGGCGGTCGCCCCACCCTGCCGGCTTCCAACCGGCTCGGTGGAAATGGCCGGACGGCTCGCTCATGCGGCAATCAGCCGGTTCCTTTCACAGGTGCCGGCGCTGCTCAAGGTGCGCGACACATTCTGGCGCGAGGCCCGGGCCCGGTTCGGAGACGGCTATCCGGCACACGGGATTTGGCAGCCGCGGGCAGCGCTGCTGGTGGGAACCGGCGTCGGCAAAAGTCACGCAGCGATTGCCGAGATCGACGCCCAGCTCGCCGGCCTGCCTGGATATCGCATCGCCTACGCCGTGCCCGACCATAAATTGGCCGGGGATGTCTGCGCGCGGTTCAACGCCCTGGCCGGGCGCGACATCGCGCGGGTCTGGCGCGGCATTGCTCAGCCGGATCCCGCCGACGCCGCCTTTACCATGTGCCGGCGTCCCGCCGAGGCCGCTCTGGTGCAACGGGCCGGGGGCGACATCGGCAGCCTGTGCGGGTCGTCCAGGCGTGGCCGCTTGTGTCCGCACCATCCCCAGGCCGGCGGCGCCTGCGCCTACCTGCCTCAGCGTCAGGCGACGCCGCAGATCTGGATCATCCCGGCAGCGATGTTGACAAAGGCGGTGCCACCCGCGCTGCAGCGCGAAGCCGTGATTGCGGAGATCGACGGACGGCCGTACTCATCCGATCCACCGGCGTTCGATCTTCTGGTGCTCGATGAGTCGCCCTTCCTCGGTTTCCTGGGCGGGTTCGACGGCGACGGTTTTCATGTGCCGCTGGACTGGCTTGATCCGGCACAATGGGAAATGCCGGCCGACCCGGACGCGCCGGGCAACGTCGCAGCCATCTCGGTCAGCGCAGTCCTGCGATTGGCCCAAAAGGTCATCCTGCAATTGCATCGAGGCCACGGCGTAACGGCGGCGCTCCAGGCAGAAGACACGATTGACCCCGGGGCCTTCGCGACCGTTGGGCCGAGGCTTTGGCGCGGGCTTGAGAAGGCTGCCAAGGCGATTGCCCCCGATGCCGAGGCGCCCGCCCTGGCTGCGGCGCTGGCACCCTACATCGCGCGCGCCCACAGGCTGCGCGGTGTGCAGCGCTGTCTTGCGGTGCTGGCCGATGTCAGCACCGGAAAGGCTCATTCCGCCGCCATCGAACCGTCGCTCCTGGATGGCGTGCGCGGGGTGCGTCTGCGCTGGCGCGAAACCATTCATCCAACGTGGACGGATTGCCCGCTCCTTTACCTCGACGCAACGGCCAGCCTGAGCGTGGCGGAGCGGTGGCTCGGACCGATCACCCTGCTGGCGGACGTGCAGGCCCCCGCGCCGCATATGAAGGTGGTGCAGGTCCACGATCGTATCTTCGGATATGGCTCGCTCATCGCACCGCCGGGTATCGCCTCCGGCGCGCCCGCCCTGGCCAACCAGCGGCGGATCGGCGCCGTGCTGCAGGTGCTGGCGGGGACGGCCGAGGGGGCAGGGCTGCTCGAGGGGGCAGGGCTGCTGGTCGGACCCAAGGCGATGATCGCTCAAATGCAGGCGCGCGGGCTCGTCCCGCCCGCCTGGCAGGTCGCCAACTTCGGCGCCCTGCGCGGCGTCGACAGCTTCCGTGACGTGGCCTGCGCCGTGATCGTCAGCCGGCCGTTGCCGGCCCCGGCCGAGGTGGAGCGGATGGCCGCGATCCTCTTCGCCAGCGATGTGCAGGTAATCGACGACTGGTATCCGGTGCAGGCCGGCGCCCGCCTGATGGCAGATGGCACCGGGCGTTTCGCGGAATTCGAGTGCCATCCCGATGAACGCGTCGAGGCGATCCGCCGGTTGATCTGCGACGCCGAGGTGCAGCAGGCCATCGGGCGCGTCCGCGGGGTGCGGCGGACGGCGGACAACCCGGTGCGAGTGATCGTGATGAACGCTGTCGATCTGGGACAGATCGCGGTTCACCAACTGATCGGCTGGGACGATCTTCTCGCCCTCTGCGGCCCGGTCAGCGTGATGGCGGCGCGCGGCATCGTGCCGAAGATGTGGTCCGATATCGCAACCGTCTGCGCCCCGCGCTGGGACAATGCCGACGATCCCGGTCATGCCGCCAAGCAGTGGTTCGGCCGTCATCCGCAGGAAACAGCCAAGCTGGCGCTGCTCCGCAAAACCGGCGCATGCCGTCTGCCCTGGTCGGAGCGAGCGGTTCAGCTCCGCCGGGTCTCCCTCGGCCTCGTCGGCAAGAACCACCGCTACGCCTGGCTTGCCGACCACATCGACCCGGATGCGGCGCGAGACGCACTGAACCAGTCGCGCCATGCCGCCGGAGAGTGATTCCGACGGCGGGGGCAGTTTACCGCTTTGGCTGTTCGGGCAATCAGACACGAACGATGGCTCGTTCCCTAGTAAGTAATACTACTAGTAAACGAGCCATCGTTCCGAAAATTAGGCGGCTATCCTGGCCCCGCCGACAAGCCATCCGGGCATCTGCCAATTGATCCAGAGTGTCACGTAATAGGACTTGAGACACGGTCCGTTTAATCGTAGTATTAATTACTCGAAAGTGAGTGATCGGTGCGTTTTTACTGCTCTATATTCTGCGGTCTCGTTAAGACCGGCATCCTGCCACGTCAAAGACCGAAAATAGCGCCCGAACGAGGGCAGGGTATCACAGCAGCATCGACGGACCGCCGGTTTTGTCGAGCGTCCGAACATCATCGAGAGCGAAAGTCCAAACCCCCAATTGAGACGAGATTCGGCGTCTCGTGCCGATGTCTCCCTGGGGTATACCGTATTGGACCCTCCGGCTGAGGTTTGAAAGGAAAGCTTCCGCACTCGGGTGCCTCCAGAGTGAGACCTCGCAGCCCACTTGGGGTAGCGGCCTTCAAATATGCCGCCAAAGCCGCCTGGTCAGCGCCAGAGCCAGGAGGCCGGTCAGGCCGGTCCCCGCGGTAGCCCACTGTACCCCGATTGCATCCGCTAACAGCCCGAGCGCAACAAATCCGACCGGTCCGACGCCGATGCACATCGATAGGACGCCGAGGAGGCGGGATCGCATATCCGGTGGCGATGCGAGAAACACCAACGTAGTCTGCATCGTGCTAAATCCGGCGCCACCCAGGCCGGTCAGAAACAGAGCGCTTCCGGCAAGAGCTGGGACCGGTATCAGTGCAAACACGGTCAGCATCATCATGTAGATCGCCACGCCGCCGAGATAAGCACGGGCATACCAAGCCGGTCGTAGGAACAGCGCCAGCACAAGGGCGCCGCAGAACGCGCCGATGCCATCCATGCTGGCCAGAAGACCGATCCCTTCCGGCCCGAGCCCGAGTCGTTCTTGCCCGATCACCGGGATCATGCTGGTAAAGGGCCAGCCGAACACGTTGTAGATCATAGTCACCACCAGCG
>JANXLQ010000439.1 GCA_025355085.1 Rhodopila sp.
ACCTAGCAAAGTCGTGGGTGGCCGGGCCAAGCCCGGCCATGACGAATGGGGAAATCCTCCCCGCCAAACGCATCAACCTGACACGACTTCCTGTGCCGCACCTAGCAAAGTCGTGGGTGGCCGGGCCAAGCCCGGCCATGACGAATGGGGAAATCCTCCCCGCCAAACGCATCAAGCTGACACGACTTCCTGTGCCGCGCCTAGCAAAGTCGTGGGTGGCCGGGCCAAGCACGGCCATGACGAATGGGGAAATCCTCCCCGCCAAACGCATCAAGTTGAAGTGTATGCGGCTCGTCCGGGTCACCTATCGCCGCACCGTCGTTACCCCGTCATACGCCGCCCTGACCCGCGCACCCGTCCAGACTCCGGCCGCCAGCGGGAACGCACCATGAGCCGCATCGCCGCCCGCTTCGCCGACCTCAAACGCCAGGGCCGAGGCGCCCTGATCCCGTTCCTCGAAGCCTGGGATCCGGATCACGAGTCCTCCATGGCCCTTCTGCGCGGCATGCCAGCCGCGGGCGCCGACCTGATCGAGATCGGCATGCCGTTCACCGACCCGATGGCCGATGGTCCGATCATCCAGGCGGCAGCAAAGCGGGGCCTTACCGCCGGCGTGAAAGTCGGCGACGTACTGACCATGGTACGCGACTTCCGCGTGGACGATGATGCAACGCCCGTCGTGCTGATGGGCTACCTGAACCCCATCCTGTCCTACGGCCCAGAACGTTTCTGCGTCGATGCCGCCGCCGCCGGAGTGGACGGCCTGATCATCGTGGATCTGCCCACCGAGGAAGCCGACCTGCTGCTGCCCTTCAGCAACGCCAACGGCCTGGACTTCATCCGCCTGATCGCCCCCACCACCGGCGACGAGCGTCTGCCGCATGTGCTGAACGGCAGCTCCGGCTTCGTCTATTACGTCAGCATCACCGGCATCACCGGCACCGGCAGCGCGACGGTGGAGCATCTGGAGGCTGCCATTCCCCGCATCCGGAAAGCCACCAACCTGCCGATCGCCATCGGCTTCGGTGTGCGCACTCCCGAACAAGCCGGGGCTGCGTCGCGCATCGCCGATGCGGCTGTGGTGGCGTCGGCGTTGATCGATACGCTGGCGGCTAATCTGGATGCCGACGGCAAAGCCTTGCCCGGAGCGGTGGAAAAGGTGTTGGATCAGGTTCGCGGATTGGCGGCAGCGGTGCGGCGGTAAAGGCTTAAGCCTCCGTCATTTTCGGCGAGACCTGGTCCAAATCCCGGCCAGGGCCGATCGCTTGTTTCGCTGTCTTGTCTATCGCAGTTCGACCCCCACGCGCTGGAGCAACCAGGATATCCTGGTCATGCTGGCGAGCGCCCGGGCCAGGAACGAGGCAATTGGCGTTACGGGACCACTGATACCAACGGCCCGATGTTTTAACCCGTCACCGTCATTGCAGGCGAATTCCCGCCATCCACGAATCGCACTGCTGGTTCAGATAAAGACTGTGGATGGCAGGCCTTCGCCCGCAATGACGACAATGCCGAACGTTCAATATACAGGGCCGTTGGTATGACCTACCGCGACTGCCATTTCCTTGAGGTCCTCGGAGGCAGGCATCACGCTGTCGATGACCTCTACCGATCGATCAAAGCGGATCGGCAACATTTCGATCTCCTTGTCATTATTGACCGGCCGTCATGGATTGTGTATTCCCTTTTTAGACTGGATACATGCCTGACATTTTACAATTTATACTGCAACGGATAGGACGCAGTTGCAGGTTGGGTCAGAGATGCCACTCTCCCCAAACGCGCTGAACACTGGCAAGCTGCTTCTCGGAAACGGACAGGAGCCACCATGCCAAACGACCCCTTCATCGAAGCCGATGCCATCGCCGCCCTCGGACCGGTGCGCTATCTCGACGCCCGAGACGCCGCCGCCTTCGCTGCCGGTCATGCCCCCAACGCCATCCGCGCACCGTCCAACGACTGGGACACCGCCGCGAAAGTCGCCGGAAGCGGGTTCGAGAATACCGCGCACTGGGAGGCGACCCTCAACGGCCTCGGCGTCGATAACACCACCACCCACGTCGTGTATGACACGGGTGGTATGACCAATGCCGCTCGCGTGTGGTTTATCCTCCAGTATTACGGCGCCAGAGCGGTTATCGTGAACGGCGGCTGGCCGGCGCTGGCGGGCGCCTCTGTACCACAAGGTGCCGGCCCCGGCAGCGGCTTCAAGGCGCATCCCCGCGCCGGATCGGTCGGCCTGGTCGATCGCGCCACCCTGAAAACCCAGTTGGACGGCGATGCGCATGTCTTCGACACCCGCACCCTGGCGGAATACACCGGCGAGGATCAGCGCAAGAACCTCCGTGGCGGGCATCTTCCAGGAGCGCGGCATCTTTCCCACACCGACCTGCTCGACAACGGCCGGGTGAAGCCGGCGGTAGAGGTCCGCGCCATGTTGGATCGCGCCGGCTTCCAGCCCGGCGATCACATCGTCACCCACTGCGAGGGCGGCGGACGTGCGGCGTTCGGAGCAGCAGCAGCGGTGCGGGCCGGGTTCGAAGACGTGCGGGTGTATTACCTCAGCTTCGGCGACTGGGCGAAGGACGACACCTGCCCGATCGTGCGCGACTGATCGCACAAAGAAACAAAAACGTCTTTACGATTTCTCTTTCGGTTCAATTAACGTGACCTCCGAGGGGGCGTGCCGCCTGACATTGACGTCCCCTAAATAGCGGTAGGTATGGTCCTCGAACCCTTTCACCCCGGGGATGGCCACGGCTGCCACGCGCAGCGCATCAAGTTCGGCATGGGACGGGAGATAACCCCAAAGATGGACGACGCCGTCGGTCACGATGACATTTCCCTCGGATGGAAAACCCCACGGGAGGCGCTTATATTCGGCGATAACAAGATCGCGGACGCGCGGATCGGTTAGTCCGATGGCCAACTCTTCGGCCGGTGCGACGGCAAGGGCCTGCACCAGATTGGCGCGGCTGACGATGCCAACCACCGCCCCGTTCGCGATCACCGGCACGCGGCGAATGTGCCGTGTTTCAAACAGTTCCGCGATCTGGCGCAGCGTCGTCCCGGGTGCCACCGCGATGACCTGCTTCGTCATGACATCCCGAGCGATCCGTCCCCGGGATTCGACGTAGTCATCGGCCGGGGTGCTATCCAGGCCGAAAATATCCCACCAACTGCTGCCCCGCCGCTCTGTCCCAAGTTCAGCTCGCCGGTAAAGATCGCCGTCCGTCACCATCCCCATCAGGCGGCCGGCCTCATCGACAATCGGCAGGCCGCTGACGCGGTGGTCAATCATGAGCCTGGCAAGCTCTTGAACCGGGGTATCTGGATGGGCGGTGACGACCGCCGTGGTCATTACATTTTGCGCTCGCATGGCAGCCTCCAGGTATCTCAGCAGAAGACGGCGAGAAAGACGGGCATGCATTGATATCTATCAAGGGGTGCCAATTCGATCCGAACCGGGCGGCATCCGGTGGGGGGAACTTGAGCGACATCAATGGCACCGAGCGGTAAATCCGGCAATTGCTTTGTCTTGCGAGGAAGACGGGTGCTTTTTCTTGCGAGGAAGGCGGGCTGCCGACGATACATTTGAAGGACGGCGACTGATGATGGCCGATTGTGCGTTGCGCGACATGATGACCGTGGCCGGATCTCCCTGCCGGGCCAGACCATGACCGATCTGCCGACCACGGCCGCCCCCGGCCTGACGGCCCTGGAAGCCGCCAGCCGCCTGCTGCGCGACGGTCCCAACGAGCTTCCTCAGGCGGGGCGCCGTGGCCCTATGCGGATCGTCGTGGATGCGATGCGGGAGCCGATGCTGCAACTGCTGCTGGCTGCGGGCGTGATCTATTTAATCCTGGGAGATCTGGCCGAGGCTCTTATTCTACTTGGCTTCGCCCTGCTCAACGTTGCGATGGTCGCGGTGCAGGAAAGCCGGACCGAAGGGGCGATCGCGGCCCTGAAAGACCTGACCAGCCCGCACGCCCTGGTGATCCGCGATGGAAACCGGAACCGCATCGCCGCTCGCGATCTGGTGGTTGACGATGTGATCGTGCTGTCCGAAGGCGACCGAATTCCCGCCGACGCACAGATGTTCGAAGCAACTCACATGGAGGCGGACGAGTCGCTGCTGACCGGTGAGGCCGTCCCGGTCAGCAAATCCGTCCACGCAACGGCCGGTGAAGACCCACGTCCAGGCGGTGAGGGCAGTCCGCTTGTTTGGTCTGGCAGCCTGATCGTCCGCGGCGGCGGCTTAGCAAGGGTAACCGCCATCGGCGTCCAAACCAAGATCGGACGCATCGGCACCTCGCTCAATACAGTCGAAAGCGCGCCAACCCCGCTGCAGGTGCAGACCCGGCGGTTGGTAAAGGTCTTCGCGGTGGCCGGGATCAGCGCGTCCGTTCTTCTGACGGTCGTCTATGGCTTGCTGCGTGGCGAGTGGGTGAAGGCGATCCTGGCCGGGATAACGCTGGCAATGGCCACCCTTCCCCAAGAATTCCCCATCGTCCTCACGGTCTTTCTGGTGCTCGGTGCCTGGCGCATCTCCAAAAGCAACGTTCTTGCGCGGCGTTCGGCGGCAATCGAGGCGCTCGGGGCCGCGACCCTGCTCTGCACTGACAAGACCGGCACCCTCACGTTGAACCAAATGTCGGTGGCCAAACTGGTGGCCGGCGACGCCGAACTTTCGATCGCAGCGGACCTTCGGGAACTGCCCGAGGACTTCCATGAACTCATGGAGTTCGCGATCCTTGCCAGCCGCCCCGACCCGTTCGACCCGATGGAGCGGGCATTCCAGGAAATCGGTCAGCGGTTCCTGGCGCAAACCGAGCATCTTCATGCGGAATGGACCTTGGCGCATGGGTATCCGCTGGAGCCGGACCTGCTCGCGATGTCGCAGATGTGGCAGGCAAAGCAGGGGAACCATTACGTTATCGCCGCGAAGGGTGCGCCGGAAGCGGTGGCCGATCTGTGCCACTTGCCCGCCGCAAGCCTGGAGGCCATCCGAACCCGCGTGGCCGATCTCGCCAGCCAGGGCCTGCGGGTTCTCGCGGTCGCCAAAGGGACCTACACCGGCCTTCGTGTGCCCAACAGTCAGCATGACTTCGACTTTACCTTCCTCGGCTTTACCGGTCTGGCGGACCCGCTGCGACCGAACGTAAAGACCGCCGTCGGCGCCTGCACCACGGCTGGGATCAAGGTGGCGATGATCACCGGCGATCACCCCGCAACCGCACTGGCGATCGCCCGCGAAGCCGGCATCCAGGCCAACGACGTGCTGACCGGGCAAGAAATGTCCGCGATGCCGGAGGCTGAGTTGCGTGAACGCATCGGCCGCACCAGCGTCTTCGCCCGCATCATGCCGGAGCAAAAACTGCGCCTTGTGCAGGCGTTCGCCGCCAACGGAGAGGTGGTTGCAATGACTGGCGACGGCGTCAATGACGCGCCCTCGCTGAAGGCAGCCCATATTGGTGTGGCCATGGGCCGCCGTGGCACCGATGTCGCGCGGGAGGCTGCTTCGTTGGTGTTGCTGGATGACGACTTCAGCAGCTTGGTTGCCGCGGTCCGGCTCGGGCGCCGGATCGACGACAATCTGCGCAAGGCGGTCAGCTATATCCTCGCCGTCCACGTCCCGATCGCCGGCATGTCGCTGGTCCCGGTGCTGCTTGGCTGGCCTTTGCTGCTCGGGCCCATCCATGTGGTGTTCCTGGAGCTGATCATCGACCCGGTTTCGTCCATCGTGTTCGAGGCCGAACCCGAGGAAGCCGGCGTGATGGCCCGGCCGCCGCGCGACCCGAAGGCGCCGCTGTTCGACAACGTCCTGCTGGCGAGAGGCTTAGTGCAGGGCGCCGTCGTGCTGGTTGCCGCGCTGAGTGTGTTCCTGTTGGGGATACAGGACGAGCATGGAGAGGACGTGGCTCGCGGCATGGCCTTCGTCACGCTGGTGCTGGGAAACCTTGGGTTGGTGATGACGAACCGCTCTCTTGGGTCCAGTGTCTTCAAGACGATGTTGAGGCCGAACCCCGCGCTTACGCTGGTCCTCGCGATTACAACCGTCGCCCTGCTGTTGATTCTTGTTTTACCCTGGATGCGCGCGCTCTTTGCCTTTGCCCCGCTCAGCGCGGGACAGATCGCCGAGGCGGCCGGTGCTGCGGTGGCCAGCCTGGTCGTCAATGATCTGCTGAATCTCGCGCTGAGCCGCTTTCGCGCCCGTTTCGCCGCGGGACATCGGGCATGAAAGTTCCGTGCGCGCTATTGGGCTGCGGGGCCGTGCTTGCCCCCCGGCCCGGCCCCCGCTATCCACGCGCGCATGAACTGGCTCACCGAATACGTCCGCCC
This sequence comes from Rhodopila sp., assembly GCA_025355085.1. Lineage (GTDB taxonomy): Bacteria > Pseudomonadota > Alphaproteobacteria > Acetobacterales > Acetobacteraceae > Rhodopila. The sequence continues at coordinate 6,343 of JANXLQ010000439.1, forward strand.
CAAGATCCGCACCTTGTTCACCCGGTCGTCCGTGCCGGACAACTTGTGGCACCAGTGCCCATCGTGCCAGCAGATGATTTTCCACCGCGACCTCGCGACCAACCGCAAGGTGTGCCCCCATTGCGGCCACCACATGCGCGCCAGTTCGACAGAGCGCCTGGACTGGACGTTCGACGACAATGCCTACACCCGCATCGAACTCCCCAGGACCGTCGCCGATCCGCTGAAGTTCCGCGACACCAAGCGCTACGCCGACCGCTTAAAGGAAGCGCGGGAGAAGACCAAAACCGACGACGCCATCACCGTCGCGCACGGCACCATCGGCGGCCACAAAGCCATCGTCGCGGTCATGGAATTTAACTTCATCGGCGGCTCGATGGGTGCCGCTGTCGGTGACGCCATCGTCGCCGCCGCCCGCCTGGCTGTCCTGCAACACGTCCCGCTGATCGTCTTCACCGCATCCGGCGGTGCCCGCATGCAGGAAGGTGCCATCAGCCTGATGCAGATGCCGCGCACCGTCATCGCCACGCGCATGGTCAAAGAGGTTGGCCTGCCGTTCATCGTCGTTCTCACCGACCCCACCACCGGCGGCGTCACCGCCTCCTTCGCCATGCTCGGGGACATCCAGATCGCCGAACCCGGCGCCATGATCGGATTCGCCGGCGCCCGCGTCATCGAACAAACCGTCCGAGAGACACTTCCCGAAGGCTTCCAGCGTGCCGAATATCTACTGGAACACGGTATCATCGACATGGTCGTCAAGCGCACCGAGCTGAAAGCGACCCTGGCCCGGATCATTGGTCTGCTGATACAGCAGGAGCCAAAGGCAGCCGCGTGAACGACCAGATCGACCAGATCGCCGCCCGGTTAGAGCGCCTGCATCCGAGACTGATCGACCTCAGCCTCGACCGTCTGCGCACCCTGCTGGAACGCCTCGGCTCCCCGGAGCGCAAACTGCCGCCGATCATCCATGTTGCCGGCACGAACGGCAAAGGCAGCACCTGCGCCTTCGTCCGGGCAATGGCGGAAGCCGCCGGCTTGCGCGTTCACGTCTATACCTCGCCGCACCTCGTCCGGTTCAACGAGCGCATCCGGGTGGCCGGCGCACTGGTGTCCGACGAACAACTTCTAACGGCGATGGAGCGGATCGAACGGATCAACGACAACGCGCCGATCACCGTGTTCGAAGTTATCACCGCGACCGCGTTCGACCTGTTTGCCGCCACGCCGGCCGATTTATGCGCCCTGGAAGTCGGATTGGGTGGCCGGGGCGACGCTACCAACGTCATCGGCTCCCCCGCCGCCTGCGCCATCACGTCCATCTCCCTCGATCATCGCGAGCTGCTCGGTCCAACCGTGGAGATCATCGCCGGGGAGAAAGCCGGCATCATGAAACCCGGCGTGCCGGTCGCCATTGGCGCCCAACCCAAAGACATCCGCCGCATTCTTCTGGACCATGCCGAAGCAGCCGGCACCCCGGTTTTCCTGCGTGGCCGCGACTGGGACATCGAACCAGCGGCCGGAGGTATTCGCTACTCCGACGCATCCGGTATCATCGACGCGCCCGCGCCATCGCTGCCCGGCCTGTTTCAGCAGGACAACGCGGGCATCGCCATCACCGCACTGCGCGCGGCCAATTTGCCATTCGACCACAACGGTCTGGCCCGGACCGAGTGGCCCGCTCGTCTGCAACAACTGCATGGACGCCTCGCCCAAATGCTGCCACCAGATTGGGAGCTTTGGCTGGACGGCGGGCACAATCCCGGTGCCGGCATTGTCCTGGCCGACCATCTGCGAGGCTGGGCCGGCCGCCCGGTGCATCTGATCGTCGGGATGAAACAGGCAAAGGATTCCGCTGAGTTCCTAAAGCCCCTGATCCCCGTCGCCTCGACCCTTTGGGCGGTGCGGGAACCTGACCAGCACGCGGCCCTGCCAGTCGAAGCGATCGTCGCCGCATCTGGCGGCGTAGCAAAGCCGGGGCCCCGCGTGGCCGATGCGCTGCAAGCCATCCCGCGCACCGAGGCTCCCGCCAGGGTGCTGATCTGCGGCAGCCTCTATCTGGCCGGCGAAGTCCTGAAACTGGACCGGTAACCCGGTTGGGCGGTTGAATATTCCCCGTGCCACTTCTCCGATAACGCGCAAATTTCCAATTCAACCACAATCATGTGATCGGGCTTACGGTCATTGCCGATGCTGGACGTGCATCCAATTGTCCGCCGCGGCGTTACCTCCCCACTCAGCGCCCTAAGCCCGAAACGCTGCCGGATCGTCCGGAAAAGGCCTGAACGAGGAGCATTTTATGAAGTCACTCCTGGCTTTGGTCACGTTGGTCTTAACAACGCTGATTTTCGAAGAGAAGGCGCGCGAAGTCGCGTCCAATGCCCGAAACGCGTGCGGCGAGGCCGCCGATCAAGCGCGTGAGGCAACAAAGGCTCTGTCAAACAAGGTTGAACGGCAACCGTTGATCTCCCTGCTGGTTGCAGGCGGGATTGCTTACGCACTGGCGTCGATCATCCCAAGCCGGGGCTGAAACGCCATTTAGACAATAGGAAAACCCAATGTCCATTCTCGCTTGGCTGATCCTTGGCCTGATAGCCGGATTTATAGCAAGTAAACTGGTTAACAACAGTGGCGAAGGCATGATTCTCGATATCGTGCTTGGAATTGTCGGAGCATTTGTCGGCGGATTTTTGTTTTCGTTTTTCGGCGCCGCTCCGGTTACCGGGTTCAATCTATACAGTGTTATCGTCGCCGTGATCGGATCGGTTGTTGTGCTGGTTCTTTACCATGCGATCGTCGGCCGACGGTCGATAGGTACATAATCGCGGTTGGTCTGCCTGCCAACTAAAATGAAGCGGGCCAGCTAAAGTTCAGCTCAATAAAGAACCCCGGCTTCGATTTCTCGAAGCCGGGGTTTCTCTTGGTCGAACGATATGGATGGAGGATCAGATGTTGGCAGCGATCCACTCTTTAAGCTTGCTCTTGGGAAGCGCCCCAACCTGAGTCGAAACCGGCTTGCCGTCCTTGAAGATGATCAGGGTCGGGATGCCCCTCACGGCGAATTGGTTCGGCGACCCCGGGTTGTTGTCGATATCGACCTTCGCGATCGTCAGCTTGCCGGCTAACTCCCCGGCGATTTCCTCCAGCGCCGGCCCGATCATCTTGCAGGGACCGCACCACTCCGCCCAGAAATCGACCAGCACAGGGCCGTTCTTGCTGGCTTCCACCACGTCCGTAGCAAAGCTCTTGTCCGTTACCGCAACTG
>JANXLQ010000120.1 GCA_025355085.1 Rhodopila sp.
CTGGGGCTGCATCGCCTGCAATACGAGTTATTAAATAGCGAACGTAATCGTGCATCTCTGGCCGAGGTGCGCGTAGAACTACGCCGAGTTGCAACCGATTGGCCAGAAGGTCCCTGCGAGGATATTAAACTCCCGGCGAAAGGCGACTTTGGGTTGGACCCCGCCGAACCGGTCAGACGATGAGAATGGCAGTTTCCCGGTCCAGCTTGCTCCAAAGCTGCCGTTCCACTCTCGGCCAACCCAAGCCATCAGTGGAATGTCCACTTCTTTTGCTGGCGGAGCGGAAGCAGATCGACGGCTTTCCATCCAAAGCGGTCCATCTGAGGGCCCCTTAGATCATGATCGTTTGAGGTTGAACCCTCTCTCGTGCCGATCATGGTCTAATTCTATGTTTGATCGCGTGATTCACGTTTGAGATGGAAGCAACCTCAAACGATCACACTTTGACCTTCGGCATTAGGAACAGCGCTCCAGGGCGCGGAACCCGTCAAAACCTCTGCGCAGCGGCACTAGAGGCTAACGCTCAGCCATCTCCAAATCCGACGTTTGACGGAGCGTGCAACACTGAGCCGGTCTCAACGATCGACGGCAAGGAGGCATTCATCCCGTTGGCTGAGACGGGATGCACGCTGGGCCATTCGTAACTGCCCTGTTGTCGTGGCCAGATCTAATCCGGCCACGAACGGTGGGACCCGATGGCTAAAATCTGACGGAAGGCACCGGCAGTTTTATCCACTAAGCATTGATTCGATGAGCCGATTCACCGAACGATTCGGAAGTAATACCAATCGGCGTTGACGTTGACGTACCGCCATCCCACCCGTCATGCCGACGAAGATCGGCATCCACGTCTTTTATTCGTCCAAACAAAGACGTGGATGGTGCGCCTTCGCGCACCATGACGATGCGAGGACGGTCGCCGGTACGTCAATATCAACGCCGGTTTGGTATAAGCGTTAGGATCGAACCACTAGCGGGCCGGCAATTCAACGATTCCGGTACCGAGCACTGAGAGTTCGCCATCTTGGTTGACCGCCGACTGTTCGATCTCGACCAGTTTGCGTCCCGCCTCCTCGAATTTCCGCACTACTTTGCCATCGATGAAAAGCAGGTCGCCCTCTGGATTGTGCCGGCGGATCTTGCAGGTCGCCCGGCGCAGGAAACCGTCGTCGCCCATCCAGTTGGTCAGATGGTGCGTCAGCCAGGAGCAGCGTTCCGGGCCGTAATCGTAGGCACCGGGCGCCCCAACCATAAGGGCGAACTCCGGTTCCCAATGCACGCGTTCGGGACAGTCGGGAATGCCGAACCGATTTTTGATACCCAGGCCAGGATGGTTATGCACCTGCCGCCAAGCCAGCTTATTGGCACGGATATAAAGGCCGCCCCAACCCTGCGCATAGGCGATAAAGCCGGTGACGGTCATCGGTCCTTTCGCCATGGTTGGCAGTGCCTCGCCGACGGTTACGTCGTCCCAGTATCGCGGCGTTGCACCGCGGATAGTTTCCGCTGCGTAAAGGTCATAGACGCGCGCCAGTTCCTCGTCGGTATAGACCCGAGCCGGACGGGCGCGGACTTCGCTGTACTTGGTGCCCTGCTCGCGGGCCTGATCGCGGTCGGTGCGAAAGCACCAGCTATCGGCCTCGGCCACCAAATCGCCATCCGGGTTGAAGAAATTGACGTGATAGATCTGCTGGATCGCGCGGCCGGCGAATTTCGTGTCGTGCTCGATCAGATCCTTCAACCACGCTTCGGTGGTGATCGCCTGGTTGCGCAGCACGGGCTTGTGCCAGATCCAGTCCGCGCCGGCCCACATCGCATGCACCCCCGGAATTCCACCGACGTAGCCGGAGATAATACGGCTGGTGGTGAACAGGAAGCTCGGCAGCGCGACGATGCCGCCGAAGTTCGTTTTGGCCGCATAGCCCGGATCGCACCACAGGGGGTTATCGTCGCCAATCCCGTGCGCGTAGTGACGGATGTTGTCGCGTGTCGCTTCATAACACCACGGTTCGGCGGTGTTCTCGATCAGTACATTCTTACGCAGGTGCAATGCATCGAGCGCCTCGTCCGTGATCTTGGCAAAACGCCGTGTGGGTTCCGCGTTCATGCTTTCTCCTGTTGTTCGATTGAGTTGGCTTCCTGGTCGCGCAGGGCCTTGCGATTGATCTTCCCGGCTGGCGTTCTTGGCAGATCCGGAACGAACGTAACCAGCCTCGGGTATTCGTGCTGGCTCAGGCGGTTGCGCACAAATGTCTGGATTTCTGCGACAAGGGAGTCATCGGTTGCGTAACCGCTGGCCGGTACGACGAAGGCTTTCACGACCAGGCCCCGTAGTGCGTCCGGCACGCCGATCACGGCTACTGCTTCGACGGCGGGATGACCGAGCAGCGCATTTTCGATCTCCACCGCGCTCATGGTCCAGCCGGCGGAGATGATGACGTCGTCGGCGCGGCCGGCATGATAGAAGTAGCCGTCTGCGTCCACCCGGCCACGGTCCTTGGTGGGGAACCAGGCGTCGTGACGGCGCACCTTGATCTCCCCCAGTTCGTCCGGTTCGCAGCGGGAACCATCGGGTCGTTGCACTTCAACTTCGACGCCCGGGACTGGCCATCCGAGCGACCCTTCTTTGACTGTGAAGTCGGGCGCGCCAGGGTAGTTGGCGAGGACGACACCGATCTCGGTCGTCCCGTACATGCTGCACAGGCTGGTGCTGAACGCATCCTGGATGAACAGCGACGTTTCCTGATCGATCGGTTCTCCGGTGAAAGAGAGTTTGCGTAATGCCGTTCGGAAATCGCTGATGCGGCCAGTGTTTTTCATCATTCGATAGTGGGTGGCGGCGGCCGACAGGTTTGTCGAACCATAATCCTGTAGCGCCTTCAGCAGACGCTCGGCATCGAATCGGCCGGCGTAGGCGCCCGTTTCAATGCCGAGAGCCAGCGGGGCGAGGGTGCCGTGCCACAGGCCGTGACCCCAGGCCGGCGAGGACGGGCAGAAGAAACGGTCGCCGGGCCTTAGGCCCGTGCCGTACAGCGCCGCGTTCATTACGACTACAACCGCGCGGTGGGTGTGCCTGATGGCGTCCGGCATCTCACGCGTGGTGCCGGATGTGTATTGGTAGATCGCGAGATCGGTGGCGGCGGTTTGGGGTTCATATCGATCCGCGAATGCTGCCAATCCAGCCATGAATGCTGCGTCCGCCGCGACGATGCGCGGACCGCCCAATCCCGCCAGCGCCTTGGTCTTTTCCGGCGTGGTCAGCAATAATGTTGGCGTGCAGTCCTGCGTTCGCAACCGAACGCCGTCGGCACCGAACAGAGTGAACATCGGCACGGCGATGGCGCCGCGTTTCATCGCACCGAACAAGGCGGCGTAGAAGGCCAAAGACGGCTCCAGCATAATGGCGACACGATCGCCGGGATTGACGCCCTCCGCCGCCAGCCAATGTGCGAACCGCGATGACCAGGCGGCCAGTTCCACGAAGCCGATCGTTTCATCCTGACCGCCGGCGTGAGCGATGCGCAGTGCCACACGGCCCGGTGTCGCGTGTCGATCGACGCATTCGTGGCCGATGTTCAGGCGGTCCCGGTTGCCGTCGAACAGTTCCCACAGACGCGCGGTGGTGAACAGGCGTTGGGCATCGGCGTACGACGTGTAGCCGGTCAGCTTTGTCATGCTGGTGGAATCCTCCTGCGAGGAAATAGAAACCGAGGCAATTGTGTTGTCAATATGACGAGTGTATTGTATTAGGACAATTTAGGTATGTATTTATATTAGTATATACGTTCATTCTAATTGGAGTGGCGGGGGCTGTAGATGGCGGTGACACGGGGATGATTTCTTCGACCAGTCAAACGGCGTCGCAGCCTCTGGGCGTTGGTCTTGCATGGTTGATCGCAAATCTGCCGGTGATGATCCCGCTCCTCGCGGTGCAAGCGCAGGTCTCTAACCAGCACGTTAGCGCCTCCAGCGTCGATCCTTCCCACTATTGAAGAGGGCACTCGGGCCGCGTTAGTTTTTTTGCTCGTTCGCACCGAACCGGTCTTGGTGGTGATGCAAATACCCCAAGTGAGGGACATTCAGCAGCAGTTTCCGTTGAGGAGCCATTAAACCGAAAACCGCGCGCTCCGAGGCCGAAAGCCTCTTGGACACCAGCATGTCGCCCGAATCCTCGAAGGTGATGAGGGTACGGTCGAACAAGACATCCAAATGAACGGCAAGCAGCAAGCCATTGAACGCATCCAGACGCTCACGGTCGCTGCTGTCCTTCCACGGCTTGATGTGCGACGCCCGCAGCAATTCCGGTGCGGCCACATCGGTTAGCGCGCATTGCCCTTGCCAGAAATTCAGCAAGTCCGCCCGGAAGCGGCCCTGACCGATACGGGCTTTGGCCATGACCGAATTTTCAGTTTCCACCTCTCGGATTACGTCTGAGACGTTCTTTTCAGGAGCAATCGGACTGGCCTCGGAAAGTATTCTTTGCAGTTCGGTGATGAAGACTTGAAGCGCCGTCACGCTGGCAAAACCAAAAGCGATACCGTAATGGATCAGGCCTTGCCCATCATCTCGCCTGGGGAATTTCGAAAGGTTCGCGTTGTGATAGAATATTTGGCGACCTTCGCGTATTGTTCCGGGAATCCCAGCCAGTAGCGTAAAAAAGTCTTGGAAGACCGGATGGACGACTAACGGCAGCCGAGTATCCGATCGAACGTACAGGGTCAGGCCGCGAAGGCTAAACCTCATCATTTTCGTTGATCGGGTTGATACGAACCCGAAGCCCCGGTTCCGCAGTTCAGCGATAAGTGTATCCGAACTGAGCGCAAGGGGAACATCTTTCGGCTCGGTTGCGGCGCCACCCATTGGGCCGTCGAGAAAATCCGCATATTCCCTGAGTGCCCGGGCGAGGTCTCCCATCACTTTCGGGGAAACCTGCGCCTTTACGCGGGGATCCGTTCTCAAATCCACCGCAAGCGACCGGAGAACCATCGGTGGCGCATTTTCCAGCGATGTGTCCAGCAGTCTCTCCATGCGTCGAAGCCGAGATGGGTAGTCAATGGCGGCGTGCTGCCCAAACGGAAGGCCTGTCGAATCTGACCGGTGATCGGTAGTCAGGTAGTTCTTGAAGACCTCGAAGGTCATTCGCTTATGCAAGACGAGGAAAATTCGTGCAGTGCCAGAGGCATTGAATCCTCATTTAGAGCCATAGGGCCGCAGCCCTTCGGGGATGAAAATGCGTATAGGTGGCCGACGAGTTGGGGCGACCAATCACCGTTGGTCCCGCAGGCGGCACTCGACAAAGGCGGTAGGGCATCTAGAATCCGGTTATGATGTCCATTGGACAACCAATAGGATATCGCAACAAATGGATTCGTCAAGGCCATTCTCCAGCGGGAGCAGGGCAATCGGGTGAACATCGTCTCGCACGTTCATCGTCCTCTGGAACGGCGCACTGGTGATTTGGGCTGAGAAGAAATTTCACCACGAAGCCACGAAGGCACGAAGTTTCCAATGAAATCGTCAGGTGTAGCGCTGGTCGTTCGCATCCTTCGTGCCTTCGTGGCTTGTTGGTGAAACAGGCGCTTGCTCGCACTACCATGCCGAGCCGGCCAAGGTACTAAAAAGCCATTCACCCGATTGCCCTGCCAGCGGGAGTTATCGCGGGCTGGCGTTTTGTTGGACGTGAGAGTGGTTGGGATTAACATAGTTTCGTTAAGACCCATGGAGTTTGAACGGCGATGATTTCCCCAACGAATCAAACGATGACGGCGCCGACCGATGGTGCATTGACCAGCGCGATCCGCGCGCTCCAAGAAATTTACGCCGGGGCCTCTGCCTCTGGGCGCTGGTATTGCAACGTTGATAACAAGCCGGCGGGCCACGATCCGGTTCAGCCGAATACCGGGTATTACGATGGAAGCGATCCGCCCGCCGGATACGATGCCGAAGGATGGGTCGGTATAGGCGATGACGACGAGTATCCTTTAGTTCTGCTCAAACCATGCGAGTGGGAAGGCTTCACGCTTGAGGAACAATCGTGTTGGCTAGAAACCTGTGCGTGTACCGCCAGGGAAGCGTTGGAAAAGCTTGGCGCGCCCCTGGTGGATATGGCCGGATAGGCACCTATCGACGGATACTGATTGCGGGGCCTTATCATTGCGCGCCCGTGGCGGAGCGGCGACAGGAACACCGGGACGAACCCGTAGCACCTAACCCAAGGGGCTGTGGCGCTTTACTCCGCCGCCGCCGGGACCATCGCCTGCGCCCACAGTTCGGGCTTCAATTCCTCCTCCCGGTTCGGGAAGAACAGCGCGCACCCCAGCGTCACCACAGAGAACCCCGACAGCAGCATCGTTACCGCCGTCACACTTCCGGTCCGCTCATACAATATAGACACTACCGGGGCCGCCGCCGCCGCACCCAGGAACCCGACAAAGAACCGCACCGAGTAAATCCGCGCCCGCAGCGCTGGGGAAATATACCGCGCGGCCATCGTCTCATTCACCGTCACCTGCCCGAAGAGCGAGGCCGCAACAGCACCCGCCAGCGGCAGCACCAGCCACCCCTGGGCAAACGACAACGCCAACATTGCCGGCGCCAGCACCATGCTGACCGGCAGAAACACCGACTTCAGCGTATTCCGGTCGATCATCCGCCCCACCGAGAACTGCGTCAGCGCCCCGCACAGCGTCACCAGGAACGCTGCCAGCCCGACCAGCGGCAGCAGCGTGGCATTCCCCGCCAACCGCTCCTGCATCAGCTTCGGCAGCAGGATCGTGTAAGCATTGAACACCAGCCCCGACGACATCGCGATCAGCATCAGCACCACCACCGCTCGGCGTACCAAATGCGGCGGAATGGCCGGGAACGGCCGGGAATTCGCATGCGCGCCGCCCGCAGTCAGCGGCGTCCGCATCCACAACAACCCGGCCGCCACACACAAAACACCCGGCACAACGAAAGCCGCCTGCCAGCCAATCTGGTTAGCCAGGAACGCCGTCACAACGGGGGCCAACGCGACTCCCAAATTGCCGAACACGCCGTTAGCCCCGATGGATCGGCCGGGTTTGTCGCCCGCCGCTTCCACCAGCATCGTCGTCCCGATCGGGTGATAGATTGCGGCGAACGCGCCGGAGCCTGCCAGTGCCACCGCCAGCATCGTTGGCGAATGGGCAAATCCAGCGGCGATCAGGCTGCATCCCGTCCCTAGAAAGAATGCCGTCATCAAAATCTTCCGCCCGAACCGCTGCGCCAGCCAGCCCTGAGGCAGCGACAGCAGCCCGTACAGCACGAACATCCCGGTCGCCAAAGCCAGGATCGGCCCGTACGCCTCCCCGAACAACCCGCCCGGAACCGCCATCGCCAGCACGGCGGTGGGCAGAATCAGCAAGCTGTAATGGGTGAATGTGTGGGCGGTGTTGATAAAGACGATCTGCCGGGCAGCCGGGGTCATGGCGGGGTTTCCTACGCTTTCGGAAGATTGTAGGGTGTCTGCATGGCGATGTCTGACCAAAATCTGTCGTGGACCGGCCAAACCCGGTTGCAACCGTTCGAACAAGCGCCTCGCCCGGTCGCGGGATATGCGCACGACTATGAGACCGGCCACGAGACCGGCCTGCACCGGCATCCGCGCGCTCAACTTCTCTTTGCCACCGCCGGCGTGATGCGTGTTTCGACCGAACCGGCCACGTTCATTGTCCCGCCGGGAACCGGGCTTTGGGTGCCGGCGGACACGACGCATGCGGTGCGTATGGATGGCGAAGTCCACATGCGTGCGCTGTTCCTGCGCGCCGACGCGGCGGCATCCGGTCCGCCCGCAACCACCGTCATCGCCGTATCGCCGTTGTTGCGCGAACTCATCCTGACGGTGTGCGCGGAGCCTGTGGTGTGGGACCAGCGCGGTCCAATCCGGCTGGTCGCGGCGTTGGCCCTGCACGAAATCGGACGGGCAGGGACGCGACCGTTATCATTACCAGCCTGTCGCGATCCCCGGCTGGCACGCGTGGCGTCGGCTTTGATCGTTAATCCGGCCGATCCGCGCGACCTTAATGGATATGCGGCGATCGCCGGCGCCTCGGTCCGCACTTTGGCGCGTCTGTTCCGAGCGGAAACGGGCATGAGCTTTCAGCAGTGGCGGCGGCAGCTTCGGATGACCGAGGCATTGGCCCAAATCGCGCGGGGCGTTTCCCCGGTTCGGGTGGCCGCTGCCGTCGGCTACGCCAGCGTCCCGGCGTTCGGCGCGGCATTCCGGGAGACGTTCGGGGTTACGCCGGCGATGTCTGCGCCCCGGCATGGACTCCGGTAAGGCTCGCCGGTTTCGTTCAACGAAAGATGCAGGGTCCGAAACAGCGCCCAATCCCCCGGATGCGGAACCGGCCTTCCTGAGCAATCCGCGCGGGATTCAGGCGCATTTAGGGGGCGAATCCCCCTCGGGCAGGACGGGCATGAAAATATCGTCTCCAACCAGTCAAAATGAGAGCAGCCCCCAAAACAGGAGGGAGGGGGGAGGACAAGACGCCCGGGGCGTGGCAACATGCCTTCGTCATGCGCCAACTCCTGCTCTTACGGCACGCGAAGTCCTCCCGGGATGACCCCGCGATAGCCGACCGGGACCGTCCGCTGAACGCGCGCGGGCGCAGGTCCGCCGCGTCCATGCGGTTGGCAATGCGCACGCTCGGTTTGGCCCCGGACGTCGTCCTGGTTTCCACCGCGATACGTACGCTGGAAACGCTGGATGCGCTGGAACCCTGGGACGACACCCCCCTGGTCGAGCCAATGGACAGTCTTTACCTTGCCGAGCCCATCCAATTGATGGCGGCGCTGCATGGCGTGGCGGAGACCGTTCGCAGCGTGCTGCTGATCGGTCACAATCCGGGTCTGCACGACCTCGCGCTAGATCTGACCGGCCCGCGAGCGATGGCGGGCGGCGGACCAAACGAACGCGCGCTGGCCGCAGGCTTTCCGACCGGCGCCCTGGCCGAGTTTGTCGTCGCCGGGTCCTGGTGGAACCTGCGAGAGGGCGGCGGGCGGTTGTTGCGTTTCCTTACGCCTGCGATGCTGGAAGGCGCCGATTTATCCTGATGGAGTTAGAACTCGCCGCGGACTTGGATGCCGTCGCGGCTTTGTCGCGGCTGAAAAGCCTGACCGCCAGCCGGGACGGACGATCGCGCAACAGTTCGATCAAGATCGTCTGGCATGACAGTCCCGAACATGCGTTATTCGGCGATGGGCTGGCGCTGGCGGAACAGCGCGGCGTTTGGCGGCTGGAACGAATTTACCCCGGTTCGGCAACGTGGTTGCCCGGTCAACCGGTGCCGATCGTGACCGAGGCACCGGACCGGGAAACTTTGCCGTCTTTACTGGCCCCGCTGGCGGCATTCGAAGGGCGCCAAACCACCGCCGTGCATCTGTTCGACGGGCACCGCGTCACCATAACGGTGGCCAAGGGCGTGCTGCGCGCCGTCACAGCCGAACGGCCGATGGCCCATATCTGGTTGAGCGGTGAGGAACTGGCGGTGCGGCAGGCGGCGCTGCTGATCGCCGGAGCAGTGCCGGTGAAGATACCGCTGGTCTCGCTGGCGGCAGCGGGGATTGCCCTGGCGACGGGGCGGCAAACGGCCGAACGCCATAGCGGGGCGCCCGTGTTGCCGGAGGGTACGTCGCGCTCAGGCGATGCCCTGGCGCATATCCTCGGTCACCTGTTCGATATCATTTTCGCGCAGGCCGATGCCTTCCTTCGGGCGGATCGGAAGCCGACCGAGGCCGTGCATCAGATGCGCGTCGCGGTTCGGCGTGCAAGGTCCGCGCTGTCGATCTTTCGGCCTACGGTTCCCTCCGGGGCTTTGGACGAAGTTGGAACTGGCCTGAAGCAACTGGGCGGGCTGCTGGGGCCTAACCGCGACTGGGACGTGTTCGTCGATGAAACTGCCCCTGAAATTCGGAAGGCGATGCCGAACGACAATCGGTTGGGCCGTTTGATCGCCGCTGCCGGGCGCCGACGGGCCGAGTGCCAAAAGACCCTGGCGATCTACCTCGGAAGTTCGGCTTTTCGCGAATTGAGTATCGAATTGGCATGGTTCGCGGCCGCTGGTTTCTGGCGCGCGCCACCTGTCGTTGCGAATGAGGCGGATACCCTGCCCTCACCCGCGTTGGCGAACTCGCCATCAACCGCGTTGGCGGACTCGCCATCAACCGCGTTGGCGGACTCGCCATCAACCGCGTTGGCGGACTCGCCACCGGCCGCGTTGGCGGACCTGCCACCGGCCGCGTTGGCGGACTCGCCATCAACCGCGTTGGCGGACTCGCCACCAACCGCGTTGGCGGACTCGCCATCAACCGCGTTGGCGGACTCGCCACCAGCCGTGTTGGCGGATTTTGCCGGACAGGTGTTACAAAACCGCTGGAAGAAACTGATGTCGGCCGGCAAGAAGATCGAGGAACTGGATATCCCGTCGTTGCACGGGGTGCGGCTGCGGGCAAAGCGGGCGCGTTACGCGGCGGAGATGTTCGCCTCGCTGCATCACGGCAAGGCGGCCCATCGCTTCATTCGCCGGCTGAGTGCGTTGCAGCAGCGCCTGGGTGTGCTGAACGATGGCGCGGTGGCGACCCATTTGCTGGACGAACTCGGCGGCGCGGGTGGACGGCATGCCTATGCCACGGGACTGGTGACCGGCTTCATGGCGGCGCGTGCGGCAAAGATACGACCCCGAATCGTACGGGCGTTCAGGAGATTTCGTAGGCAGAACGCATATTGGACTTGACCGGGAATTTCCGGGTTTGGCATTGCGCATGGGAGCGGTGGCTTCGCTGTTCGCGCGTTCCTCGGATGTGCCCGCCCGCATCCCGGCCGGCCTGCACGCCGCCGGCCCCGGGATCTGGCGGACGGGATTGCAGGGGATCGGGTGCCGATGTTCCGGCGATACGACCGATTCTATGATTTCGGACGATAGCCGGTTTCGCCCAGGGCAATCGGGTGAATGGCTTTTTAGTACCTTGTCCGGCTCGGCATGGCTGTACGAGCAAGCGCCTGTTTCACCACGAAGTCACGAAGCCACGAAGGAAGCGAACACCCAGCGCCAAACCGGGCGATTTCATTGGAAATTTCGTGCCTTCGTGGTGAAATTTCTTCTCAGCCAAAACCACCAATGCGCCGTTCCAAAGGACGATGAACGTGCGAGACGATGTTCACCCGATTGCCCTGCGGTTTCGCCCTGTTCGCATTTCTTGATTCCTCGCGTAGAAGCAGGACTCGTATCCGGATGGGAAAACACGCATGAACCTGTATCGTTTGCTGCAAAAGCGCGCCTCGGCCGGCCGCCCCGTGCGGGTCGGCCTGATCGGTGCCGGCAAGTTCGGGTCCATGTTCCTGTCGCAGGTTCCGACCACCCCCGGCCTGGAAGTCGCCGCCATCGCCGATCTGTCGCCCGACCGGGCCAGACAGGCCTGCCGCAATGTCGGCTGGACCGAGGAGCGTATCGCCGCCACCCGTTTCGTCGATGACGCGGCAAAGATGATTGCCTTCCCGGAAGTCGAGGTCGTGGTGGAGGCCACCGGCCACGCGCCCGCCGGCATCTTTCATGCGCGCGCCGCGATCCGCGAGGGCAAGCACATCGTCATGGTCAACGTGGAGGCCGATGTGCTCGCCGGGCCGCTGCTGGCGCGTGAAGCCGAGGCGGCGGGCGTGGTGTACAGCATGGCCTACGGCGATCAGCCGGCGTTGATCTGTGAACTGGTGGATTGGGCGCGGTCGTGCGGGTTTCCGGTGATCTCCGCCGGTAAGGGCACGAAATACAGGCCGGAATACCATGCCTCCACGCCCGAGACGGTTTGGGGATATTACGGGTTGACCGCCGAACAGGCCAAGATCGGCGGGATGAATCCGCAGATGTTCAACTCGTTCCTCGACGGCACAAAATCGGGGATTGAGATGGCGGCGGTCGCCAACGCTTCCGGCCTGACACCGGCGCCGGACGGATTGGTGTTTCCGCCGGTAGGCACGCACGAAATGGCCGAGATGCTGCGTCCGGGCAATGCCGGAACGTTGCATCACAGCGGGCAGGTGGAGGTGATCTCCAGCGTGCATCGCGACGGCAGCCCGGTGAAGAACGATTTGCGCTGGGGTGTGTTCGTGGTGTTTGAGGCACCGAACGATTACGCCCAACGCTGCTTCCAGGAATACGGGGTAGTAACGGATTCCACCGGCCGCGTGACGGCACTGTATCGGCCGTTCCATCTGATCGGCCTTGAACTGAACGTGTCGATCCTGTCGGCGGCACTGCGGGGGGAGCCTACCGGCACACCGACCGGCTTCCGGGGCGATGTGGTTTCGACCGCAAAGCGCGATCTGCGTGCCGGGGAGATGCTGGACGGCGAAGGTGGCGCCTGCGTGTGGGGCAAGCTGATGACGGCGGCGGACAGTCTGCGGCATGGCGGTCTGCCGATCGGGTTGGCCAATCGCGTGCCGCTGATTCGCGATGTGGCGATGGGCCAGCCGGTGACCTGGGACGACGTACGCATCGATACCGAAGACGCAACCTACAAGTATCGCCGAGCGATGGAGGCTGCTTTTCCGGCATAAAGGCGGGTGCAGTGTTATACTAACCGGCGTTGACATGGACCCACGCCGACAGAGCTTGCATGGTCATGATGCGCGAAGGTGCCGTCGGCAGGACGGGGTGGCGCGGCCGCAGAGTCGATGTTAACGCGGGTCGATATTATATATTACAGGCCTGTGATGAGCGGGCGGCCGAGGCTGCAATCACCGTACGGACGCTCCACTGACCCGCCAGATGGTGTTCCCAACATCGTCAGCCACCAGCAGACCGCCATGACCGTCCAGCGCCACGCCCACCGGACGGCCACGCGCCTGCCCTTCCGGGTCTAGGAAGCCTGTCAGCACGTCCACGGGCTGGCCGTCTGGTTTGCCCTCCACGAAGGGAACGAAGATCACGCGATAACCGCTGGGCGGCCGTCGATTCCAGGAGCCGTGCTGGCCGACAAAGCTGCCCGCGGTGAAAGGCGGCGGCAGGCCGCTGTTGGCAGTGATCGCCAGACCCAAGGCCGCAGTGTGCGCGCCTAGCGCGTAATCGGGCGCGATCGCCCGGGCCACCAATTCAGGCTGCTGCGGTTGGACCCGCTGGTCCACATGCTGGCCGTAATAGCTGAAGGGCCAGCCGTAAAAACCACCGTCCCGAACCGATGTCATGAAATCTGGCACCAGATCGCTGCCGAGTTCGTCGCGCTCATTGACCGAAGTCCAAAGCACCGGTTCCGGGCCTGGCGCAAAGGACAGCCCGTTCGGATTGCGCAGGCCAGTCGCATAGCTGCGATGTTGGCCGGTGCGGACATCCACCTGCCAAATCTGTGCGCGGCCCTCCTCGGCAGCCAGACCATTTTCGCCGGCATTACTGTTGGAGCCGATACTAACATAGAGAAACCGGCCGTCCGGGCTGGCTACCAGATTTTTGGTCCAGTGGTGGTTGATCCGGCCGGCGGGCAGTTCTGTCAATCGTTCGCCCGGATCGGTTATTCGGGTCTGGCCCGGCTGGTAGCGGAAGCGGCGGATCGCATCGGTGTCCGCCACGAATAACCGATCGCCAACCAGCGCAACGCCGAAGGGGGAGTTTAACCCTTCCAGAAACACGGAGCGCATATCTGCGGCGCCGGCACCCTTCGTATCGCGCAACAGCATAACGCGGTTGGCGCTCGGTACGCCTGCACCGGCGCGGGCCATGATCTTCCGCATGATAAAGCCGCGCAGGCCGGGACTGTCGTCCGGCTTCGGGGGCGCGTTGCTTTCCACCGCCAACACGTCGCCATTCGGCAGCACGTACACATTGCGGGGATGATCGAGGCCGGAGGCGAAGGCGGCCACCATAAGCCCCGGTGCCGGATTGGGTTCGATCCCCGCTGGCCAGCCGACCGCCGGCGCGATGTTGACCGTCGGGATCACAGTGGGGTTGGGCGGCGGTAGCTGCGGATTAGGGCCGATGCCAGCGGCGAGTGGAAGGCTGGCACTCTCGCAGCCGATCAACGTGGCCACGCTTAACATCATAACGGCCGCCGCAAATGAAACTGGCCTTTTCATGGCATCCTACTCCGCTTCGCTGGATAAGAACGCCAAAGAGGCCAAGTGGTTGCTGCTTTAGAACGCTTCGTGGCACCATCCCTCTCTGGAAAAACGGCGCGCATCGGATGCGTTACTATTTGAGCGTCGCCTAACGTGATTTGGCGGCGGTTGCGACCATGGGTCTGCTGTGTGTCATGGCACAGCAACTGAACCCTCTACCCAACCGCCCCTTCCCGCTTCAGCGCCCGAATGGTTGCCCGGAATGCGTCCACGGTCGCGGCCATCTCTTCTTCCCCATGCGTTGCCGAGATCCAGGCGGAAGGCCCGGAATTCATATCGACCCCGTTCACCAACAGACCCATCCGCACCTGGGCGGCAACGCCTTCTCCCCTGGGCTTTTCGAGCATGTTGCGTGTGAAAGAGACCGCATCGAACTCCCCTGGAACGATGTCCGCCCCTTCCGGATTGGTATAGATGTGGAACGAAGAGTGGGAGCCATGGACAGCCCACTTCACGCGTTCGTCCAACAGGACCTCGTTCATCCTGGTTCGGATTGTTTCGCCGAACGCGTTCGCCCGGGCACAGGCATCCGTGCTGGCAACGATCTCCAGCGTGGCGATTCCGGCGGCGGCGGAGACCGGGTTCGCGTTGAATGTTCCAAGATGGCCGATCTTTTCCTGACCGGCGGCTTTGGTAACCTTGAAGTCCAGCCAATCGAGGATGTCCTTGCGCCCGGCCACGGCCCCGCCCGGCAAGCCGCCTGACAGGATTTTTGCGAGCGTCGTTAGATCGGGGGTAATGCCGCAGACAGCCTGCACCCCGCCGGGGGATACGCGGAAGCCGGTCACGACCTCATCGAAAAT
>JANXLQ010000122.1 GCA_025355085.1 Rhodopila sp.
CGCGGCACCTATCCGCGGTTCTCCCCGAATACCTGCCGGCGGGATTCCTGGCCACCCAACGGCGGAATGCCGGGTTCGGATGTTGGTTTTATTCGGGAGCAACTGCTCGATCCCTACAACATCGCCTATGGCGTGCTGGAACCTCTGCTGGGCGGTAATTCGTCGCGTAATCTGGATGAAGCAGCGGCCTTATGCACCGCGATGAATGACTGGCAGGCATATGAATTCGTTGATCTGGAGCCGAGGCTGCGGGCGTCCATCCTGATCCCGTCGGACGATCCGGATGCCTCAATCAAGGAGATCGAGAAACGTGCCGGAGACTGGCGATTCGCCCAGATACAGCTCGGATCGAAGACCTCGGAGCCGTTGGGACGCCGTCGTTACTGGCCGATCTTTGCAGCCGCGCAGGCGAATGGGATGTCCATCGGGTTGCACATCGGTGGAACCCAGGCCAGCGCGCCGACCGCCAGCGGCTGGCCACAGTTCTATATCGAGGATCACCACGATCTGGTCCACTCCATGCAGAACCAGGCCGCCAGCATGATCCTGGAAGGCGTGTTCGATGCATTCCCAAAACTGAAGGTCGTGCTGATAGAGGGTGGTTTTGCCTGGGCGCCCCAACTGGCGTGGCGGCTGGACGCACACTGGGCGAAAATGCGCGACGAGGCGCCGTTAAAGCGCAAACCGTCCGAATACATGAAAACAAATCTATGGTTTGCGACGCAGCCGACCGAAGAGCCGGAACGCCCGGACGATCTGCGTCAGATATTCGAATGGATTGGCTGGGACCGAATGGTTTACTCCAGCGACTATCCGCACTGGGACTTCGACGATCCTAATCTGGCGTTCCGATTCCAAATGACGGAAACCGAAAAGAGGATGCTGTTTCGCGACAATGCGCTGGACGTCTATACGTTTCGATAGTCACGAGGCCAATGCCCGGATTTGCTCCGGGCATTGGTTGAACCTACCCCGCCAGCGTCTCCACAATGCTCGCCAGCGTCGGAACGCTCACCGACGGCCCAACGGTCGCCAGCGTCGGCACGCCGCGGAAATGCCGCACCGCAGCACGCCGGATGTCCGCTTCGGTCACCGCGTTGATCTTGGCCAGCACTTCCTCCATCGGAATCACCCGATCGAACGTCTGAATCTGCCGAGCCAACTGCTCGCACCGGCTACCGGTGCTTTCCAGCGACATCAGCAGGCTTGCCTTCAACTGCGCCCGCGCCCGGCCCAGTTCCGGCTCCGTAATGTGCTGCTGCACCTTGCCCAGTTCGGCCAGCATCACCGGCATCAGTTCCGCCGCCTCGCTCTCCCCGGTGCCGGCATAGATGCCGAACAGCCCACCGTCCTTGAACGGCGCGGCGAACGAGTAGATCGAGTACACCAGCCCCCGCTTCTCACGGATTTCCTGGAACAATCGCGACGACATGCCGCCACCCAGCAGCGTGGACAGCATGATCGTCGGGTAATAATCCACATCGCCATAGCCGACCGAGGGGAATCCCAGCACGACATGCACCTGATCCAGGTCGCGCTCCTCCCGGAACTCACCCCCTTTATATATCCCATCTTCATGCGGCGCCGGCGGGCTGCCTGGCAGGTCACCGAAATGCTTCTGCACGAGGTCGAGCACTTCCTCGTGCCGCAACTTGCCGGCGGCGGCGATCACGACATTGTTGTTGGTGTAGTTGCGGCTCATGTAGCCGGTCAGCACCGACCGCTTCATGTTGCGGATGCCGTCCTCCGACCCCAGCACCGGGCGGCCCAGCGACTGCCCGGGATACGCCGTGGTCTGGAAATGATCGAAGATGATGTCGTCTGGCGTATCGTTGGCCTGACCGATTTCCTGTAAGATGACGCCCCGTTCCCGCTCCAGTTCCTCCGGTTCGAAGACCGAGTGGGTCAGGATGTCGCCGATGATGTCGAACCCCAGCGCGGTGTCTTCCTTCAGCATCTTGACGTAATAGGCCGTCTGCTCACGTGCCGTGTAGGCATTGATGTGCCCGCCGACGGCCTCGACTTCCTCGGCGATGGCGGCGGCACTGCGCGTAGTCGTGCCCTTGAACGCCATGTGTTCCAGGAAGTGGGAAACGCCGTTTTCCGCTTCGGACTCGTTGCGCGAACCGGTCGC
>JANXLQ010000447.1 GCA_025355085.1 Rhodopila sp.
ATCGGCCTTTCGGCCTTCGCGGTGTTCTTCATGGGAAGCGCGTCCTTTCTAGGCCATCAGCGCCGCCTGGAGGAGGGGCACGGCCGGTCGAACTGCCAGACCCTGTTCGGCATCACACAGATTCCAACCGATGCGCATATCCGTAAAATGCTGGACAGTGCGCCACCCGGTGTATTCGATCCGCTGTTCTTCAAAGCCATCGCGGCGGAGGGTGTGCTCGACCCGTTTCGCCGTCCGGGTGGACGGACGCTGATCGCCCTGGATGGAACCGAATGCTTCGCCTCCCGTAAAATCCATTGCCCGCGCTGCTCGACCCGGAAGCGATCCGACGGCGGCACGGAATACTTCCACGCTTTCCTCGGGGCCAGTATCGTGGCACCCGGCCACCAGCAGGTCCTGCCGCTGCCGCCCGAGTTCGTAGCACCTCAGGATGGCGCGGAAAAACAGGACTGCGAGCGTAACGCAGCCAAACGCTGGCTGATCCGCCATGGCCCGGCGGTGAAGCCGCTCCGGCCGGTCTTCCTCGGCGACGATCTGTTCGCCTGCCAGCCCATCGCCGAGGCCGTCCAGCAGGCGGGTGGAAATTTCATCTTCACCTGCAAGCCGGCATCGCACCAGACCATCGCCGGATATATCAGCGGCGCCGAATTGGAAGAACACCGCGAAACCGCAGTCATCCGCGGGAAGCGAACGACAACGATCTATCGCTGGCTGTCCGGGGTGCCGATACGGGCCACGGAAGACGCATTGACAGTCAATTGGTTCTCGATCGAAACCCTGAACGATAAGGGCAAGCGGATTTACCACAACAGCTATATGACCTCCTCGTTTGGGAACGCTGGCGTTCCGCCAACCAAACGAGAAACCGATTGACCGGTCACGGCTGGCAACATCGGTGAGATGGCTTCCTGTGGGCGGTCACGGTGGAAGATCGAGAATGAGACCTTTAACGTGCTGAAGACCAACGTGTACAATCTCGAACACAATTTCGGGCACGGCAAGGAAACCCTCGCTTCCATCCTTGTGACACTCAATCTGCTCGCTTTCGCTTTCCATACCGCCGCCAGGCTGGGCGTCCTCGCCTGGCGGCGGGCCGTCGTTGCCCGCGGCGCGACATACCGGTTCTTCGAGCACCTGCGTACGGTCACCGCCTACGTGGTGTTCGAAACCCGGGACCACTTACTTCGGTCCATCGAAGCTGCCGCGGTGCGGCCACCCTGATCCGAGAATCGTCCGGACTCACATTTAATCCCTTCAGGACAGGAGTATCTCACATGAAAAAATATCGAATTTCGCGCATTTATACCCTGTTCACGCCAGAATTCGGTATTCCGTTGGATTTATGATACGGAAGTTGTCTGATACGGCATCGCAATATGTATCCCAGGTGCCCGGGACCTCCTCGCGTAGAAAGATCAGCATTGCGTCTCTGAAATCAGCGAACCGCTCGTAGCATCGATTGTGAGTGATGTGCTTGTGCATCAGCCCCCATAATCGCTCGATCGGGTTGAGGTGGGGGCAGTAAGCCGAGACGAAGTGCAGCGTGATGCGGCACTCGGGCCGTGCGAGCCACGCCTGTACCAGTTTTGCGTGATGGTATCTGGCATTGTCCAGGAACAGGTGGATTAGCCGCTTGGCGGGATACATCGCCTCGATCGCCGTCAGCAGCATGATCGTGCTGATCGCATCGACGGTGACCGCCTCGAGCATGCGCGTCTGACCGGTCTCCAAATCCACCGCACCGTGAATGTTCAGACGCTGCCGGCCGCTGGTCTGCCCCACCACGATCTTGATGTCTTTCGGCCCCCAGCAACCCACTGGCCTGACCTCTGCGTTTCCTTGGCGTCAGCCAAGTTGGCCGAAACGCGGGACCCCGTGCGTCGGATGCACCGCATCGCCGAACAGCACCGCTTCATCATCGCCGAGGTGGTTCAGCAGGTTGTTATAGGCATTG
>JANXLQ010000449.1 GCA_025355085.1 Rhodopila sp.
CCCCGGCTCTCTGGAGACGCATCGCTCGGCAGGTCCGGTTGCGGGGCATTGTCGAAGGTCAGGAGTTTGACGAGGCGGTCGACCGCTATCAGGCGGGAGGACTGGACTGTTGGACTGCCGACTATCAGTATAGTACCCCCGAGGGCGAGATACGCTGGGTCAGCGATGCCTCTATTCCGCGGCGAGATGAGACGGGACGCGTATGCGGCAGCCTGGGTATTTTGCAGGATATTACAGATCGCGTACGCACAGAAGAGGATCTGCGCGAAAGCGAAGAACGATTCCGCGCGATGGCGGACAGCGCTCCCGTTCTCATCTGGATAGCGGATGCGACCGGCGACCTCGATTTTGAGCGTCGGGCCGTAAACGCGGCACCGGCCGCTGCCAAGCCGGCCTTGAAGAGCAAAGCGGAGATTGCCGCCGATAGTCTCGTGCGCGGCGGTCCCTCCGGTCATCGCGATCGGCTGGAAGCCATCGAACTCCCAACGCAATTCCTGGCGTTCTTCCCAATCGAGGAACTCGGCGACCGTCATCGGTTGGCGAAGAGATGCGCTCATGGGCTCACACATAGCACGACCGGCGCTAATTGTCGCCCATCCTCACGCAATGCTAAACAACCCCGCCAAACAGGAGGAACCCATGGCCAAGACATACTGGATCGGCACCTACCGCTCGATCTCCAACCCCGAGAAACTCGCTGCCTACGCCGTTCTCGCCGGCCCTGCCATTACTGCCGGCGGCGGCAAATTCATCGTTCGCGGCACCCCGGCCAAGACCTACGAAGCCGGCCTCAACCAACGCACGGTCGTGATCGAATTCGAAAGCCTTGCCCAAGCCACAGCCGCGCATGACAGCGCAGCCTACCAGGCCGCCCTCGCCGCGCTCGGTGACGGGGCCGAACGCGACATCAGGCTGGTCGAGGGTCTGTAACTACCCAACGATATACTCGCACTTAAACCCGTCGCCCCACCGCTTCACGTACCCGCGGGACGGCGACGGGAAATGCGCGAAGCAGCATTGCGTATCGGTGTCGCAATACTGTTCCAGGAACTTCCAGCGCGTTGCCGAACTCTGTAGCCCATCGTAATCGATCCGCATCGCCAGATCGGGCCACTTCGCCTGCAACGGAGTATGGATCAGGTCGCCGGTGATCACCGCGTCCTTGCCGGTGCGACCGAGCGTTACAGCGTAATGATCGATTGTGTGGCCGGGAGTTGGAATTAACCGCACCAGATCGTTCAACTCATAATCGCTGGTCACCAACTGATGGCGTTTCGCTTCTACGATCGGAACGACGCTGTCGGCGATCGTCGGCACCTCGGCCTTGTCGTTCTCGGCCAGCCAGAAGTCCAGTTCGACCTTCGAAAACAGATACTTCGCCTTCGGGAATGTCGGGACCCAGCGGCCGTTGTCCAACCGTGTGTTCCAGCCAACATGATCGACATGAAGATGCGTGCAAAGAACGAAATCGATATCGTTGACGGTCAGTCCGACCTCTTTCAGGCCATCCATGAACACGCTGTCGGTCTTCATGTGCCACAACGGCCGAGCCGGGCGATTCTTGTCGTTGCCAATGCAACTATCGATCAGGACGACGTGTCGCCCGGTTCGCACAATATACGCCTGAAAACACAGCACCAGAAGATCGTTCGCGTCCAACGCCTTCTGCTCGGTCATCCACGACCGGCTCTCTTCCAGCATCTGCGGCGTCAGCTTCGGCAGGAATTCCAGCGCCGGTGTGAAGCCGCATTCCATCTCGATAATCCGGTGGACGATCATGTCGCCAACCTTGAACGTACTCGTGGCCATTTCGCCTGCTCCCCTGGTTATGTTCGCCGGTCCAATGTTACACCAACCCGCGTTAACATCTACTCTCCGGCCGCGCCACCCCGTCAAGCCGATGCCCGGGCACAGGTTCCGGCCGGCATCAACGCAAGGTGGTATTCGTTGCCACCTCATCCTCTTCTTCGATCTGGAGTGCATCGTTAAATCGGTTGAAAAATCCGCACAGCGTGATGCGCAGGGTCAACTCCACGATCTGCGCCTCGGAGAAATGCTGGCGCAACCGCTCGAAAACACCGTCGCGGATACGGTTCGGAGCTTCCCAGGCGGCTTGCGCATATTCGACGACCAGACGATCGACTTCGTCCAGTTCCGGATTGTCGGCCTCCTGCAAACGATCGATGCCCTCCGAGGAAATCCCTTCGACCGCCAGAAACGGCTTATGATGCGCGACGCAGTAATGGCACTCGTTCAACTGAGAAACGACAACGATCGCGATCTCCAGGTACCGTTTCGGCAAAGTCGCGGCTTCCCGCAACTCCATCAGCATCGGCATCAGATGCCGCATCGCCGCAGGTACATGGGCGAAGACAGCGATCTGATTACGGAACGGCCCGTAGCCACCGGCGAACCGTTCGTAGATCGCCGCCTGATCGGGCGGTAGTTCGGTGGACGGAATACTACGGACGCGAGCCATGCCTGAACCCTTCTAAGTTTACCGCAGGGTCGCCCCTGTCGCCTTCGCCACCGCCGCCACGACTTTCTGGCAGGCCGCTTCGATCTCGGCGTCCGTCAGGGTGCGTTCGCGCGGCTGGAACGCCACTTCGACACCGAGCGACTTCTTACCCTCTTGGATACGGTCGCCCTCGTAAAGGTCGAACAGCACCACGCCGGCGATCAACGCCCGTTCCGAACCGCGCGCTGCCCGCACCACGGTTTCGGCCGCCACGGCGCTATCGACGACGAACGCGAAATCACGTCGCACCGGCTGGAACGCCGGCAGATCGGGCGTGCTCTTTTTGCGCCGCTTCGGTTCTGCGACCGCATCCAGATTCAGTTCGAACACCACCGCCGGCCCCGGCAGGTCCAGCGCCGCCAGCAGCCTGGGATGGATCTCTCCGAAGTACCCCATCACCGTCTTCGGCCCTTGCCGCACCATGCCGGAGCGGCCGGGATGCAGGAACGACGGTGCGTCGGCGGTCACCTGCAATGCCTCCAACGGCACGCCGGCGGCAGTCAGCAACGCCCACAGGTCAGCCTTGGCATCCATCGCATCCACGGGACGCTGCGGCACCAGCCAACTGCGCGGCGTCTGCCCGGTGCGCACACCGGAGGCCACCAGCTTCTGCCCTTCCGGAGCATCCACCGCGAACGCCGGCCCAATCTCAAACAGCGCCAGATCGGAGTAGCCTCGCGCGGCGTTGCGCTTCGCCGCCAGGGCCAGGGTCGCCAAGGGCGTCGGCCGCAACTGGTCCAGATCGGCGGCGATCGGGTTGCTCAGGCGAAGGGCGTCCGGCGCGGCACCGAACCGTTCGGCGTCGGAACGCGCCATGAAGCTGAACGTCACGCACTCCATCATGCCGCCGGCCGCCAACGTGCGCCGTGCCACGGCGGTCCGCTGCTGGCGGGGTGTCAACGTCGCGGCCGGCACCGGGCTTTCGCGCGGCAACGACACCGCCGGCACCGCATCCAGGCCGCGAAGCCGCAAGACTTCCTCGATCAGGTCGTTCTCCGCCTCGATTTCAGCGCAGCCTTCGGCGGCTTTCGCGGCTTTGGCCGGGTTTAGCAGGGGCGATTGATCCAGGGCGATCGCGGCGGCAACATCGTTGCGCCAGGACGGGACCGCGACGGTCACGGTGTCAGCGTCCCGGCTGCGCACGGTGAAGCCCAGTCGTTCCAGCGAGGCCACTGCCTCCTCCGCCGGGATATTCGACCCGCCGAAGCTGGCGATCCGTTCGAACCGCATTGTCGCATCCCGCTGCCAGGCGGGTTCGGCGCCGGCCCGGGTGACCGGTCCCGGCTCACCGCCGCACAGTTCCAGAATCAGGGCGGTGGCCGCCTGGATCGCATCGGGCATCAGCGCGGGGTCGAGGCCGCGCTCGAAGCGTTGCCGAGCATCGGAGACGAGTTGGTGACGGCGGCCGGTGCGGGCGATGCGGATGGGGTCGAACAGCGCGCACTCGACGAAGACGGTGGTGGTGGTTTCGTCGCAGCCGGTGGCCTCGCCGCCAATAACGCCGGCGATGGATTGGACTCCGGCGGCGTCGCAGATGGCGCAATCCTCGGGATCGACGACGTAGTCCCTGCCGTTCAACGCGCGCATGGTTTCGCCGGCACCACGCCTGAGGGTCAGAGTGTCACCCGATAGTTTGGCTACGTCGAACACATGCAGCGGGCGGCCGAGGTCGAAGGTGAAGAAGTTCGTCACATCCACCAGGGCGTTGATCGGGCGGAGGCCGATGAAGGTCAGCCGGTCCTGCAGCCACTTCGGGCTGGGCGAGTTCTTCACACCGCGAATGGTGCGCCCGATGATCCATGGGCATGCCTCGGGGAACGCGATCTCCCAGTGCGGGCCGCCGTCGAATACGGACGGGATCGCTGCCGGTTGGAACGATTTCAACACGCCCAGCCCGGCCGCCGCGAGGTCGCGCGCAACGCCGCGGACGGAGAAACAATCGCCCCGGTTCGGGGTGACACCGATCTCGATGACGGGGTCGTTCAGGCCGGCGTAGTCGGCGTAGGACATACCGATCGGCGCATCGGCGGGAAGTTCGATAATCCCCGAGTGGTCGTCGCCGAGGTTCATTTCGCGCGCTGACAGCAACATCCCCGCACTTTGCACACCGCGGATTTCGCCGACTTTCAGGACGATTCCGCTGGCGGGGATGACTGCGCCCGCCGCCGCGAATACCGCTTTCATGCCGGTGTGCGCGTTGGGTGCGCCGCAGACGACCGAGATGATGCCGTCGCCCGCGTCCACCTTGCACACCCGCAGGCGGTCGGCGTTAGGGTGCTGCACGGCCTCGATCACATGCGCGACGCGGAACGATGCCAGCGCGGCGCCGGCGTTTTCCACGCCTTCCAGTTCCAGCCCGATCTGGGTCAGAGTGTCGGTGATCCGGTCCAGCGAGGCGTCGGTTTCAAGGTGCGACTTCAGCCAGGAGAGGGTGAATTTCATCGGTCAGATCCCCTCGTGCAGCAATGGAAATTTCAGCGTCATCGCCAGAACGCATCGCAGCGCCGCTGGCTTTGGCGACACGGGCACGGACTTTGATTTTTGTGTCATGGCCGGGCTTGCCCCGGCCACCCACGACTTTGGGTGCCGCTGCCGAGAAAGTCGTGGGTGGCCGGGCCAAGCCCGGCCATGACACATTGGCAAAACGATGCCCGATAACATGAGGCGACCCCGCCTGCGGACCTGCACCGTGACGACTATTGGAGGTAGGGAGAGGACCATGGCAACCGGGTATGATGCGCGTGCGATCATTGCCTACACCCCCTCGTGCAGCATGGTCGGAGACAGCGGGTTGAAGCCGTAGTGCTTCAGCCAGCGCAGATCGGACTCATAAAACGGCCGTAAATCGGCCATGCCGTGTTTCAGCATCGTTATCCGCTCCACGCCCATGCCGAACGCGAACCCCTGCCACTCCCTCGCATCGATTCCGCAGTTGGCGAGCACGCGGGGATGCACCATGCCGCTGCCAAGAATTTCCAGCCAGTCGCCGCCGCGCCCGAGTTCCCCGGTCTTCCGGTTCCAGCCGATATCGACCTCCATCGACGGTTCGGTGAACGGGAAATACGAGGACCGGAAGCGCACCGGCAGGTCGGAGATGGCGAAGAACGTCCGCAGGAAGTCGATCAGGCAGCCCTTCAGGTGCCCCAGCGTGATGCCGCGATCGATCACCAGACCCTCGCACTGATGGAACATCGGCGAGTGGGTCGCGTCGTGGTCGGCGCGATAGGTGCGGCCGGTGACCAAAACCCGGATCGGCGGTTCCTGCGACAGCATGGTCCGTATCTGCCCCGGCGAGGTATGGGTCCGCAGCACCGGCGGTGCGCCACCATCGCTCGGTGGCAGATAGAAGGTGTCATGGTCCGCTCGGGCGGGGTGGTGGCCGGGGATGTTCAACGCCCCAAAGTTGAACCAGTCGCTCTCGACGTCCGGCCCGTCCACGACGGTGCAGCCCATGGCGCCGAAGATGGCGGCGATTTCCTCCATCGTGCGGGCGATCGGATGGATCAGGCCGGTTTCGCGCGGTCGCGGCGATAAGGTGGGATCGATCCGCTCCGACATCAGGCGAACGTCCAGCGCCGCATCCTCAAGCTGGATTTTCCTGGCTTCGATGGCTGTGTTGAGCGCGTCTTTCAACCGATTGAGCGCGGCGCCCCGGTCCTTGCGCTGTTCCGGCGCGGCCTTGCCCAGGTCACGCAGCATGCCGGTCAGGCTGCCGTTACGGCCCAACACCGCGATCCGCACTGCGTCCCACGCGCGCAGATCGGTCGCCTCGGCCAGGGTGGCGTCGGTGGAAGACTTCAGGGCTTGCAGGTCGTCATTCATGGATGTGTCCCGTACACGGAAAGGGCCGCCCTGTTCAGGCGGCCCCTTTACTGGATCGCGGTCCCGAGGGAACGGCGTTAGGCCAGGGCGGCCTGAACCTTCTGCACGATCGCCGCGAAAGAGGCCGCGTCATCATAGGCGATGGCGGCGAGGACCTTACGGTCCATCTCAATCCCAGCCTTCTTCAGTCCGCAGATAAACATCGAGTAGTTCATGCCGTGCTCGCGCACCGCTGCGTTGATACGCTGGATCCAAAGCCCGCGGAATTCGCGCTTCTTAACCCGGCGATCGCGGTATGCGTACTGAAGCGACTTCTCGAGCCGTTCCCGCGCAATGCGATAATTCGTGGACGAACGACCGACGAAGCCCTTGGATTGCTCAAGGACCTTCTTGTGACGGGCGTGGGTGGTGGTACCCCGTTTGACGCGTGCCATGCTGTTCTAATTCCTCGCTTAGGCGATGCCGTAGGGGGCCCACTGCTTCACGGTAATACCGTCAGCATGGGTCAACGTCTGGCTGCCGCGATTGGAACGCTTGGCCTTCTGGCTGCGGGCACTCAGGCAATGGCGCTTCTTGCCGGGGCCGGCCATAACTTTTCCGGTCGCGGTGATCTTAAACCGCTTCTTGACCGCCGACTTGGTCTTCAGTTTGGGCATTTTGGTCTCCTTCAGGTTCGCGCTTGCCCATCCGTGGTGGATGGAACGGCCCCACCCGGGACGGGTGAGATCGGCAAGCAGTCGCGGCTGGGCATGCCCTTCCAGGCCCGGACTCGCTAACAGGGCGGGGATATAGCGGCGGTTTCGCCGGCAGGCAAGCGCGTATCGAGGATACGTGCCGACCAATTGGACAGGTCCGCACATGGCCGGCGGCGCTGTTATTACTATCGGCTTCGATCCAGCCGGGATCGCCAACCCGCAGGTCACCCGCCGGCGACTGATACAAGCTGCGATGCGGCAGCCCGGCCGCGGTATCTTGCGTGAACCAGCCAATAGCGCATCAATACGCACGCACCAATGGCGGGCGGGCGGCGCATGGGCAGTCGCCGCGATACGCACCCCCGAACGTTTGCCAACCAGGATCGGAACATTCCATGACTATCGACCCGGCCACGCTCGCAGCCCTTTCCGGGGTTTCTACCGCGACCATCACCACCGTCCTGCTTAAGAAAGGTCTGCGGAATGTCTGGATGCGTGGCACCAGACCGATCCGGACCGGCCAGCCCCGGCTGATCGGGCGCGCCTTCACACTGCGGTTCGTTCCGTCGCGGGAGGATCTGGCAACGCCTGAATCGTGGTCGTCACCGATTTCCACCCGCGCTGCCATCGAGGCAATGCCCGACGGTTGCATAGCCGTAGCGGATGCCATGGGCGTCACCGATGCCGGCATCTTTGGTGACATCCTCTGCGCTCGGATGGCCAAGAGAGGCGTCGCCGGATTGATTACCGATGGGGTCGTTCGCGATCTTTCGGGCGTTCTGGGCACCGGCTTACCGGTGTGGTGCCAGGGCACGGCGGCCCCGGCCTCTGTCACCAGCCTGACATTCGTAAGTTGGCAAGAACCGATCGGCTGCGGCGGCGTTGCGGTGTTCCCCGACGACATCGTTATGGTCGATGACGATGGTGCGGTGGTGATCCCGCAGAAAATGCTGGCGGAAGTAGCCGCCGTCGCCGCGGATCAGGAGCGGCTGGAGGAGTGGATCATGACGCAGGTGAACGATGGCGCCGCCTTGCCCGGCCTGTATCCGCCGAACGCTGAGAACAAGGCGCGATACGAGGCATGGGCCAAGGTGCGCTGAACGAAAATTAAGCAACAACAATACCAAGCCGGCCGCCTTCATGCGAGGCAGCCGGCTTTGCCGTCACGGGTTCCATCGATCGCACCCGCGATCCCCCGTCATCACCGTATCCGATCCAGCGATCCACCCGGAGAACGGTGGCTGTACAGTTCCCCAGATCAGGACCTGCGATGACGGCTGGTCTCAGGCGCCGCCGATCGGGGCGCAGGCCACGGCCAGCCACGCGCGCTCGATTTCCCCAAGCAACGGCCCCACCGTCCGCAACACACGCGCATGATACGAATCCAGCCACGCACGTTCGTGTGCCGTCATCAGTGCGGGGTTCAGCAGGTGCCGATCGAACGGGGCCAACGTCAAAGTTTCAAATCGAAGAAACGGTTTCGCGGCGCCGGGCAGGTCGGCCGGCTGCACCAGCAGTAGATTCTCCAACCTGATTCCATAATGGTCCGGCAGATAAAACCCCGGTTCATTGGACAAAACCATGCCAGCCGCGATCGGCACGGGACGCGCCAAACGGGAGATGCTGACCGGGCCTTCATGCACTGACAGATAACTTCCCACCCCATGCCCCGTCCCATGGTCGTAATCCAGCCCCACATCCCACAGCGCCCGGCGCGCAAACGCATCCAAATGCGCCCCGCCAACGCCCTTGGGAAACACTGCCGTAGCGATCGCGATGTGCCCCTGCATCACCCGCGTCACCCGGTCGCAAACCATATCCGGCGCGTCATCGGGGCCGGTCCAGACCGTACGGGTAATATCGGTCGTCCCGTCCGGATACTGTGCCCCCGAGTCGATCAAATACACTTCGTTCCGATTGATCGCCCGGTTCGTCGCATCCGTGACTCGATAATGGATGATCGCGCCGTGCTCCCCGGCGCCGGAGATCGCCGGGAAACTCTCGCCGCGAAATCCTTCGACCTCACCCCGCAACGCCAGCAGCGTGTCAGCGGCGGACATCTCGGTCTCCGAACCGGCAGGAACCGTCACGGACAACCAGTGCAGAAAGCGGCACACCGCCACCGCATCGCGCAGGTGGGCGGCCCGCGTGCCAGCCTGCTCGCCCTCGTTCTTGCAGGCCTTCGGCAGCAAACACGGATCGCTGCCGGCAGAGACCACTGCCCCGGCCTTCAGAAGCTGCTGCGCGAACCACACGGGGGAGCCGGCAGCATCTACCCGCACGGTCTTTTCCTTTAACCCGCGCAGCGCCGGCAGCAGCGCATCGCGATCCGCGACCGACACCCCATTTCCCAACCAGGAGCGTGTCTCGGCCGAGACTTTCTCCGGGGCCATGAACAACTCCGTCGCTCCGCTCGCATGCACGATCGCAAAACCAAGCGCGAACGGCGTGAACGGCACATCGGCGCCTCTGATGTTCAGCAGCCATGCGACCGAGGCGGGATCGGTCAGCACCGCCGCATCCTGCTTCGCCTCACGCAAGACCCTTCCAACATCGGCGCGTTTGTCTTCGGACGAACGGCCGGCGTAGATCATCGGATGCGGCACCGCCGGGGCGGCCGGAAGCGGCGGCCGATCCGTCCAGACCGTGTCGATCGGGTTGTACTCGGTTGGCACCATTTCCAGCCCGGCATCGGTATAGCGCGCCAGACCTTCTTCGCTGATCAGCAGCGGATCATAGCCGATGCGGCCGTTTTTCGGCGCCTGTCGCACCAGCCACGCCGGAGGCGGTTCCTCGGTGATATGCAGGCGTTGCCACAGCTTCTGGCCGGTCTGTTCCGCGAGTTGCAGCACGTAACGGCCATCCGTGAAGACCGCTGCCGTATCGGCCAGCACCACGGCCAGGCCGGCACTGCCGGTGAAGCCGGTCAGCCACGCCAGACGTTCGGCGGCGGCGGGAACATACTCCCCCAGATGTTCGTCCGCGCGTGGCACGATGAAACCATCAAGGCCCTGACGAGCCAATTCCTGGCGGAGCATAGATAACGCTGCGACACTCATATTCGACCTTTCTCGCCGGCACACCGGCACATTTTCATGACTCATTCGATGTCCATGCGTTTTTTGCATGGCAGTTCGGGCGCAATGACGCTCTTAAATCGAGAGCGGGATGGTTTATGTTGCACTGCATCATAACCCTGGGGGCGCCCCGCCACCCCGACGTCGCGTAGCACCCGGGTTCGTATGGATATTTGTCATGAGCGTACACACCGCCGACTCTAAATTCGCCTTTCAACTGCCAAGCTTGAGCTATATCGACGCCAAATGGGAAGAGCCGAACCTTCGCACTGAAGATGTGGCGCAATCCAACGTTCGCCGGGGCGGCTTGGCCGCGTGGTTGTCACACAAGGTCGCCGCGTTCATTGCCTGGAGGCGTGAGAGCGAAGCAGCCCGTGAACTGTCTTCCATGTCCGATCGGGAACTGATGGATGTCGGCCTGAACCGCGCCGACGCCGGTCGCGCGTTCGATCGTAACTTCAACGCAGACCTGCGGCAACGCGGCGTTTAACACCGGTCATAAGCGCCTGAGACGGGACGTTGAGGTCGCGTCTCAGGCGCCGTACGGCAAGCAGCATCCCACTTCCGGACACGCTGAAATCTCGTTTGGCCGGAGGTCGGGAGGACTGCAGCCAGACCGGCACCTTCAGTGTCCGATCCCTCTTCTGACTTCACGCAGAAGTTGCAGAGCGCCGCGCAGAGGACGCAGGAGAGATTTTCTGGACGTTGGCCGAACGGTCGTCCGGCTGGCATTCCCGCAATTCCGGCCACGCGTCACCTCCCACCAACCGGCGTTGGCATTGACGTACCGCCGACCGCCTTCGCGTCGCCTTAGTGTGCGAAGCCGCACCATCCATGTCTTTGTTTAAGCAAACAAAAAACGTGGATGCCGCCCGGATTCTGTGCCCGGGCTTGACCCGGATATCGGCTGACGGGTTGGATGGCAGTACGTCAATGTCAGCGCCGGTCGCCGGTCGCCGGTCGCCGGTCGCCGGTCGCCGGTCGCCGGTCGCCGGTCGCCGGTCGCCGGTAAGCGATGGTTCTCCTGGCCCAAGGCCCTTAATACTTTCTTGGCTGAAGGCCGTAAAAAATCTTCCCTGCGCACTCTGCGCCGCGCTCTGCGAGCTCTGCGTGAAGTCGGACGACCGGTCAGATGCCAGATGTGCCGTTTATCCCACCATAATCGAGTTCATCGTTCACCAGCATCGCGGCGCCAGGCCAATTGCAGAGGGACGACCTCCCTTGCTTCGACCTACCCCGAGCGACGGCAGAGACGGACGAGCGGCAGATGATAGTCCATACGGAGTGGACTAAGACGGCATCATGCAATCGCGGACCCGGCCCATGATCGTCGTTGCCGCGGACACATCAGGGCGCCCTAAAGACTAAAGTGTGGAAAATGTCGCATGGATAACCATCGGGACACGCCCGTGACGCCTATTGCGATTATGCGGCTGGCGGGCCGGAGCGGTTAAGCGCTCGATCAACCCGGCCCCGATATCAACCCGGCCAATGCACCGCAGCGAGAACGTTGCTCAGCATCAATGGCATCGACTGCCAATCCGCCAACACCCAATAACACGTTAACAGGAACATGATCCCGAACAACGGGAACGCGAACGCCTTACCGCCGCGCGCTTCCTTCCGGGAAATAGGCATCTCAACCTCCAGCAAGCATTTAGCGCCAACAGACCATTCATACTGGCGCCACCCGATGAATGTGGACACCGAATACGGCGAAACTTAGTGGAACTTGAGTAACGATAGCGAGAAGCAAGATGGCTGCTTCACGCCACACGCATGGGTGCATACGGCGCACCTTCGGCATACTGCGTCTCAACCGAATATGCGTCCGAAGGAACCCCACATGAGCGAGAGCACCGCCGCCGCCATACCCGCCGAATCCGGGCTCCGAGACGGTCCGGCCTTCGCGGTCCCGACCCCGGCTGCCAGTCAATCGGCCACGACCTTTACCATCCTGATCTCGCTCAGCCTGTGCCACTTTCTAAATGACATGAATCAATCGCTGGTGCCGGCGATCTATCCGATCCTGAAGGATGCCTATCAGCTCGACTTCGGCCAGATCGGACTGATCACATTGGCGTTCCAATTGACCGCGTCGCTGTTGCAGCCGGTCGTCGGGATGGTCACGGACAAGCGGCCGATCCCGTTCTCCCTTCCCGTGGCCATGGGATGCAGCCTGCTTGGCCTGCTTCTGCTGTCGGTCGCCGGCAGCTACCACATGATTCTGATCGCGGCCGCCATGGTCGGCCTGGGATCGTCAGTATTCCACCCCGAGTCGTCGCGGGTCGCGCGCATGGCCTCGGGCGGCCGGTACGGGTTTGCCCAATCGCTGTTTCAGCTTGGCGGCAGCGCCGGATCGGCGATCGGACCGCTGCTGGCCGCGTTCATCGTCGTGCCACGCGGGCAAAGCAGCATCGCCTGGTTCTCCGCCGCCGCACTGTTGGCGATCCTGGTGCTAAGCAACGTCAGCGTCTGGTATTCACGCCATCCTGCCATGATCGCCCGCCGTGGCCACCGCACACCTGCCGCGATCCCGGCATCGCCGCTTCCCCGGGCAAAAGTGCTTGGAGCGATTGCGGTTATTCTGATTCTGCTGTTTTCCAAGAACGTCTATACATCCAGCCTGAGTTCGTACTACACCTTCTATCTGATTGAGAAGTTCCAACTCACCGTCCAGCACGCGCAATACATGCTGTTCGCTTTCCTGGCGGCCGTCGCGGCGGGCACCTTCGCGGGCGGACCGATCGGAGACCGGTTCGGGCGCAGGCCGGTGATCTGGTTCTCCATCCTGGGTGCCTTCCCGTTCGCCCTGATGCTGCCCTATGCCGGCCTGATGTGGACCGGCATCCTGAGCATCGTGATCGGGCTGATCCTGGCATCCGCGTTCTCCGCCATCATCGTCTATGCGCAGGAACTGTTGCCTGGCCGGATCGGACTGGTCGCCGGGATGATGTTCGGGTTTTCCTTCGGCCTCGGAGGGCTTGGCGCGGCAGCCCTGGGACGCATTGCCGATATCACCGGGATTGAGACTGTCTATCATTATGTCTCGTTCCTCCCGCTGATCGGACTGTTGACGGCGCTGCTGCCTGATATCGAACGCCGGAAATAGCGTGGACCATGTAGAACTGGCGATGGTGCTGGCGGTGGACGGGTCCGCCAGCGTGACCTACGACGAGTTCGGCCTGATCGCCGGGGGCATGGCCTCGGCATTGCGCGATCCGGCGGTGGCGGCCGGGCTGATCGGCAAGTCGGTGCTGTCGTTGCTGCTGTGGTCCGGCACCGGCCAGCAGGACATCGTTACGAACTGGACTCCAATCGCCTCCGCCGCCGATTTGAATGCCTTTGCCGACAGCGTCGATAACATGCCCCGCACTATACGCGCCGGGGCCACTGCGATCGGAGAGGCGTTGTTGGCGGCGCTGACGCTGCTGGCGAAGGTGCCGGCCATTCCCAAACGCAACATCGTGAACGTCATCGGCGACGGCCGCTCCAACGAAGGAACCCCACCCGGGCCGATCCGCGACCGCATGGCGACGGCCGGCATCACCATCAACGGGCTCTGCATTTTGCACGAAGAACCCGACCTGCTGGCGTCCTACATCGCCGAGGTAATCGGCGGCCCCGGCGCGTTCGCCGTCACCTGCCGCGAATACAAGGACTTTGCCGAGGCGATGCGGCAGAAACTGACGCAGGAGATCGCCGGACCTATCGTGTAAGGCTAACCGGCGTTGACATTGTTTCGTCGCCGCCATCATCTTCCTGTAGCAGGTCTCATTTTGGCAAAACGGCGGTAGTTGCCGGGGTCGCCTATCGCAGCAGCGCACGGGAACAGACGGCCCAGATAATACCAACGGGCGTATATTCTGACCCCTCGACCCAATCCCGTCATGGCGGGCGCAGCAGGCTGTGTGAAAACTCTCGCCCGCGCTTTTGGCGGAGAATGGTTTTCTCCGGGGGCTCCTCTCCGTCATGGCGGGCGAAGGCCCGTCATCCACGCCTTGCTGTCCCGGCCCAGAAAAGGCTCAGATGGTAGGCATTC
>JANXLQ010000465.1 GCA_025355085.1 Rhodopila sp.
AGAGTATTGTCAGTGGCGGTGGGCATGGCAGATTCTGTCCGGGTGCCAGAGTTGGTGTCAGCACCCAATCTCTATGCGATTCCAGATAGTTAATCCATGCCCACCAGCGAATCCCTGCTATGCGGTGAATAAGATGGGCTAATACCGGGGTGAGCAATTACCGTATTCGTTCGCCAACGGGCGGCCGGTCCGAAACTTCAGTAGCCAGAAGGGCGGAAATGGAGGTAAGTTCGTGCGGGTAAGCAACCGAAAGGGGCTGACATGCCGACAAGTTTTCAGGATCGAGAACAAGCATTCGAGGCAAAATTTGCCCATGACGAGGAATTTCGCTTCCTTGCCTTCGCGCGCCGGGATAAATTATTCGTACAATGGGCTACAGTGAAACTGGGTTTGCCCGAAGAGGTGGCCGCCACCCTGGTCAGGGCTGTGCTTGCGATCGCCAACGGACCCGGGCATGATCAGGCGGTTTTGCACCATGTCGCCGGTGTTTTGTCCGCTCACGGCGCGGCGGTTCCCGACGGCGATCTTGCTTCGGCGTTGGGTCGGTGCATGCAGGAGGCCATGAAGCAACTTGCAGAAACACCGCCCCATCACTCGGACGGAACCTGAAAAGAGATTTAACTATTTAATCGCTATAATCCGACAGTTGCATCCGGCAGGATTGGCGGTTTACCGGGCATGACGACGGATCAGGTCGGGTACCAAGCGTTGGATTCTAGCCAGTAGCTATTGAACTATTGGTCCGCTCCCAAAGCCTTTGGTAGTCAAGCGTTGGGAGCGGACCAACAGTGATTAGCGATATCGCCAGCTAAACCGGCTCAAACTTGAACCCGTCACCCCAACGCTTAATCCGGCCCGCGGATGGCGATGGAAAATGCGCCGTGCAGACCAGCGTTGACGTGTCACACAAGCAACTAAACAGGTTGCGACGCGTTTCCCCGGCCTGCGGCGAACTGTAATCCACGCGCAGGCCAAGGTCCGGATAGCGGGCCTGCAAGGGCGAGTGGATCATATCACCCGTGATCACGGCATCCGCGCCCGGTTTGCCGACCTGGACAGAATAATGGTCTATCGTATGGCCCGGTGTGGGTAGCAGCTTCACGATATCGCTGAACTGGTGGCTGCTGTTCACCACTTCCTCGCGCTTGGCCGCGACGATGGGAAGAACAGAGTCCGTAATCCAGGGTACCGCCGATGGATTGTTCTTTTCCGTTTCTGTCCAGTACGCGAGTTCCCGGTCGGAAAACACGTATTTTGCCTTGGGAAACGTGGGAACCCAACGGCCGTTTTCCAGCTTCGTGTTCCACCCGACATGATCGACATGCAGATGGGTACACATGACATAATCGATCTGATCAGGGGAAACCCCGGTTCCGGCAAGGCTTTTCTCAAACCTGTCCGTATTCATCATGTTCCAGAATGGCCGCGCCGGACGCGGTTTATGATTACCGACGCAACTGTCGATCAAGATATTGTGGTGCTTCGTTTGCACCAGGTATGACTGGATACACAGCACGATCTGGCCGGTTTTCCGGTCGAGGTAGCCGCCATCGGTCATCCAACCGCGGTTCTCCTCCAGCACCTCTGGCGTCAGAGTCGGGAAGAATTCGAGTGGATTGAAGAACGGGCCTTCCTGCTCCACCACACGGTGGATTGTGATATCGCCGACTTTGAAGGTCGTGGTTGCCATGTTGATTATCCCCGTCTCGGGTTCTGGCGTAACGAACGACCGGTCCCGCCCGATCGTTCGTTGCAGCGATTTTCAGTCTAGAACAATCAGACCGAGCATGTTCCGCGCACCAGGCCGCCTGGCAGAGCACCTGTGGCTTCACCGTTACGATAGGTGACCTGTCCTGCCTTGACCGTGGCCGCATACCCCCGGGCCTTCTGCATCAACCGGCGCCCCCCGGCCGGCAGATCGACCACCATATTGGGACGTTCCAGTGCCAGATTGGCGAAATCGATCACGTTGACATCGGCCTTCATGCCGGGTGCAAGGACGCCGCGGTCGTTCAATCCGGCAAACCGGGCAGGTTCCCGCGTCTGGCGGCGAACCAGGTCATGCAGCGGCATCCGACCATCTTCGCAATCCCGGCCCCAATAGGTGAACAGGAAGGTCGGGAACGATGCGTCGGAGATGAACGCGACATGTGCGCCCCCATCGCTCAGGCCCGGAATGACGTGCTGGCGGGCGTACATCGTCTTCACCGCCTCCAGATTATAGTGCGCGTAGTTCACGAGGCAGGCGAAGATGAAGTCCTTGCCGTCATCCTCGATCAGCATGTCGTACGCGATTTCTTGTGGTGTCACACCCTTGCGTTCGGCGATCGCAGTAATGGAGTCGTCCCGCGACGGCGTGTAGTTCAGCGGATCGCTAAAGCGGAACATCCGCTCAAATCCAACACGGCTCAGCAACGACCACGTATTGAACTCCCACGGATCGTCTGCCAGAATTTGCGCCCGGATGGCCGGATCGCGCATCGCGGCGACCAGTTCCGCCAGCGGCTTGTCGGCGATGGAGCGATATGTGCGGGTACCGGCGAACGGGTTCTGGCTGCCGGTCAGCCCCAGTAACGCACCGATCGGACGCGGCGGCGCAACGCAGCGGATCGGCAGGCCATCGGCCGCCGCCTTGGTGGACAGCTCCAGCAGGTCCATCCACGCTGTCGTCCGGTCGTGACGCTCGGTCAGCGAGAACACCAGCGGCCGCCCGGACGCGTCCATGATGCGCCGAACCATGGCGAACTCGGTCTCCGGGTCAGGCGTGTTCCAGTCGGATGTCAGTTCGATAAATCCGCCGCCGGCGTCCTTCATCCCCATCGCGATGCCCATCAACTCACTTTCCTGGGCATGCAGCGTCGGCGTGTGGTCGCCCGCCAGCGTCTTGTGTGCGATGGTACGCGATGTGGAAAAGCCGAACGCACCCGCGCGGATGGCCTCGGCGGTGAGTTCACGCATGCGGGCGATGTCTTCCTGGTTGGCATCCTCCAGGTTTAACGCGCGATCACCCATCACATAGACGCGCAGCGGCGCGTGCGGCAGCAGGGCGCAGAAATCGATGTCGTGCTTGCGGCGTTCCAGTGCCGTCAAAAATTCTGCGAAGCTTTCCCAGGTCCAATCCAGGCCTTCGTTCAGACAAGGGCCGGGTAAATCCTCCACGCCTTCCATCAGCGCGACCACGGCGTCCTGCGTGTTTTTCCGCACCGGCGCGAAGCCAACACCGCAATTGCCCATGACCACGGTGGTCACGCCATGCCAGGACGAGGGCGCCAAATGCGAATCCCACATGGCCTGACCGTCGTAGTGCGTGTGGAGGTCCACGAAACCCGGTGTGACCGACAGGCCTTCGGCGTCGATTTCTTCCTTGCCCGCGCCGGACACGGCACCGACAGCCGCGATCAAACCATCCTTGATCGCGACATCGCCGATGTAGGGTATGCCGCCGTTGCCGTCCATGATCGTGCCGCCGCGTATGACGATATCGTATGTGCTGGTCATTGGTGATGTCCTCCCGCTATTCCTACTGAGTGTTATCCTTGTACCGATCAAGGGCAAGCCTCACGCGGGTGGATGTCGGCCGGACACGATGTATTCAGTTACATTTGGCTTTTCTGGTCGAAATCGCCTCGGCGGCACTGCTGCACTTTCAGGCTACCAAAACGGCTTCCGGCTGGCCTTGACCTTGACCTTGACCGGCTGGCACGGGAAACCAAGGCGATCCAACGGAAACGTAATATCAGCGACGGCGGCGGGATCATTGGTTCATCGTAACCTCGCGAACGCACCACGAAAACAAAATCCGCATGTGAGATATCATGTCCGGAGCTTATTTTAGCGCTTATGGCGCTGCTCCCCGGGGCAAATCGGGTCGTCTGACTGCCGGAAACGCAGTTCGGTCTCCGTCTATTGATATGCAGACCTGATTTGAACGTTAAGCGGCCGCTCACTCGATTGTCTTGCGATGCTCCTCTTGTGCGGTGTGATCAGAGATCATACTGAGGTCCGTGGTCTTAAGCATCCCCTCATTTTCCATTGAACCCGCCGCGCAATAAAAAAATCGACATCACCCATTCGGGGTTCCGAAAAGAATCCACGGCGGCCAGCCGCGATTCCAAATCTTGCTTTCGTCCCGGCCCCGCTTGCGTCCAACCGTCCGCCTCGATTGAGGCCGCGCGTAACCCGATACGCGAGGCAACCGATGACACCAAATCAAACCCTGGGATTCAAAGACATCGAGCAGTTCCTGAAAGGGCTGCTCGGCACCGGCATGCATGCTAACCCATGGCGGATTCAAGTTCCGGGACGAACACCCCCCAGGTGGCCGGATGGGTTAGGGTGGTGGGATGGCATCTCGAACGCACGCATTGACGGTGGTGGACCGAACCACGATAGGCCTCCGCCTGGCC
>JANXLQ010000470.1 GCA_025355085.1 Rhodopila sp.
CCGCGCTCCCCGATCAGCCGGCGGCGCTCGCGCTGCAGGGGATCGTTGCCGCCATGGCGGGCGATCCCGAAACGGGCGTTGCCCTGCTTCGCCGGGCGATCCAGCTTCGGCCGGGAAATTCCACCTGGTATGCGCATCTCAGCTCGTTATGCCGCAGCACATACCGGATGGATGAGGCGCTGGCCGCCGGGCAGGAATCGATCCGGCTGGATGCGGGCAATCCCGAACATCTGGTCAACCTGTCCCTGATCTTCACCGATGTCGATGACCGGGAGCGAGCGGCGGCGTGCCTGTTGCGCGCACTGGGATTGAAGCACGACCATGCCGACGGGCACCTCGCGATGGCCCAGAACCTGCTGGCGGTGGGCGATTTCGACCCTGGCTGGGCCGAATACGAATGGCGCAACCAGACCGAGGCGGGCAAGGCAACGATGCCGGCGATGACCTCGGCCCCTTGGAACGGCATGAGGATTCCGAACGGCCGGCTGCTGCTGGTCGGTGACCAGGGGTATGGCGACACGATCCAGTTCGCCCGCTACATCCCGATGGCCGCCGAACGCTGCCAGGAACTGATCGTGGGTTGCAGTGCCGAAATGGAGCCGCTGCTGGCGAGCATTCCCGGTGTTTCGCAATACTGCCATCGCTGGACCGACGTCCCGGGGCATGCGGCACATTGCCGCCTGTCCAGCCTGCCGTACCTGTTCCACACGCGGTTGAACACGATTCCCGGACAAACTCCCTACCTGAAAGCCGATCCGGCTCGGATTGAGTATTGGCGCAATCGGCTTGCCGCCACGCTGCCGTCCGGCATGAAACGTATCGGCTTGGCCTGGACGGGTCGCCCGACCCATCCGAACGACCGGCGCCGATCGTTGCCGTTGGCACAACTCACCATGCTGGCCGATGCAGGGCCCGCGGCGTTCGTATCCTTGCAGAAACCGATGCCGGCGCGGGACCTGGACGCTATGCGGCAGTTCGGCGGCATGACCGATTTGTCGGACGACCTGAAGGATTTCGGCGAGACGGCGGCATTGATCGAGAATCTGGATTTGGTCATCACCGTCGATACCTCGATGGGCCACTTGGCCGGCGCTCTGGGCAAGCCGGTATGGATTCTGATCCCGAAAGCCGCCGACTGGCGCTGGATGTTGGATCGTGACGACAGCCCCTGGTATCCGTCCGTGCGGTTGTTCCGCCAGGACAAACCGGGCGCATGGGATGAACCGATGGGAAATTTACGCGCAGCGTTGCGCCAAGAACTTGCCAGGACCTTAGTGGATGGCGTGGCGGGTGTCCTGGCTGCGGACTGATCGTCCGACAAGACGGACGCATGGGACCGGGAAGCAACGATCCGGACGTTGACGGCTGCGGGGCTGTTCGACGCAGTTTATTACTGACTGTACAATGACAACGTTGCCCGTGCCGGCCCGGACCCGATGGATCATTTCATCGATTATGGCTGGCCGGAAAATCGTTGGCCCAACCGGTATTTCGATCTGGCAGCAGTTCTCATTTTGGCAAAGCGGCGAAGGCGCACCATGACGAGGCAGGTGACGGCCG
Source organism: Rhodopila sp. (assembly GCA_025355085.1). Taxonomy (GTDB): domain Bacteria; phylum Pseudomonadota; class Alphaproteobacteria; order Acetobacterales; family Acetobacteraceae; genus Rhodopila. Next base: position 1,561 of record JANXLQ010000470.1, read on the forward strand.
CCGCGAACGCAAAAATGAGAACTGCTGGCGACCTGGAATTCTGTCCACGCTTGCTTGAAGCTTTCATTGAACCCGGCCGGTCGTCATTGGACGGAGACTCGGTCTGACTCCGATGGCAAGGTCGCAACCCGAAAATGACGATAGGTCTGGACTATAGTAAAGCGACATTGGATATGGGCATTTCCAGGCCACCGATCTTGGAATGTGCCGCGATAGGTGGCCCGGGGTATTACTGCCGAAGTGTCATCGGAAGGCAGTATCAGACAGCCTTCTTAAGCACTGGTGATGCCTTGAAGCGAACGGTCTTGCCAGCCTTGACCTTAATCGGTTCACCGGTCCGCGGATTCAGCGCCTTGCGCGCCTTGGTCTTGCGCACCGTGAAGGTGCCGAAGCTGGGGAGCGTAAATTTTCCGTTCTTTTTCATGTCTTTGACGATCGCATCGATCAGATCATTGGTCGCACGGCTCGCCGCTGCGCCGGTCACCTCGGTTGATTCCTGAAGGACCTTCGAAATAAACGCCTTTGACATGCACGTTCCTTATGGTTCGAGATCAAACAATGCATTGATCCCCTCTAAGGGTGCTTTTGTGCAACAGATTCACACGGTTCGTCAACAAGTGCGCATGTCCTGCAATGAATCCGTTGGCGTGACGGCCAGGAAGTTTGGCCGGGTAGCGGCGTTTCGGTAGCTGGCGGCTTAAGAAATGCAACCCCAGCCGCGCCTTCCACCCGTCTGGATCGTCGTTATTGATCCGATTTTCTACCGTCAAACGCCATTATTTCGTATTCGGCAAACTTTTGGACCTGCCGCTCCAGTCAAACGCCGGCGCGGAGCCTTAAATTATCACAAGTTCGCGAGTGTGATCTGTTCTGACACGATCGTCCGAAGCTTGCGGTGGGACGATCGCGAAGCGCCACCCCCAGCGAATGGCGTTTCGGATCGGGCCAAAACGAAGAGCCTAAGGTTTGGAAGGCGTTTCCAGCCTCGCCTCGCCTTAGCCTAAGGCGGGGTAAGATGACCGACCCGGGGCGCAACTTCCTCTGCCAGAAGCCGCAAGGAATTGTGCCATGCCTCCGGCTGATCGGCGTAGTCGAAGCCAAACACCAGCAGGCTGCCGAAACCACCTACTTCGTGGTAAACGCGCTCCAGTTTTTCGGCAACGGTAGCGGGCGATCCAATCAGCCAGTTGTGCTGAGCACAGTATTCCGGCGTGACGTCGGAGTCTGGCACGGAGGGATCGTGCTTGAGGTATTCGAGGAAGCCGAAATTCGCCAGCAGCGGCAGGAAGTATTCGCGCATCATCCGCCCCATCATGCCGCCGACGGACAGGCGCATCGCTTCCTCGTCGGTTTCCGCGACGAAGACTTCACGCACCATCCGCCAGTCGCGCCGGTGGGGTGTGCGGCCGGTGCGTTTGGCACCTTCCTCGACCGCCGCCCAATGGGTAGCGACGTAGGCCGGGTTGAGATTGAGGCTGAGCGGCAGGAAGCCATGCTCGCCCGCCATCTTTAGCGTGTCGGAGTTCTTCGAAAGCCCGGCGACGCCGATGGGCGGGTGCGGTTGCTGGAGTGGCTTGAGGTGAGGCCTTAGTGTGCCGAACATCGGTTCGGGCTTGGTGACGTGCCAGAATTTGCCGCGATGCTCGAAGGACGGTTCGTCGCCCCACAGGCGCAGAATGATGTCGAGGGCTTCCCGGGTCATCTCCCGGTTCGTGCCCGACATGCCATCGACATTGAACATCGCCCAGTCGCTGGGCAGGCCCGAGGCGGCAACACCGAACATCAGCCGGCCGTCGGACATGTGGTCCAGCATGGCGACGCGGTTCGCGAGTTCTGCCGGGTGGTGGTACGGTAGCAGGAACCCGCCGGGACCGATACGAAGTCGTTTCGTCTGGAGCAACGCCTGGGCGATCAGCAGGTCGGGTGCGGGATTTGGTTCCCAGGGGGCGGTGTGGTGCTCACCGATCCAGGCTTCGGTGAAACCGAGTTCATCGAGCCAGCGCATTGTTTGAAGGTCCCAGTCGAGGCCGGCCTTCAGGCCGCGCTCCGGTGGGTGCGACGGCATTGAGAAATACCCGAATTCCATGGCTGTCCTCCTTAATTGGCGCACCTTGCCGCTATCCCTGGCAAGGCATGCCGACCGTCCGGTTGGGGAGGTATCACGTCTGGGCTGCCCGGGCGTCCGAGCACACTTAACCTCCCGGCTGAACTATCGTCAAAGAGCCGTTGGCGTGCAAGTCGGCAACCTCCAATCTCCACGGTTGCTCCCCGTTTCCCGGACGCCGATGTATTCGAAAGGCCAAGGCCGGCGCGGCTTGCCGTTATGCGGCGTCATCCTCGGAGGCATCCGCCTGTGGCCGGGAGCATGCATCCAGCGCCGATTGCAACATCCATGCGGCGGCGGCGCGATCGACCACCTCGGCGCGTTTGGCGCGGGTTAGGTCCGCCTCACCGATTAGGAAGCGGTTGACGGCGGCGCTGGACAGCCGTTCGTCCCACAGCGCGGCCGGCAACCCGGTGGCGTCGGACAGGGCGTGCGCCCAATCCCTGGCAGCCTGGGCTGCCGGGCCGGCGGTACCGTCCATCGATAGCGGCAGGCCGATGACCAGCCCATAGGCGCCCTCCCGCAACGCAATCGTCGCGATCTGGGTGGCGTTGGTGGTCAGTTTGCCACGTTTGAAGCTGCTGTAAGGTGACGCCAGCGTCCGCCGCACGTCCGACAGCGCGAGGCCGATCGTCTTGCTGCCGGGGTCGATCCCGATTACGCGCTGGTCGTGCCCAAGGCGGGCCAGTAAATCCGTCAGGTTGAAGAGTGCCATGCGGACCGTTATGGTCCCGCCCTCTCATTCACCCAAGGATTTTTTGTCTCATGTCGCTCGATCACGCGACCGTCCGCCGCATCGCCTCACTCGCCCGCATCCGGTTGGAGGATCATGAGGTCGAGCCTTTGTGCCACGAACTGAACGGTATCCTGGGTTGGATCGAGCAGTTGAACGAAGTCGATATCACCGGCATCGCGCCCTTGACCGGGGCCGCCAACATGGCAGCATCCCTGCGTGCCGACGTTGTCACCGACGGCGGTTACCCCGACAAGGTGCTGGCGAATGCGCCAGAGCGGATCGGGGATTTTTACGTCGTGCCGAAAGTTGTCGAGTGATGCTGACCGATCTGACCATCGCCGCCGCCCGCGACGGGTTGCGCGCCAAAGAATTCTCCGCCGTCGATCTGACGATGGCGCACCTGCATGCGATCGAGGCGCTCAACCCGCGGCTCAACGCGTTCATCACGGTCAGCCACGCCCGCGCAGTCGATCAGGCGCGCGCCGCCGATGTCGCGCTGGCGGCCGGGGAACAACGCGCCCTGACCGGTATTCCGCTGGCAATCAAGGACCTGTTCTGCACCGAGGGCGTCCGGACCACCGCCGGCAGCAAAATCCTCGCGCCCTTCGTGCCGCCGTATGAAAGTACCGTCACCGCCAACCTGCTGCGCGACGGTGCGGTGTTCCTCGGCAAGGCGAACCTGGATGAGTTCGCGATGGGCTCGTCCAACATGACATCGGCCTATGGACCGGTGGAGAACCCCTGGAAACGGCGCCAGGACGATACCGCCGTGCTGGTACCCGGCGGATCGTCCGGTGGATCGGCGGCGGCGGTGTCCGCGCGTTTGGCGATGGGTGCGACCGGGACCGACACCGGCGGGTCGATCCGGCAGCCTGCGTCGTTTTGCGGTCTGGTTGGGGTGAAGCCGACCTATGGACGCTGCTCCCGCTGGGGTGTGGTGGCGTTCGCGTCGTCGCTTGACCATCCCGGCCCGTTCGCCCGCACCGTTCAGGACAGTGCCATCCTCCTCGGTTCCATGGCTGGTCACGATCCAAAGGATTCTACCAGTGCCGCGCTGGCAGTCCCTGATTTTGAGGCGGCGTGCCGGCGCGGCGTCAAAGGCCTGCGCATCGGCATCCCCCGGGAATATCGCTCGGACGGCATGCCGGTGGAAATCGACGCGCTGTGGCAGCAAGGGATCGGCTGGCTGCGGGCGGCGGGAGCGGAAATCGTTGATGTTTCACTGCCGCACACCAGGTACGGACTTGCCACCTATTATATCGTCGCCCCGGCGGAGGCTTCGTCGAACCTCGCCCGATACGATGGCGTGCGGTTCGGTGCCCGCGAGAAAGGCTTGGATCTGCGCGATCTTTATGAACGCACCCGGGCCGAAGGATTCGGGGCGGAAGTGCGCCGCCGCATATTGATCGGAACATACGTACTATCGGCTGGCTATTATGACGCGTATTACCTGCGGGCGCAAAAAATACGGGCGCTGATCTTGAAGGATTTCACCGACGCTTTTGGCAAAGTGGATGCTCTGCTCGCGCCCACCGCGCCGTCGGCAGCGTTCGCGCAGGGTGAGAATATGGACGATCCGATACAGATGTATCTGAACGACTTGTTCACCGTGCCGGCCAACCTTGCCGGCGTGCCGGCGGCATCGGTGCCGGCGGGTTTGGATGCCAATGGATTGCCACTGGGTTTGCAGGTTATCGGCAAGCCATTCGATGAGGAAACCGTCTTCGCGGTCTCGGCCGCGATAGAGCAGGCGGCCAGCTTTACAGCATTGCCGTCGCTCAGGGCAGGAGGTTGAAATGGCTATCAGTCTGGACTCGAAACCGACCAAAGATCTGGAAACGATCGTCGCCAACTGCGTGCGGTTGAACCGAACCGACGACCCGGTGTTCGCTGCCGCCAACGCCGTGCTCGCGCTGCGGCTGACCGGCGAATACAACATGGAAAAGACCATCAAGGCGATCGTGAAGCGCGGCAAGCTGCGCAGTTTTCTGTGCTACAAGGACATCGCCGACGCCAGCGGCCTGAACTGGGTTAAGTCGCGCCGGGGCGTTATGCCGCATCTGGAGGCACTGAGCTTCCATGCCGCCGGCAAGGGGTGGCCGATGCTGTCCGCTATCGTCGTCAATAAGGACAAGATCGAGACGGGCGAGATGACCGCCGACAACCTGAAGGCTTTTCTCGAAGGCGTCCGGGAAGCGGGACGGGAAATCGATATCGACGACATCGCCTTCTTGAAGCGCGAACAGCAGCGCGTGTTCGTGTGGTGCCGCGAGGATCACTGAACGATGGCGATCAATCTTGTTGAGAAGACAGATCAGGAAATCAGCAATCTGATTATCAATCATCGCAGCAAGGGACTGACGAGTTCGCCGCTCTACCTTGCCGCCGAAGCTGAGCAGGCACGCCGCAATCCAAGCGTGCTGGAATTCGAACGTTCCCGAGCATTTATTCTTGCCGCTGCACGAGAACGCCGCTTTATAGGTTATGGACAGGTTGCCGAAGCGAGCGGCGCCACCTGGAGTCAAGCAAGGCGAGCGATGCCCGCGCATCTCTGGACATTAGTAAGCCACGCCCATGATAAGGGATGGCCGATGCTAAGCGCTATAGTTGTGGACAAACCGAATATTGCTACGGGCAAAATGGAACCACCTGCCCTCAAGGGGTTCATCAGAGCAGCTCACGACCTTGGACGCCGCGATATCGACGTCGACGGCGAAAAATTCCTTCGAAATGAGCAGGAGAGGCTATTTGAGTTCGTGCGGGAGAACCCAATCCTATGACCTACACGATCAAAGGCAGCACCGGACAATGGGAGGTCGTCGTCGGCCTGGAAGTCCATGCCCAGGTGATCAGCCAGGCAAAGCTTTTCAGCGGCGCGGCGACGGCGTTTGGCGCCGAACCCAACAGCCAGGTCAGCTTCGTCGATGCCGCATTCCCCGGGATGCTGCCGGTGGTCAACGCCGAGTGCGTCGCGCAAGCCGTCCGCACCGGGCTTGGGCTGAACGCACAAATCCATCGCGTCAGCCGCTTCGACCGGAAGAACTATTTCTACGCGGATCTGCCCTCGGGCTATCAGATCAGCCAATTTGAGCATCCCATCGTCGGCACTGGCGAGATCGAGGTGGAACTGGCCGATGGTTCGACGAAGGTCATTGGCATCACCCGCCTGCATCTGGAACAGGACGCCGGCAAGTCGATCCATGACCAGCATCCAACCAAGACGCTGATCGACCTGAATCGCTGCGGCGTCGCGTTGATGGAAATCGTTTCTGAACCAGACATCCGCAGTCCCGAGGAAGCCGGTGCCTACGTCCGCAAGCTGCGGTCCATCCTGCGTTATTTGGGCACCTGCGACGGCAACATGGAGGAAGGCTCCATGCGCGCCGACGTCAACGTGTCGGTGCGCAAACATGGGGAGCCTTACCGGACCCGCTGCGAAGTGAAGAATGTCAACTCCATCCGCTTCGTCATGCAGGCGGTCGAGGCGGAGGCAACCCGCCAGGTCGAGGTTTGGGAGTCCGGCGGCACGGTGATGCAGGAGACGCGGCTGTTCGACAGCGGGCGCGGCATCACGCGGGCAATGCGCTCGAAAGAAGATGCGCACGATTACCGTTACTTTCCCGATCCGGACCTGCTGCCGTTGGTGCTGGATGAGGATTGGATCGCGGCGCTGAAAGCCTCGCTGCCGGAACTGCCGGACGCCAAGCGGGCGCGGTTCATTCAATCGTATGGACTTTCGCCGTACGACGCCGCCGTTCTGGTGGCCGAGAAAGCCACTGCTGACTTCTATGAAACCGTTGCCACCGGCCGTGACCCGAAGATTGCCGCCAACTGGATCACCGGCGATTTCTTCGCCGCGATGAACCGCCTTGGCCGCACCATCGACAACCCACCCGTCACCGCCGCCGCGCTCGGTGGGCTGTTGGACCTGATGGCCGACAGCACGATCAATGGCCGCATCGCAAAGGACGTGTTTGAGGCGATGGTCGAAACCGGTAAAGATGCTGCGACGATCGTGGACGAAAAAGGCCTGCGCCAGGTCACGGACACGGGTGCGATCGACGAGGCGGTGGCTCGCATCCTGACGGCAAACCCGGACAAGGTGGCCGAATATCGGTCGGGGAAGGACAAGTTGTTTGGGTTCTTCGTTGGCCAGACCATGAAGGCTTTGGCGGGTAAGGGTAATCCGGCGCTGATCAACGAAACACTGAAGCAGCTCTTATCCGCCCCAAAGGAGTAGGCCGGCCGGTCGAGATTGCCCCCTCCCGGCCAACATCCGGTTGCTTGCCAGCGGATCGGACCATGACTTCTACCGTTCGCGGCTTCGGCCAGATTCGGGGTGTTGGCAGCGTGCGGGATCAGGGTCACGGGGCTTTAGGCGGCTCGGGGCTTGATCGCTGCCGGACCTGAGTGGATCAATGGAAAGCGCCTAATTTTCCACCATTTTCCGGGTAGCGCGCCGCATTTTCAGTCGATTGCGAAACTTGTCCCACAGCCGCAGGCGGATTTTGCATTCGGATTGCGCACTGCGAAGTGGCTGCCCATCAGGTCGTCGGTGTAATCCAACTCCGATCCGCTCAACAGGTCCATGCTGACCGAATCGACGACCACCCTGGCGGGACCACGTGCGATGATAAGATCGTCGGGCTGGGTGTGCGGATCGAGTTCGAAGCGATACTGAAAACCGCTGCACCCGCCTGCCAGAACGGCAACGCGCAATGCGGTTTCGGAAGCCTGTTTCGTCTCGACGACGATCTCGGCGATACGGGCGGCGGCGCGGTCGGTAACTGCGAACTGTTCCATGCGCCTAACATAGGCACTTCTTTGCCGGAATTGAAGCGGCATGATTGAAGCAACCCCGATTGAAGCGAGGGCGGTCCCGGTGTATCGGCATGGGATGTTCCGTCGCCCCCCACTGGCCTCCTATGCCGTTTCGCCTGCCACGGCGCGTGGCCGGCTGCATCACGAACCGGAAGCGGAAACGCGATCCCCGTGGCAACGTGACCGGGACCGGATCATTCACAGTTCTGCGTTTCGAAAACTCCAGTATAAAACCCAGGTTTTTGTTAATCACGAGGGCGATTTCTACCGCACCCGGCTGACCCATAGTCTTGAGGTTTCGCAAATCGCACGCTCCATCGCCCGCGCCCTGGGCCTGGACGAGGACCTGACGGAAGCGTTGGCGCTGGCCCACGATCTGGGCCACCCGCCGTTCGGGCATGCCGGCGAGGATGCACTGAACGCGGCCATGAAACCGTTCGGCGGTTTCGATCACAATGCTCAGAGCCTGCGAATCGTGACGCTGCTGGAGAGCCGCTACGCCGGCTGGGACGGCCTGAACCTGACGTGGGAGACGCTGGAGGGCCTCGTCAAGCACAACGGCCCGTTGCGGCATCCCACCCCTTATATCGTCGAATACAACGACCGGCATAAGTTGGACCTGCACACCCAACCCAGCGCGGAGGCTCAGGTTGCGGCCATCGCGGACGATGTCGCGTATCACTCGCATGATCTGGACGACGGTCTGCGCGCGCGGTTGTTCACGGTGGACGACCTGCATCACTTGCCGGTGGTCGGCGTGGCGTTGGCGGCTGCGCGGATGTCCAGCCTGGACGTGCCGCCGCCGCGATTGCGCCACGAGATGCTGCGGCGGGTGATCAATGCCATGGTCAGCGACCTGATCACGGAAACCGAGAAACGGTTGACGAAACTGGACCCGGACAGCCCCGATGCGATCCGGCGGCACAAGCAGCGGGTGGTTTCGTTTAGTCCCGCCATGGCCGATGCCAATCAGGCTATCAAGGATTTCCTGTTCGCCCGCATGTATCGCCATTGGCGGGTCAACCGGATGTCAACCAAGGCGAAGCGCCTGACCGAGGACCTGTATCGCCTGCTCCACACCGATCCCACCCTATTGCCCGACGATTGGCGTGCTCGGGCCGGCGAGGGCGGGATGCACCGGTCGGCAACTATCGTCGGGGATTACGTGGCGGGCATGACCGACCGCTACGCGATGGATGAGCATCGCCGGCTGACGGATATCGGGGTTAGCGGGTAACGGACTTACATCCCCGCGCGTTAGGTTAACGACCCGGCGGTGTCATACATTTAGCAGGGTGGCATCAGGTCGCGGTGTGGTTGATCCCGGCTCCCCTTTCCAGCCGCCCGCACCATCGCGGCGCGGTTGTGCCAGGCTTCGGGAACTTTGAACGGGAGAAGGATGCGATGGGCGCTGGTGGCAAAGATGAAGGCGAGTGCTTTGACGTCGCCTATTTGATCTTGAGCGGGACGACCACCGCGTCCCGCTGTCCAGACCTTTTGCGTGGCCTGCTCGGTCTGGGCTTCTCCACGGTCATCGCGCTTCCGACGCCCAATGCCTCCCGGGTCGTCGCACCGCGCGATCTGGCCGACATCCCGGGCGTGCGGGTCGTGGAATCTTACTTCGATGCGGCCATCCGCCCTCGCCCACCGCGCGGCGTGGTGCTGTTCGCGCCATGCAGCTTCAATTCGTTGAACAAGCTTGCGCACGGCATTGCGGACAACCTCGCGCTTTCGGTCGCAGCCGAGGCGATCGGGCGAGGTACACCGGTGATCGTGGGACCGTCGCTGAACCAGCCGCTGCTCGATCATCCCGCGGCGCGGGCCTCGCTGGCGACGCTCACTGACTGGGGCGTCGTTATCGTGCCGCAGTCCGATGCAGGTGACGGGCCGCGCCTTGCACCAACCGCGCAGTTGCTTGACGCGGTTCGTCCCTTTGCCGGCTGAAACAGCCGGAGGCATTGAACATCCGGCCTTCCCGCCGTATCCACGCCTGGACGAATCCCCTCGCGACCTCCGTTGCGTCAACAGAAGGCTAAGACAATGAACCTGACATCCGGACTGATCGGCGCTGAAACAACGGGTTCCATCGGTTGGCTGATCTGGGACAATCCCAGTAAACTGAACGCTCTTTCCCCCGGAATGGCCGAGGACGCGTTGACCGTGATCGAGGCCTATGAGGCCGATCCCGCGATCAAGGTCGTGATCATGCGCGGTGCCGGGCGCAAAGCCTTCATCTCCGGTGGCGATATCAAAAGCTTCGACAAGACACGCGCCGATCCCGAAACCGCCCGTCTGGCACGGGAAGCCCCGACCCGGTTGCGGTTGAAGATGCTGAACCTGGAAAAGCCCCTGATCGCCATGATTTACGGCTATTGCCTCGGTGGCGGCCTGGGCATGGCGCTGAACGCCGATATGCGGTTCGCATCATCGGATGCTCAGTTCAGTGTGCCGGCGGCGTTGCGCGGTATCGCCTATGCGCCGGAGGGCCTGAAGTCGCTGGTCGATTTGGTGGGACCGAGCATCGCCAAGGACATCATGTTTTCCGGGCGCCGGTTGAAAACGGAGGAAGCGCTGCGGATCGGGCTGATCAATCGCGTGGTGGACGCCGATGAGTTGGAGGCGGTGACGATCGCCTATGCGGAAACACTCGCCGTCAACGCGCCGTTGTCCATTCGGGCATCGAAATTCTTCATCAATCAGCTTGGGTTGGAGCGTGCGGAGCGCAACGAGGCCCGCATGGATGCCATGCAGCGGGAGGCGGAGAACAGCGACGATTTCAAGGAAGCGACGCTGTCTTTTGTGGAAAAGCGCAAGCCGGTGTTTCAAGGGCGGTAACGAACCGCCTGATCGTGAGGGCGCCCCCGGTGCGTGCTGCAAAAGGGGGTGCCGGGCATTGGTATCGACGGGGCCGTGTGTTTTTTTGGGCGATGCAATGCCGAATGTGACTGTTCTGGATCATCCGCTGTTGCGTCACAAGCTGGCTTTGTTGCGCGACAAAAGCACGCCTACGGCAATGTTTCGTCAGATCGCGCGGGAGATCAGCCTGTTGATGGCCTACGAGGTCACGCGCGATCTACCGTTGGAGCCGATCGAGATCGAAACTCCCTTGGAGACGATGCAGGCCGAACACCTTGCGGGCAAGAAGCTTTGCATCGTGTCGATTCTGCGGGCGGGCAACGGCATTCTGGAGGGGATGTTGGATCTGGTTCCCTCTGCCAGGGTGGGTCACATCGGGCTATATCGCGATCATGCCACGCTGCTTCCCGTCGAGTATTATTTGAAACTACCGAACGATGTCTCCGAACGGTCGGTTATCTTGGTGGATCCGATGCTGGCGACAGGGAATTCGGCGGTGGCGGCGGCGTCTCGGTTGAAGGGCGCGGGAGTGACGACGATGAAATTCGTCTGTCTGTTGGCGGCACCGGAGGGTATCGCGGCGTTCACGGCGGCGCATCCGGATGTGCCGGTGTTTACCGGGGCGATCGACCGGGAACTGGACGGAAACGGATATATCAGGCCGGGGTTAGGAGATGCCGGAGATCGGTTTTACGGCACGCGGTAGGGCATTCACCGCCATCGCGATAGACGAGCATTTCAGTTTCCGGGTCGAAACAGCAGGTAATGTCCGGTTGCGCGTCCGTGACGACAGGCGCCCCCTGAATATACAGAGCGAAATGCCGCTGGTTCAAACCGTTAATGACGTAGATCCTGGCGCCTATTGGCGGCGATAAAAGCGCCTGTTCGAGGGACCTGCTAAGCCACGGATTGCGCGTGGCAACGATTGTAACTGCATGCCCGGCTATCTTCAGGTCCGCGGCGATGTCTTCAGTCCAATTGACGATACCGCCTAACTTCCTGGAAGAAGCACATTGGCTCAGCGGCTCCTGGTGGGACGTCAGCCCTCACCTGATTGTTTACAAGTGGATCTAATGTTCGCACCGAATCATTTTGCCAATCGCAATCGCAGCCCTGTCATCTGACCTTATTGCTACGCTGCCAGTTGTCTTTCGAACCCGCGTTGCCGCCATTTCAGCAGTTTCCACGCGATTTTGGCCGCACCGAACGAAAGTCGCCCGCGCGGTGGCAAGCCGACGGATTTCAGGATCATACCGGTGCCGCGTTCGATGTGGCGATAGCGGTAGAACCCCATGGCACTCGCCATATACGCTGCGGTGCAGTGACCGTGCCGATACGCCCTCGACTCCGGCTCATTCCCACAGTGGTAGGCGTAGGCCAGCTCATCGTCTTCGGACTCGCCGATCCGCCCCAACGCGATGCGTAGCCGGGACAGCAGGCCCAGCTTCTCCCGAGCCAAATACCGGCGCATGTGGTCATAGAACAGCTTGAAGTGGCGGTATTCGTCGGCGGCGATCAGTTTGCAGAGTTGATTGAGCACCGGCTCCGGCGTCGCTTCGGCAAGAGCCGTGTAATAGCTCGACGTGCCGGTTTCGACCATGCAGCGGGCGATCAACTCCCCGGTGCGAGACCCCCGAATCGAGGAATCGGCGTCGATCTTGATCGTATAGCCAGCACGATAACGAGCAAATGCCGCTTCGAAATCCCAGGACGGGTCGGCCAAGATCGCCCATCTTGCCAGCGCATCCCCATGTTGAACTTCTTCGTCCGCCCATGTGTTCACAGCCTGGCGGAAGTCAGGATCGTCGCGAAACACACCGTTGAGATACAGCGCATAGTCGCGGCCGTTCCGTTCCACCATCGCCGCAGCCTTTACCAACGGGACGAGCACAGGGTCCACGGCTTTGGGATCGAATCTGTCCCACGCCACATCTTCGATCCGCCAATGTTTCATCTTGGTGTCATGCTCATTAGAGGGTCGCAGGACAAGGGGGGAACTTCAACACCCGGTCACACCATATGTGGATTCTGAACACCGGATGAAACGGTTTGGACGGCGTTGGCCTCACCAAATGCACTGACGCCTCGCAGGCGATGCTAATTGGCCACAGGGTGGTACCGGGGCCGGCAACACTTGTTCGGGCCACCCACTCCATACTTTACCACAATAAGTGGCCTGGACGAGCCGAGCCATGACGATAGGACACGAGAGTTGGCAGCAACGCCGGTTGGCATAAAAAAGCCGGGTTGTGAAACCCGGCTTTCCAATTCACATAATGGCCAACGGACTAACCGGCGGCTTCGACCATCGCTCGGGCGGACTGGATCACGTCAGTCGCCGCATCCTCAACAGCGGTATCACGCTTGTCGGCAGCCGCGTAGGCGGCTTCGGCCTCGGCCAAACGGCGTTCGGCGTCGGCCTTGTTCACTTCGGCGATCGGGATCGCCTTGTTCGCGAGGACTGTGCAGCGTTCCGGGGTGACTTCCGCGAACCCGCCATCGACGAACAGACGTTCGACGATTTTGTCGCCCTCGTACAGGTCGATAGTGCCACCGCGCAGCATAACGATCATCGGGGCGTGGCCTTCCAACACCCCCATGTCGCCCTCAGACGCCGGGATCACCACCATGTCCACCGAACGGGACAGCAGCAGCTTCTCCGGGCTGACGATTTCCAGAGAGACGGGCATGATTACGCGTTCGCCTTCATCGTTTCGGCCTTCGCGACGGCTTCCTCGATCGTGCCGACCATGTAGAAGGCCGCTTCCGGCAGATGATCGTATTCGCCGGCGCAGATTGCCTTGAAGCTACGGACCGTGTCGGCAACCGGCACCAATTTGCCGGGGAAGCCGGTGAACACTTCGGCCACATGGAACGGCTGCGACAGAAAGCGCTGGATCTTGCGGGCGCGGGCCACGATCAGCTTGTCCTCTTCCGACAGCTCATCCATACCCAAAATCGCGATGATGTCCTGCAGCGACTTGTAGGTCTGCAAGATGCGCTGCGTCTCGCGCGCCACCAGATAATGTTCCTCACCAACGATGCGCGGGTCCAAAGACCGCGACGTGGAGTCCAACGGATCGACCGCCGGGTAAATGCCCAGCTCAGCGATCTGCCGGTTCAGCACCGTTGTCGCATCCAAGTGAGCAAAGGACGTGGCAGGCGCCGGATCGGTCAAGTCATCGGCCGGCACGTAAATCGCCTGCACCGAGGTGATCGAACCCTTGTTGGTCGAGGTAATACGTTCCTGCATCGCGCCCATGTCAGTCGCCAGCGTCGGCTGATAACCCACCGCCGACGGGATACGGCCCAGCAAGGCGGACACTTCGGCGCCGGCCTGGGTGAAGCGGAAGATGTTATCGACGAAGAACAGCACGTCCTGGCCTTCTTCGTCGCGGAAATACTCGGCCATCGTCAGGCCGGACAGACCAACGCGAGCGCGCGCGCCCGGCGGTTCGTTCATCTGGCCATACATCAGGGCGACCTTGGAGCCTTCCAGCAGCTTGCCGTCGTCATCGACCTTGATAACGCCCGCATCGATCATCTCGTGATAAAGATCGTTGCCTTCGCGGGTGCGCTCACCCACGCCGGCGAACACCGACACGCCGCCATGCGCCTTGGCGATGTTGTTGATCAACTCCTGGATGAGCACCGTCTTGCCCACGCCGGCGCCGCCGAACAGGCCGACCTTGCCGCCCTTGAGGTAGGGGGCCAACAGGTCCACCACCTTGATCCCGGTGACGAGAATTTCCGTCGCCGAAGCCTGTTCCTCGAAGGATGGGGCGGCGCGATGGATCGGGTAGGTCTTGGTGTTGCCGACCGGGCCGCGCTCGTCGATCGGCTCGCCGATCACGTTGAGGATGCGCCCGAGGGTGGCGGGGCCGACCGGCACCGAGATCGGCGCGCCGGTGTCGACCACTTCCTGCCCGCGCACCATGCCGTCGGTGCTGTCCATGGCGATGCAGCGCACGGTGCGTTCGCCAAGCTGCTGGGAGACTTCCATCACCAGCGTGTTGTCGCCCATCTTCGTTTGCAGCGCGTTCAGGATGAACGGCAGATCGCCGTCGAACTGCACGTCAACGACGGCGCCGAGAACCTGGGTCACACGCCCGACAATATTGCTGGCCATCCTAGAAGACTCCTGTCTCGTTACGCGATCACTGTGCCGCCGCCGCCCTACAGGGCTTCGGCGCCGGAAATGATCTCGATAAGTTCCCTGGTGATATTCGCCTGACGCGCACGATTGTAGTTCTGCGTCAGCCGCTTGATCATGTCGCCCGCATTGCGCGTGGCATTATCCATCGCCGTCATCTGCGAACTGAAGAAGCCGGCATTGGTTTCCAGCAGGGCGCGGTAGACCTGGATCGCCAGGTTCTGCGGCAGCAACCGCGCCAGCATGGTCTCCTCGTCCGGCTCGAACTCATAGGACGCCGTGCCCGCCACTTCGCCGATATCCGGCAGCGGCGCCGGGATCAGCCGCATTTCCGTCGGCGTCTGTGTCATCACCGACTGGAAGCGGTTATAGACGACGGTGCAGACGTCGAACTCGCCGGCGTTGAGCATGCCGACGATGCGGACCGCGATCGCCTCGGCGTCGGCGAAGCCGATGCTCTTGCGCCCGGCGAAAGTGACGTCGCCGACGATCCGGCTGGCCAGTTCGCGCCGCAGATAATCGCGCGTCTTGCGGCCGATCGCCAGGATCTTGACGGTCTTGCCCTCGGCTTCGAGTGCGCGGGTGAGATTGCGCGTCATGCGGCCAATATTGGTGTTGAAGGCGCCGGCCAGGCCGCGATCGCCGGCGACGGAGACGAGCAGATGCACCTTGTCCGCCCCGGTGCCGACCAGCAGTTTCGGCGCGGTTGGGCTGCCGGCCACGGAGGCGCCGAGCGAGGCCATCATCCGCGCCATGCGCTGCGCATACGGGCGCGCCGCCTCGGCCTGCTGCTGCGCGCGCCGCAGCTTGGAGGCCGCGACCATTTTCATGGCCGAGGTGATCTTCTGCGTCGACTTCACGCTGTTGATGCGCAGACGCAGGGTCTTCAGGCTGGGCATCGCTTGCCTACCGAACCAAAGTTAAGCGCAAAATCAGGCGAACGTCTTCATGAAGCCATCGAGGAAGGCGATCAGCTTCTTCTCGATTTCCGGCTTGATCTCGCGATCGGTGCGGATCGAGTCGAGAATGGTCGGCTCCTTGGCCTTGAGGCCGACGAGAATCTGGGTTTCGAAACGGCCGATGGCACCGACGTCGATCTTGTCGAGATAGCCGCGGACGCCGGCGAACAAGGCCACCACCTGCTCCTCGATCGGAACCGGCTTGAACTGCGGCTGCTTCAATAGTTCGGTCAGACGGGCGCCACGGGCGAGCAGCTGTTGCGTCGAGGCGTCGAGGTCCGAGGCGAACTGGGCGAAGGCGGCCATTTCGCGATACTGCGCGAGTTCGAGCTTGATGCGGCCGGCGACCTGCTTCATCGCCTTGATCTGGGCGGCGGAGCCGACGCGGGAGACGGAAATGCCGACGTTCACGGCCGGGCGGATGCCCTTGAAGAACAGTTCGGTCTCGAGGAAGATCTGGCCGTCGGTGATCGAGATCACGTTGGTCGGGATGTAGGCGGAGACGTCGCCGGCCTGGGTCTCGATGACCGGCAGGGCGGTGAGGCTGCCAGCACCCATGCTGTCGTTCATCTTGGCGGCGCGCTCGAGCAGGCGCGAGTGGAGATAGAACACGTCGCCCGGATAGGCCTCGCGGCCCGGCGGACGGCGCAGCAGCAGGGACATCTGGCGATAGGCCACGGCCTGCTTGCTGAGGTCGTCATAGATGATGACGGCATGCATGCCGTTGTCGCGGAACCACTCGCCCATGGCGCAGCCGGCGAAGGGGGCCAGG
>JANXLQ010000029.1 GCA_025355085.1 Rhodopila sp.
GCCAGCAGCAAATCGGCGGCCTGAGTCAGTTGCACCGACAGCGTGGTGTCCAGCACGTCGGAGCTGGTCATGCCCTGATGCACGAAGCGCGAGTCGGGACCGACCGCCTCGGCCAGCCAGGTCAGGAAGGCGATCACGTCGTGGCGGGTTGTGCGTTCGATCTCATCGATGCGCTCCACATCGGCAGCGTTCATGGCAGCCAGCTTGGGGGCGCCCTTCTCGCGGATGTTGCGGGCAGCTTCCAGGGGAATGGCGCCGATGCGGGCCATGCCTTCGGCGGCGAGGGCTTCGACCTCGAACCAAATGCGGTAGCGGTTCTCGGGCGCCCAGATGGCGGCCATTTCGGGTCGTGAATAACGAATGATCATCGCGGTCTTGTCCGATGGCAGGGAAAGGGCCAGCTAGACCCGTGCAAGGCGGATGACAAGTATGGATTGGACGCAGGACCTGGTGACGTTGGCCCAGGTGATAATGATAGACGTGGCGTTGGCGGGCGACAATGCCATTGTGGTCGGGTTGGCGGTGTCCGGATTGCCGGCGCGGCAGAAGCGGCCGGCGATCCTGCTGGGCATCGGCGGCGCGACCGTGATCCGCATCGCCATGGGCGCGGTGGCGCTGCAACTGCTGGCGATCATCGGGCTGTTGCTGGCCGGCGGTATCCTGCTGCTATGGGTCTGCTGGAAGATGTTCCGGGAGCTGCGGCGGCCTAATCACGTCAGCGCCGGCGGTGAGGGAACCAAGACGCTGCGTCAGGCGATGATGCAAATCATCGTGGCGGATGTGTCCATGAGCCTGGACAACGTGCTGGCTGTTGCCGGCGTGGCGCATGACAGATTGTGGGTGCTCGTCGTGGGGCTGGTACTGTCCGTCGCCCTGATGGGCCTGGCAGCCGGCCTGATCGCCAGACTGCTGGAGCGGCATCGCTCGATCGCCTGGGCCGGGCTGGTAATCGTTCTGTATGTCGCGCTAACCATGATTTGGCACGGTGGGCACCAGGTGGCGGCGGTGATCTGATGCATGCCGCCGCATCCCAAACAGTAACGGATAACGATCTGATAATACAATGATAAATCTCGAAATCGTGTTACAGGCAGTTTAGTTGGCCTGCTTCAGAGTCGCAAGGCTCACCAGCTTCCGTCAGGGTGAAACGCAGGATGGGCTGCCGCTGCGGGGTTTCCGGTTACCCTGACCCACGAAAACTTGCCAAGACCGCTCCACATGATGTTACCTAATTAGGTAATATCCCGCACACGAGACACGTTCCCATGGACATCACCAAAGACATCCAGCCGATGACAACCTTCCGCAATCACTCGGCGGAGATCATGCAGCACCTCAAGACCACCAAGCGCCCGATGATTCTGACCGTTAACGGCAAGGCGGCGGCGGTCGTGCAGGACGCCGAAGCCTATCAGCACCTCCTCGACCTAGCGGCGGCGGCCAGCGCAGCCGAGGGTATCCGGCAGGGTCTCGAGGATCTGAGAAACGGTCGCACCCGCCCGGCACGCGCGGTGTTCGACGACATCCGTGCTGAGCATGATATACCGCGTTAACTTGACGGAGCGGGCGGAGCGAAATCTCAGACGCGTCTATCGGGCCATCAACGCCAAAAATGCCGCGCACGCCCGGGCATGGTTCAACGGTCTGGAAAGGGCGATTCTAAGCCTCGATCAACACCCGGCCCGTGGTCCGGTCATTCCCGAAAACGATAGCCTCCGTCATTTGCTTTATGGGCGCCGGCAACACATCTACCGGATAATCTATTCGATCGATGAGCGTGATCGCGTCGTCACGGTGCTGCACATCCGCCATGGCGCACGCGACGCGTTCATCCCGGATGCCCCGGATGATGAGGACTGACATCACCCTCGGATCAAATCCAGCAATGCCTCCTCGCTTAATCGTCCCGTTGTCTCCGTCCCCTCCAGAAGATCGTTGGCCAAATTCCGCTTATCTCGATGCAGCCCCAGTATCTGCTGTTCGATACTGTCCTGCATAATCAGCCGATAGATCGTCACCGGCCGTTCCTGCCCAATCCGGTGCGCCCGATCCGATGCCTGATCCTCGACCGCCGGGTTCCACCAAGGGTCCAGATGCACGACGTAATCCGCCGCCGTCAGGTTCAGCCCCGTTCCCCCCGCCCGCAGGCTGATCAGGAACAAATCCGCCCCGCCCGCCTGGAACGACGCGACCCGCTTCTCTCGCTCATTCAACGGCGTGCTGCCGTCGAGGTATTCGTACCGAATCCCCCGCAAATCCAGTGCCGCGCGCACCAGTTCCAGGTGTCCGACGAACTGACTGAACACCAACGCCCGGTGCCGGTTACGGATCAACTCCTCCGTCAACTCCATAAACGCCGCCAGCTTCCCGCTCGGTATTCCCGCCCCCGCATCGATCAACGCCGGATTGCAGCAGGCCCGCCGCAGCCGGGTAATCTCCGCCAGGATCTGGATTTTCCGCCGGCCCTCCGGCGCATCCAGTGCCGCGATCCGTTCCAGCGACCGCTGCCGCAGCGCCTCGTAGAACGCCCGCTCCGCCTCCGGCATCTCGACATGCAGAGTCTGCTCGATACGCGGAGGCAACTCGCTCAGCACCGCCGCCTTGGTCCGGCGCAGCAGGAACGGCCGGATCAGTGCCCGCAACGCCTGACGTGCATGCGGGTCCTTGTCCTTCTCGATGGGCCGGGCAAATCGTTTCTGGAACCCCTCCCTGGAGCCCAGGACACCCGAATTCACAAAACTGAACAGGCTCCAAAGCTCATCCAAATAGTTCTCGACCGGCGTTCCCGTCAGGGCCAGCCGGAAGCCGGCCTGCAACGCCTGCACCGACTGCGCCCGCTTGGTTTCGGCGTTCTTGATCGCCTGTGCCTCATCCAGCACCACCATCTGCCAGGACCGCCCGGTCAGCGCCTCGCCGGTCTGTTGCAGCAGCCCGTAGCTGCACACCAGGACATCCCGTGCGCCCAACCCGGCGATCAGTTCCGCCCGGTCGCCGGACAGCCGATGCGTGCGCAGCGTCGGGGCAAACCGGGCGATCTCGGCCTCCCAGTTAGGGCAGACGGACGTCGGCGCAACGACAAGGCACGGACCTTCCTCGGCGCGGTCCAGCATGACCGCGATGGCCTGCACCGTCTTGCCCAACCCCATGTCGTCGGCCAGACACGCCCCGGCACCCCAGCGGGCCAGCCGGGACATCCAGACGAAGCCCTCCACCTGATAATCGCGCAATTCGGCCTCCAGCGTCGCCGGCAGCACCGGAGTCCAGCCCTCGGCGGCGCGGATGCGGGCAACGTGCTTCTTCCAGGCGGCGTCGGACTTGACCTCGCCGGCATCGTCCAGCACCGCGTCCAGGGCGGGGGCACCGAGCGCATGCACCCGCCGGCCGGATTTCGAGGGCTCCGACACCGATGCCAGCCGTTGCAACTGCGCCTGCAACTGCCGCGTCAGCGCAACGAAGCGTCCATCGCCCAGCGGCACGAACCGTCCCTGCGCTTTGTCCAGCCGTTCGAGCAGGAAGCGCATCTCCAGCACCTGATCCTCGTCCAGCGAGACGGTGCCCTGAACGTTGAACCAGTCGCGATCCTGGGCGACCCGCAGCTTCATGTTGGCGGCGGAAACCGAGCTGACGCGGATGGAGCGGCCTTCCGGCCATTCGACAGAAAGCGGGCCGGTGTACGAACGCAATTCCAGCAACAGTTCCAGGCAGCCGTCCAGGTCCTCGATGACCAGTTCGTGGACCTCGTCGCCGCCACGGTCGCGCAGTGTCGGGCAGGCCGCGATCAGCGCCGCCCGTTCCGTGATTTCTCGTTGCGTGTCCCGGCTGGCACGAAGCTGTTGGCCGCCGACAGCCGCCAGCACCGAACGGCCGCCGAGCCCCGCGACATAGGCCGGGCCTTTATCGCCGAACGGGCGCACCAGCAGGGATAGTTTCAACCCGCCCTCGTAAGGAACCAACTGCACGACCGGCGCGCACTGCCCCTCGATCCCCGGCTGCTCGATCTCCGCCAGTTCCGCTCGGATTGGTAACGCCGGGCTGGTCCGCCGCGCCATGGCGACCACCTGATCGCGAGCGGAGGCCGGAACCCGCAGGCCTGCCGGCGTCAGAATATCCTGCACCGCAATTAGCTTTTGCGGGAACTCGATCACCCGGTAACGCGCCGGAGTTTCGGCTTCCAGGAAGATCGCCGGGTCCACCGCACCGTGCGACAGCCCGATGCGGAAGCCGCCGGCTTCTTCGGTCACGACCAGTTCAACCGGATATGAAACCAGTTCGAGCGGCTGGGAGCGACGCCTGGCATCGAACACCGACGGATGCCCGACCAGTGCGGGGATCGTGCGATCGGTGTCGAATTCGTAGCCGTCCTCACCATACCAGCCCGCCGTGTCCTTGCGGATGGTGCGCAGAGCTGCCCGGTCCTGCGGTATCAGGTAATCCAACCGCGGGTCTTGCTCATGCAGCCGCTTCATCGCCACGGCCCGCCCGTCGGTCCAGCCGTCGCGGCCCTTGGCGGATTGTTCGGCGACGGTCACCGTTTCGGCTTCCGGATCGACGAACCACACCAGACGCTTGGCCTTGCGCGGCGCCTTGGCGGTGTCGGTATCCAAGCCGTCACCCAGGAACGCACCCAGACTTTCCAGCGCCCGTTCCCACGGTTGCAGGGTCTGGATCATCTTGGTGAACGCAACGCCGCTGGTCCCGGCCAGCGATGCCTTGAATGGTCCCGGCTGCGCGGCGGCCTCGGCCAGGATTTCGGCGTAGATGTGCCCGATCAGCGGCAGCGTATCCTTGAATTGTTCGAAGCGTTGCTCCAACTCGGCGCGATTGCCGCGGGATGTGCCGGCATCGATTGCGTGCGCCGCCAGTGCGACACAGGCGGCTGACAGCGGAACTTGCGTTGACGCCTTTTGCAGGTCCGCGATCTGCGTCCTGGCCCGCGCTTCAAGCCCCTGTACCAGCCAGAGCAGTCCCTGGATCGCAGCGAAGCCCGCGTCGCCGACCGACTTCGTGGACTCCGACAGGACGGCATCCAGCCCGGTTTGGATTTCACCGTGCAACGCGGCGTCGTTGGCGTGCAGCAATGCCATCAGGAAGAACACGCGGTGCTCGTGCTCCAGGAAAATCTTGCGTTTGCCCAGACGCTTGCGCCGCAGCTTCAATGCATCCCGATAGTGCTTCAGGGCGTCGTCGTTGCGCCCTTCCAGGAAGGCGATCGTGCCCTCCAGCGATTGCTTTGCGTCGCTTGCGGGATCGATGATTGCCGCTGCGCTGCCACGCACGGCGTCCAACCGCCGGGACAAAATATCGTATCGCAGAACCATCGCCGTCAGGTCGCTGAAGCCTGCCGGTTCGTGACGTGTGCGTGCCAGGGCGGCGATTGCGGGCATGTCCGCACCGCCAAGGCCCGTAACGATGAAAGAGTTCAGTTTGGCCGCCAACAACGGCGCCTGAATGACTGGATCGCGGCTGGCGATCCAGTCAGCTTCCAGTGATTCGTTGCAAAACATAATCGCCAGATGGGCAAGCGTCTGACTTGTCCCCATCGTCCGGTTGCAGATTTCGCTGACTTTGGCGAATTCCTCTGCGTCATTGGTATAGACCGCAAGCCTGATCAGCCGAGCCACCGCCGGGGAGTCTGTTTCCAGGGCAGAATAATAATAGCGGCTGACCCTTTGGGCGGGAAACAATCGAAAAATCATCGCGGCCAGCATCCCGGCATCGCCGGACCCCGCGGCGTCTGTCGCCACCGGATGCAACAACGATGGCACGCAGGCGTGATCGGCCGTGAGCAGCCCCATGCCACGAAGCTCATCCAGCATGGCCTGGACCATCTGGGCGGTCCATGCCTTGCCATCGAGGGAACGTGCGCCGGTTGCCTTCAGGCACTCCACGAACTCGGCCTTCGTCACCGGTGGATGAATCAGGCTTTTGAGGCGCATCACCTGCTTGGGGCTGGGAGCAAGCCGGTCATAGAACTCCCACAACGCGGCTTGTAAACGGGGGGCGATTGCATTCATGGGGCCATTAAACGCCAAACGCTGCCGAGTCGTGAAGGGCACCCCCTTAAAGCGCGCGAGCCAGGGACTATGTCTCGGGTAACTTAGTGAAGGGAAAACCAAGTCATGTTGAACCCCGTATCGCCGTTGCCGCTGACGGACCCCAGTCTGTTCCGGCAGGCAAACTACCTCGGCGGCAAGTGGGTGGTGGCCGATAGCGGCCAGACCATCGTGGTGAAAAACCCGGCCACCGGCGAAACGGTCGGCGAGGTGCCGAACATGGGCGTGGCCGAAACCCGCCGGGCGATTGAGGCGGCGAACGCAGCGTGGCCGGGTTGGCGAGCGATGCTGGCGAAGGAACGTGGGGCCATCCTGCGGACGCTATCCGACCTGATGCTGGCCAACGCGGACGATCTGGCGGTGATCATGACCGCCGAACAAGGCAAGCCGCTGGCGGAAAGCAAGGGCGAGATCGTCTATGCCGCCAGCTTCATCGACTGGTTCGCGGAAGAGGGAAAGCGCATCTATGGCGATACGATTCCGCAGAACGCCAAGGGCCGCCGAATCTTGGTGCTGAAAGAGCCGATCGGCGTGTTCGCCGCGATCACGCCGTGGAATTTCCCGGCGGCGATGATCACACGCAAAGCCGGGCCGGGCTGGGCAGCGGGTTGCACCGGGGTGATCCGGCCAGCCTCGCAGACTCCATTTTCGGCGCTGGCGCTGGCGGTGCTGGCGGAGCGGGCAGGGATGCCGGCCGGTGTCTGCAACGTGCTGACCGGCGGGTCGTCCGCGATGGGCGGGGAACTGACGTCGAACCCGCTGGTGCGGAAGCTGTCGTTCACCGGCAGCACCGAGGTTGGGGCGAAACTGCTGGCCCAATGTGCGGTGACGATCAAGAAAACCAGCATGGAACTGGGTGGAAACGCACCGTTCATCGTGTTCGACGACGCTGATTTGGACGCGGCGGTGGTGGGCGCGATGGGCAGCAAGTTCCGCAACACCGGACAGACCTGCGTATGCGCCAACCGGGTGCTGGTGCAGGACGGTGTGTACGAGGCATTTTCGGAAAAGCTGAAAACGGCCGTGGAGGCGATGAAGGTCGGCAACGGCATGGAACCCGGCGTGTCGCAAGGCCCGCTGATCAACGCCGCCGCTCTGGCAAAGGTCGAGGAACACGTAGCAAACGCCCTGTCCCTGGGTGCCTCCATCGTGACCGGCGGCAAGACGCATCGGCTCGGCGGCAATTTCTACGAACCGACGGTGCTGGCGAACGTGTCGTACGACGCGCTGATCTTCCGTGAGGAAACCTTCGGACCAGTTGCGCCGTTGTTCCGGTTCAAGACCGAAGAGGAAGCGATCCGGTTAGCCAACGATACTGAGTTCGGGCTGGCGGCCTACTTCTACGCCCGCGATATCGGCCGGATATTCCGGGTGGGCGAGGCCCTGGAATACGGCATCATCGGTATAAACGAGGGGATTATCTCCACGGCCGAAGCCCCGTTCGGCGGGATGAAGTCGTCGGGGCTTGGGCGTGAGGGATCCAAGTATGGGATCGAGGATTACCTGGAGATCAAGTATTTGGCGATAGGGGGTATTGGGACA
Organism: Rhodopila sp.; assembly: GCA_025355085.1. GTDB lineage: Bacteria > Pseudomonadota > Alphaproteobacteria > Acetobacterales > Acetobacteraceae > Rhodopila. Next base: position 7,596 of record JANXLQ010000029.1, read on the forward strand.
TAGGGTCCGTAAATCGGATGGCGGGCCTTCGCGGACCATGGCGAGGCGGGTGACGGCAGCCGGTCTCCGAGGGTCCGTTCGCCAACAATCGAATCGGAATAACCGAACCAAAGTAATGCAGTTGGACCAATATCCAGCGCCGTTATACCAACTGCTTTATATTCTGATCCGTCACCGTCACGGCGGGCGAAGTCCCGCCATCCACGAAACGCGATTCTGGTTCAAACAAAGACGTGGATGGCAGGCCCTCGCCTGCCATGACGAGAAGGGGCCGAACGGTCAAAATATTGGGCCGTTGGTATTATTCCCGGACGGACTTTTAGCCCAACCGTCGGATCACGCCGGCACAGCCTTGTCCCGGCGCCGCTGCACCGAGTTTGGAATTCGCAACGAATCCCGATACTTCGCCACTGTCCGGCGGGCGAGCTCCACGCCCTCCCGGCGCAGCACCGCAACGATCGCATCGTCGGACAAAACGTCGTCCAACGACTCCTGGCCGATCATGCCGCGAATGCGAAACCGCACCGCCTCGGCACTGTGCGGGTCGCCGCCATTGGTGGCATGGATGGCAGTCGTAAAGAAATACTTCAATTCGAACGTGCCGCGTGGCGTGGCGATATACTTGTTGGCGGTCACCCGGCTGACGGTGCTTTCGTGCAACTCCACCGTTCCGGCGATATCGCGCAAGATCAATGGCCGCAGATGTGCCACACCCAGCCGCAGGAAACCGTCTTGTTGCCGGATGATCTCGGCCGCCACTTTCAATATAGTCTGCGCCCGTTGCTGTAACGACCGCACCAGCCAGTTCGCGTTCGCCAGCCGTTCGCTCAGGAAGACCTTCTCGTCCTTCTTTGCCTGTGGCGCGACCTTGGCATAAAATCGCTCGTTCACCAGCACCCGGGGCATCGTTTCCGGGTTCAGTTCAATGATCCAGCCTCCGTCCGGCAACGGCCGCATCAGCAGATCCGGCACCACAAGTTGAGCCGGCGTCGTGTCCCAGGTCGCCCCCGGTTTCGGATCGAGTGCCCGGATCTCGGCGATCATGTCCGTGAGATCCTCGGCATCGACGCCACACAGCGTCATAAGCCGCTTGTTCTCCCGCCTGGCCAGCAGTTCCAGATTATCCACCAGGATCTGCATGGCTGGATCGAACCGGTTACGCTCCATCAACTGCGCCGCCAGGCATTCGCGCAGGTCGCGGGCAAACAATCCCACCGGGTCGAACCTGATCATCTGCCAACGGACGGACTCCACCCGGTCCAGCGGTAACCCCATGGCAAGGGCGATGGCTACGGGATCCGCCGTCAGCCGGCCGGCGGGGCAGAGCAGGGCAATCAAATGCGCCCCGATCATCCGGTCCACCGGGTCGATGAAGTTCAGCCGCAACTGCTCACCCAGGTGATCGCGCAGGGACCGGTCGCCGCCGGCGAAATCGTCGATGCCTCGCTCGTCGCCTTCGAAACTATGACTGCCGCCGCCGCCATCCATTCGCCCGGCCAGCGGCGTACCGTCACCGGCGCCGCCCGGATCGTACGTCTCGGCATGTTCGGCATCCAACGGTGAGCCGCTGTCGGCCGGCAAGATATCCGACCGCGTGGCATCGGCAGAATCCATCTCCACCGGGTTGCGCGGTTCAAGCTGATCCACGGCCGCCCGCTCACCAATCGGCGGTTCGGGGGAATCGTCACGCTCCAGGAGTGGATTGCGCTCTAATTCCTCCTCGACGAAGGAGTTCACTTCGATATTGGAGAATTGCAGTAGCTTGATCGCCTGACGCAACTGCGGCGTCATGATGAGCGTCTGGCTCTGGCGTAGGTCGAGACGGGGTGCAATCGCCATGCCGCGATTATCTAGCCATTCGGCGCGGGGTCAAATGGTTTCGCTCATAGCTCATGCAAAAATCGTGCAAGTTTGCCAAGGGACGCAAACGCCAAACCGAGCAAAACCTTAAAGGCTGAACTTTTCCCCCAAATACACCCGTCGCACATCTTCGTGAGCGACAACCTCGTGCGGCTTGCCTTCCATCAGAACCTGACCGTCATGCATGATGTACGCTCGGTCGATGATGTCCAACGTTTCCCGCACGTTGTGGTCGGTGATCAGCACGCCGATGCCGCGATCTTTCAGGTGCTTCACCAAATCGCGGATTTCGCCCACCGCGATCGGGTCGATCCCGGCTAACGGTTCATCGAGCAGGATGTAGGACGGCTGGGTGGCCAGGGCGCGGGCGATCTCGACACGCCGCCGTTCGCCACCTGACAGTGCCAGGGCCGGTGTTCGGCGCAGGTGGCTAATGCCGAATTCGGCCAACAGTTCATCCAGCATCATGTCCCGGGTGGCGGCGTCGGGTTCGATGACCTCCAGCGCGGCCATGATGTTCTGTTCGACATTCAGGCCGCGAAACACACTGGCTTCCTGCGGCAGGTAGCCAATTCCGAGGCGGGCACGACGATACATCGGCAGCCGGGTGATATCCGCGCCATCCAGGCTGATGGCGCCCGTGTCGGGCTTCACCAGACCGACGATCATGTAGAACGTGGTGGTTTTGCCAGCGCCATTCGGCCCTAACAGGCCGACTGCTTCCCCGCGGTGCAACGTGACTGTGACGTTTCGCACCACCGGGCGGCCTTTATAGGTTTTGCCGACAGCGCGCGCGGTCAGGCCGCCGCCGCCGGGCAGCACCTTCAAGCCGCGTTCGGACCGGGCGTCGCGAACCACGTTCATGGTTGTTGTTTCACCGGCGGCGTCGCCGGCTTCTTGCCCGCGCCTCCCGTGGCGGAAACCGCTGGATCGTTGCCGAGGGCCTTGTTGCTTTCATCGTTGGGCACGACCAATCCATGCACCCGGCCAGACTTTTGCGCAATCAGTGTGGCGATGCCGGTTTTCATGTTTACATCGGCCTCGGCGCCGCTCAACTGATTTTGACCACGCGTGATCCGCACATTGCCGCCCAGCCGAGCCATCCCGGTATCGGGAACATAAACGCCACGGTCTCCGGTCACGGTATCGGTGACGGTGCGAATCGAGACGTTGCCGAATGCCTCAACCCGCTGCAATTTCCCGGATGATGCCAATGGGTCATCGGACGGCTTCGCCGGGCCGGTTGCGGTTGCCGGTTTCGCGCTGTTCGGAGGAGGATTGTCCGTGGTGTAGGCCACCAGTGTGTCTGCCGCGATCCGCTTGGCGTCGTTGGTCACCACGACGGCATTGCCGCGGGCCACCGCCATATGCTTTTGCGGCCAATACTCCAGGTCGTCCTTTGCGGTGATGACGTCGTTCGGGGTTGTCAGCTTCAGGTCTCGCCCGGTCATCACCAGCACGGACTGGTCCAGATCGTATGTTGCCTTGTCGCCTTGCGCATGGTCCGTTGCGGTGAAGACATGCACATGACCGTCGGCCTGGAGCCGATAAATTTCATTCCCCTCGGTTGATGAATCCCCTGGCAGACCGGATACCGGGTTCGCCTGAATGGGCTGCGTCCCACCTTTTTTACGATACCAGGCGGTCAAACGATCGGCTGTGACGGTGACATTGCCTCGGATCGCGCGAGCATCGCCGCGGGCTATCACTTCTTGCTCAACCTGCCGCCATTCGATGCCGTCCCGGGCAGTGATGTCGATCGGCCCGCCGTGCGAGAGATCGAGCTGCTGTGCCCGGGCCGAAATCGACAGGCAAAGGATCGCTGCGATGGCGGCGACGCTGTACCCGCGTATCAATGTTCGGTCCCGTTCATCACGACATGGGCCGGGCCGGGAAAATCGATCGCTGTGCCCTTGTCCATGACGGTGAATCCCTGTGCATCCAGAACCCCGAATGGACCTTCCACATGCACTGGCTCCGACCCCGCTGCCGCGCCGGCTTTTAGGTCGATCGAGGCACTTTCGGTGTGCATCGTGGTGCCGTCATCGCGGTAGAGCGTTACCTCGTTGACCAAATCTAGCTGGTTGAGATGTTGCAAGAAAGTGCCTTCTTTCGAGGTCAGCATCAGCCAGGTACCATTTTCCAGCGCGATGTCGCCTTTCGGCATCGTCAGGCCAATCCGTTCCGGATCGATCTGCCATGCGGTGGCGGCGGTGATCGTGTAAGGGCGCCCCTTTTCGTCAACACCGTTATAACGGGCATCGATCAGTTTGCCGCCGTCCAGTTCCCCGGACACGCGGCCCATCGCGAGGCGTGCCTTGCTGGTAGCGGCGTCGATTTCCGGCCACAATGCGATCAGCGCCAGCAAACCCATTGCCGCGAGCGGCAAGAGCCACTTGGTAACGGTTATAAAAATCCGCCGGCGGGTGATCCGGCCGGGTGCCGGTGGCATTCTGTCGCGGACACTCGCACCACCCATCAGGTAGCCGCCTGTGTGCCGAGGCTCTGTCCCAGCCGAGGGGGCGTGATGTCTGCTCATGCGAGACCGGCCCGTAACAGATCGTGCACATGCAGAATACCTAGGGGCCGCCCCGCCGGATCGACGACGAACAACGTAGTGACCGGCCGTTCCCTGGCATTCATCGTCAGGAGGGCCTCGACTGCCAGCGCATCGGGGCCGATGGTCCGGGGTGAGGGGGTCATCACGTCGCCAGCGCGGCGCGACAGCAGGTCCGAGCCCATCGAGCGCCGCAGATCGCCATCGGTGACAATACCGAGCAGGGCGCCGTCGCCGCCGACGATGCCAAGGCAACCGAACCGCTTTTCGGTCATCCGCACGAGGGCTGTGGCCATCAACATGTCAGGTGGAGCGATCGGCATGGCGTCGCCAGTGTGCATTATTTCTCGCACGCGCCGCAGTCTGGCGCCGAGGCGGCCGCCGGGATGAATGTCCCGGAAATCGGCGGCGGTAAAACCGCGCCGTGTCAGAAGCGCGACTGCGATAGCGTCGCCCAAAGCAAGTTGCATGGTGGTCGATGTCGTTGGGGCGAGTCCCATCGGACAGGCTTCGGCGGTTTTCGGTAAAATTAAAGCTATGTCGGCCGCTTGCGCCAAAGCGGATTCTGCTCGGGCGGTGATCGCCACCAGCGGCAGAGCGAACCGGCGGCTGTGCGCGACGAGGTCGGCGAGTTCCGTTGTCTCTCCCGAATTCGACAATGCGAGCACCGCGTCGCCGGCGACGATCATCCCGAGGTCGCCATGTGACGCTTCCGCCGGGTGAACGAACATGGCGGGCGTGCCGGTCGAAGCCATTGTCGCGGCGATCTTGCGGGCGACGTGGCCGGATTTGCCCATTCCGGATACAATGACCCGCCCCGTTGCCGATGCCAGGCGGTCAATGGCATGGCCGAATTCTTCCCCCAGGCCGGCGGCAAGCGACAGCAGGCCGGCGGCTTCCGTGTTCAAAACGTCCCGCGCGACCTGAAGGTCGGATGTGGCGTTACCCGGATGGGTCATTGAGGGCTGGATACTGGGATGAGCCAAGATCGGTGCGTCTTCCGTGCTTTCCGTGGTGTTTCTATGGGCCGGTGCGGGCACCGGATCAACCACCCGTTCATATAGAAGAGTTGCGGCCAAAAAATGGTGGGTTTAGTCCAGGGTATCGCGCGTTAGGCGTCTGCTTACTTTTCTTCGATTTTCCGCACGCGGTCCAGACAATCCAACTGCGGCACAAGGTCGATGAGATGCCGGGGATCACGTTCTGGACGATGGTTTGGCGCCCGCCCCGGTGGCTGACGCACGACCCTAGTGGGCGAAAATGTCGGGTTGCTCGTATCCAAGTAAGTCCAGACGGCCGCGTGTGGGCAGGAACGCAAAGCATTCTTCCGCCAGAGCAAGCCGGCCTTCGCGGATCAGGACTGCCTGTAGTTTCGCCCATAAAGCGTGCAGGTGCAGCACGTCCGACGCCGCATACGCGAGTTGCTCGGATGTCAATTCCATCGCGCCCCAATCGGAGGATTGCTGCTGCTTGGAGAGTTCGACTCCGAGCAGTTCCTTGCAAAGGTCTTTCAGGCCGTGGCGGTCGGTGAAGGTGCGGATGAGCTTGGCCGCGATTTTGGTGCATTTGACCGGCGCGACGGTAATGCCCAGCCAATGTTGCAGAACTGCCACATCGAACCGGCCGAAGTGCATCAGCTTAGTGACGGCGGTATCGCTCATCATTCGCTTTAGGTTCGGACAATCGAAGCCGCGTCCACCGCGTTCTGTTGGGATTAGCTGTACCATGTGGGCGTGTCCGTCGCCGCCCGACATCTGCACGAGGCACAGGCGGTCACGGTGCGGGTTCAGTCCCATGGTTTCGGTATCGACGGCGACGACCGAACCGAGGGTGAGACCTTCCGGGATGTCGTCCCGGTATAGGTGGATGGTGCCGTTCGGCATAAATTGTGTAATACTCATATGAATGTATTGGTGCCCAGGAGAAGACTCGAACTTCCACGACCTTGCGGCCACAGGTACCTGAAACCTGCGCGTCTACCAATTCCGCCACCAGGGCAACCGTTCGTCCGCGAGAGATGCGGACTGCGGTAGAAGCAGCGATGTAGCTGCCCCGCACGGCGGCGTCAACGGGTTACGGTCGATAATTATGCGTTTGCGTTGTTGCCGCGTCTTGAGGCACCGGCTGGCGCGTCGTATCAGACCCGTCGTATCAGGCCCGTCGATCAGACTGGCTCGGTCGGGCGGTTGGACGGACAAGGGGGCTTTGGGCGATGGCGACGCGGCGGGTGGCGACAGTATTTGGCGGATCGGGCTTCATCGGCCGCTACGTGGTCAAGCGGCTGGCCCAGCAGGGCTTTGTCGTGCGGGTGGCCGTGCGCGACCCAGAGGCGGCCTTGTTCCTGAAGCCGATGGGTGCGGTCGGGCAGGTGGTGCCGCTTTATTCGTCTGTGACGAATGAGGCGACTGTGCATCGGGCGATCGAGGGTGCCGAGGTCGTGGTGAACCTTGTGGGCGCGCTGACGGAAAGCCGCGCCGCGTCGTTTCAGGCGATCCATGCGGAGGGTGCCGAACGCATCGCGCGCATCTCCGCCGCGACGGGCGTCAGCCGGTTGATCCAGATCTCCGCGATCGGCGCCGATCCGAACAGCGATAGCCGGTATGCCTCCACCAAAGGCAAGGCGGAACAGGCCGTGCTGGCGGCGTTCCCGGATGCCACGATCCTGCGTCCGTCCCTGGTCTTCGGTATAGAGGACAAATTCTTCAACCGCTTTGCCGAGATTGCCCGGCTTTCCCCGATCATGCCGGTGATTTCTGGCGACACGAAGATGCAGCCGGTGTTCGTCAGCGATGTCGCCGACGCGGTGATGGCGGCGCTGGCATCGTCAGCGACCCGGGGTAAGGTCTTCGAACTTGGCGGCCCGAGGGTTTGGACATTCCGGGAAATCCTGGCGTTCATCTTGAAGACGACGCATCGGGACAGGAAACTGGTCGATATCCCGATGGGGATCGCCCGCATGCAGGCATGCATTCTGCAACACGTACCGGGCAAGCCGCTGACTCCCGACCAGCTTCTGATGCTGGCCAAGGACAACGTCGTGTCGCCCGGTGCGCCTGGGCTGGCCGACCTTGGGATCACACCGACTCCGGTGGAACTGATCGTGCCGGGGTATCTGACCCGCTATCGGCCGGGTGGCGGGCGGCGCCCGGCGGTGGCGATGCCGGAAGGGGAATAGAACCTCGCGGCGAGTCGGGTCGGGTTGTCGTATATCTGCGGGTCTCTGAAAGACCAGTGCCTGCTGATTGAGAACCTGAAGGCGACACCAGCCGGATGCCACGGTTAGGGACGCGATCGAACCGAAGGTGACGCCGCGTAGGGTCAGAGTTCTACCAACTGGCATCCACGTCTTTTGTTCGTCCAAACAAAGACGTGGATGGTGCGCCTTCGCACACCATGACGATGCGAGGGCGGCCGAGGTACGTTAATATCAACGCCGATTAGTATTAGACGACGCCCGACGCTTACCGCATCGGATACGTGCCGTGGCTGTTTTATGCGTCGTCCGCAACGGCGCGGAGTTCGACGCCGGCCGCGCGCTCCATGTGCTGGACGACTGCGGTGATGTCATCCTGTTCCGATAGTGATTCCAGCGCGGTCCGATAGATTCCCCGGACCGCATCGCTGATCGGCGTGGCGATGCCTCGGGCGGCGGCTTCGTTCAGAAACGTCTGCGAATCCTTCATAACCAGGGCCATCGATCCGCCGAAATCGAACGTGCCGGGCAGAACGTGGCGAGGAATTTTGTCCATTGTCGCGCTGTTCATGCCGGAGCCTTTGTTCAGCACCTCCAGCATCGCGTTCGGATCGAGCCCGGCCTTCACTCCGACCAGCATTGCCTCGCAGGCCGCCGCCAGATTGACCAGCGAAATCATGTTGTTCACCGCCTTCATGACCTGGGCGGCGCCGACCTGTTCGCCGAGGTAAACGATCTTGCCGGCGTAGCTTTGGATAATCGGTTCGGCGGCTTCGAACGCGGATATCGGCCCGGATGCCATCACCGTCAGAGTGCCGTCGATCGCCCGCAGCCGTCCCCCGGTCATTGGCGCATCCAGGGTGGCGATGTTCCGCCGAGCCAGTTGTTCGGCGAGTCCTGCGACGATATCCGAGCCGTTGGTACCGAGATGCACATACAGGCGCGCTCTGTGCCCGGCGACGAGGCCGGTTTGGCCGTGAACGGCGTCTTTGAAGGAGCTGTTGGTGGCCAGGCATCCGAATACGATATCGGCTCTGTGCGCCACATCGGCGGGGGAAATCGCACAATAGGCGCGGCCCTGGAAGTCGGTCATCGCCTCCGGCCGGACGTCGTAAACGACAAGCTTGTAGCCGGCCTGCAAGATACGCTCCGCCATCGGGGCGCCGATCGAGCCAAGGCCGAGGAAGCCGATAACGGGCGGGTTTTGTTTAGTGGCATTGGACATTTTCGCCTCCTTGGGCACCAATCGGACACGGCCGTTCTTGAGCGGTGGGATTGTGCCGGTATTGGCCCAATCGATGCCAGGGATTTGAGTTTACAGGGTCGCTATATTTTTGAGAAAATGCAAGTCCGCGAGGCGGGACGGCGGGAACCCAATGTCCGGTGTGTTTTGCATCTTTTCGGCCGTATCTTTCGGAACGTGTAACCCATTGCCATGGCTTGGCTGCGGCGAGTGTCCGAAAGTCTTGAAATCCGGTCGTTGCCGACCCAGAACATGCTGCCGATTGGGCGGTTAAGGGGTACCGGCATTGCATGAGGACAGCGGCGGGCCGATCGCCAGAGGTTGCGGGGGCGTCAAGGGTTGGTTGGCCTCCGGGACGTATGGCGCACCCGCAGGATGCGAACGGAATCACGCACGATGCGATAGCGGATGATATAGGGATACGATGCGATCATCAGTTCGCGCATGGCCGTTCCCGGCACCGGCCGCCCACGGTGCGGAAAGTTCCCGAGGCTGCTTCCCGCCGCGATCAGCGCCGCCGCGACTTCTCCCGCCGCTTTGGGATTGAATTGCTCGATATAGGCCCCGATGACATCGACTTGCACAAGCGCGGTGTCGGACCAAACAACGTCGTTCATTACCGCTTTGGCTGGGGGCGCGGCAACTTATTGGGTGTTCCCCACGATTGCAGCCACTTCACGACATCGGCATGAGGCACGAACCGGCCCGCGTCGATGTCCGCTTCGGCCAGGGCATCCAAACGCGCATCTTCAGCCGCGTCGGATTCGGGTTCGAAGATTGAACGGCCCTCAGGTCCGGCCATGCGATGCGCCTTTCGGGGGTGATCTCGGGTAACTGGCATTGTCCGACGCCCTCTTCCAGGAACAAACTTAGGCCGCAGACCCTGCCCGCTCAATAGGAATTATGGTCCAGCAGGCGCCGAGTCGCGGGGGCAGGGATAGCGTTCTTAATTGGCTTCCCCGCCTGCAGGCGAAGGCCCATGTGTCATGAACAGGTGCTGCCACCCCCAGGCGGCGACCCGATCCGCCATTGGCCGCAGCACAAGATCGGCAACGGTCACCGCCACCGCCAGCCAGAAGTTTTGGGCCAATACGGCAACGACCAGGAACAGCACGGCCGCTTCGATCGCTTTGCGGCCCAGCAACGTCAGGACGTTTTGCCGCTGCGCCGAACCGGGCGTCCCGACCAGCCGGAGCACGGTCTGGTTCCGAACGTTATCGTTCGCCTGTTTGGGCACATTTTCCTCAACGGTGCCAAGGGCCACTGTCTGATTGGTCATCCGGTCGATCAGGATGAACGAACCCAGTTCGCGATCCCGTCCGTACACCGTGGCGGCGATTGCCTTGTCGAACGTCAGATCGACGACGCCGATGGCGTTCATCGTCAGTGTGCCGGCGGCGTGGTTCTGGAAGCTGTGGATGTCCACGGCATGGCGCAGGGCGGCGACCTCGGCGTTTGCCTCGACGGTGCCCAGCTTGATGATGAATTCCTGGCCCGGGAGCAGTGGCTTATCGACCATCCAGAGTAGCCGGGCGGTCAAGGCTTTGCGGGCCTCCATCACCGAGGTTTCGTGGACGATAACATCGCCGCGGGACACATCGACCTCGTCGGCCAGTGTCAATGTGACGGCCTGGCCGGCCGATGCGAACGGCAGATCTCCGTCGGCTGTAACGATGCGGGCGATCGTGCTGTGGCGATGGTTCGGCAATATCGTAACGCCGTCGCCGACCTGAACCGTTCCGGTGGCGATTGTTCCGGCATAGCCGCGAAAATCGAGGTTCGGGCGGTTGACCCACTGGACAGGGAAATGGAATCGTTTCGCCTGGTCAGGTGCCTCTCCGACCGTAACATTCTCCAGATACTCAAGCAGATGCGGGCCGCGATACCAGGGCGTCCGGGCCGAGCGTTCGGCGACATTGTCGCCCGCCCGCGCGGACAGCGGGATCGGCACGATTGTTTCAAAACCGAGCGATTGAACCGATTCGGTGTAGGCTGCGACGATGCGGTCGTAGGTGGCCTGATCGAAATCCACCAAGTCCATTTTGTTCACGGCCAGCACGACGTGCCGCACGCCCACCATGGATACGATAAAGGAATGACGCCGAGTCTGCGGCAGGATTCCTTTCCGGGCATCCACCAGGATGATCGCCAGCTCCGCCGTTGAGGCGCCGGTGGCCATATTCCGGGTGTATTGCTCGTGGCCGGGGGTATCGGCGACGATGAACGACCGCCGGGGCGTGGAGAAATAGCGGTAGGCCACATCGATGGTGATGCCTTGCTCCCGCTCGGCTGACAGCCCATCGACCAAGAGGGCAAAATCGCGATTTTCCCCGTGGGTGCCGAATTTCAGGGAGTCCTTGTCCAGGGCCACGAGTTGATCGTCCAGCACTGCGTTCGAATCGAACAGCAGGCGCCCGAGCAATGTGGATTTGCCGTCATCGACCGATCCGCAGGTCAGAAGGCGTAACAACGACGCCTCCCGCACCACAGGCGCCGTGACCGAAAGCGCGGCGCTCATTAGAAATATCCCTCTTGTTTCTTCTGTTCCATCGATGCACCGCCGTCATGGTCGATGACCCGGCCCTGGCGTTCGGAGGAGCGGGAGCCGCGCATTTCATCGATGATCTCTGACAATGTCGCCGCTTCGCTTTCGACTGCGCCGGTCAGCGGGTAGCAGCCGAGGGTGCGGAAGCGAACCCAGCGGGTTTCGACTTTTTCGCCGGGGCGTAGGGCCATGCGGTTGTCGTCGCGCATGATAAGCGTGCCGTCCCGTTCTACAACCGGCCGGGGGGCGGCGAAGTACAGCGGCACGACCGGAATGTTTTCCTGCGCGATGTAGTCCCACACGTCGGATTCGGTCCAGTTCGATATCGGAAAGACCCGGAAGCTTTCACCGGCGCGTTTGCGGGTGTTGTACAGGTGCCAAGGTTCCGGCCGCTGGTTCTTGGGGTCCCAGCGGTGTTCGGCGGATCGTAACGAAAACACCCGTTCCTTGGCGCGGGATTTCTCTTCGTCTCGACGGGCGCCACCGAAGGCGGCATCGAATTTGTAACGGTCTAAAGCCTGCTTGAGGCCCTGCGTCTTCATGACATCTGTATGGAGGCGGGAGCCTGAGGTGAACGGATCGACTCCGGCCCGCAGCCCGTCCTCATTCACATGCACGATCAGCTTGCAGCCGAGTTCCTTCACCCGCTGGTCGCGGAACGTAATCATCTCCTGGAATTTCCATGTCGTATCGACGTGGAGTAACGGGAACGGCAGCGGGGCAGGGTAGAATGCCTTCATCGCGAGGTGTAGCAGCACGGCGCTGTCCTTGCCGATGGAATACATCAGCACAGGGTTATCTGAAGTCGCAACGACCTCCCGGAAAATATGGATGCTTTCGGCTTCCAGCCGTTGCAGGTGGGTCATGCGTTGCCGCGTCGTCATGGTGAGCGGTGGCCTGCGATCCACGCCTTTCGGCGTTTGTGGTGTCAAAAGGGGGGATGGCTGGCCTGCTCCGGCCATGACGGTATGGCCCGCTGTGCCGATGCGTGCCGCCGTGCCGCCGTGTGCCGCCGTGCCGATTTGGGCTGTGCCGATTGGGATTGTCATGCTGCTTTCTCCGCCCGCACCAGACGCCCGTCGGGCGTTACATGCAGTCCGCATTCGCGCGTCTGATCCTGTTCCCACCACCAGCGGCCGGCGCGTTCAGGCTCCCCGGGTTCAACGGCGCGCGTGCAGGGTGCGCAGCCGATCGACAGGAAGCCCTTGCCGTGCAGCGTGTTGTGCGGAATGCCGGCGTCGCGCACCAACGCGGCGACCTGATCCCGTGACCAGTCCAGCAATGGATTGACCTTCAGCAGCCCCCGCTCCGCATCGAACGACACGAAATCCAAGCCCTGCCGGTTGCCGGATTGATCCGCCCGCAGTCCGGTCAGCCACACCGCAGCACCGCTCAGGGCGCGACCGAGCGGTTCGACTTTGCGTACGGCGCAGCAGGCGTGGCGTGCTTCTGTAGAGTGGTAGAAACCGTTGATGCCGTTCTGATGCACTAATGCATCGAGCGCACCCGAACGCGGATGAAACGCTTCCACCTGTATGCCGTAGCGCCGCTCGGTTTCCGCCCACACGGCATGGGTTTCGGGAAACAGCCGTCCGGTGTCCAGCGTGGCGAACCGGCATTCGATCCCGGCTTCAGCGATGAAATGCGTCAATGCCTGATCTTCCAGGCCGAAGCTGGTGGTGAACACCACGGGACCGGAGACGTTGCGTGCCAACACTGCAAGCCGTTCCCCCGGTTGCAGGCGCGCGAGTGCCGCGTTCAGGGAGGCCCTGGACGTTTCTGAGATAGTCTTTTCTGCTGACCAGACAATCGCATCGTCTTGCCAACGGCCGTCACTCAAATCTGTCACGCCTCTAGGCTCCCGCAGTCCAACGGCCGCGTCGGTAACTGAGCGGCCTCCACCGGCATATACGAGGCTTTGGACAGAGGTGAAGTCACCATTTGGCTTCGGAAAGACCGGGTGTTGACTCGGGGTCGAGGCCCAAAAAAGGGGCGCGCCAAGACATACTCCCCCGCTTTGGATTGGTGGAGATTTTCGCTCCTGTGCCTCTGCCCGGCAGAAAGGTGTTCCGATGCCGCCGGTCCCAGCCGAGCGAACGGACGCGGTGTGCTGTTTATTTTCATGGCAGCTATGTCTAAATGGCAACACAGAATGCCCGTCAGATGCGCCGAAGCCGCAGAAATTCATCCCGCCTTGCCCTCTGCCCCGCAAACCCTTACTCAGCCGCCGAACCTAAACTTTATGGAGGCCGCTATGGCGACCGAACGCACATTTTCTATTATCAAGCCGGATGCGACCCGCCGGAACCTGACCGGCAAGGTTAACGCCGTGATCGAAGAATCCGGCCTGCGGATCGTTGCCCAGAAGCGTATCCACATGACTCAGGCCCAGGCCGAGGCGTTTTACGGCGTCCATGCCGCCCGGCCGTTCTTCCGCGACCTGGTGACCTTCATGATCTCCGGCCCCGTCGTCGTGCAGGTCCTGGAAGGCGAGAACGCCGTCGCCCGCTATCGCGACGTGATGGGCGCCACCAACCCGGCCAACGCCGAACCCGGTACGATCCGCAAGCTGTTCGCGGAAAGCATCGAGGCCAATTCCGCCCACGGATCGGACAGCACAGAGAACGCTGCGACCGAGATCTCCTACTTCTTCGCAGGGACTGAGATCGTCGGATGAAAACAACCTTCCAGGATTGGATCGCGCTCTTGGGGCGCGTCCTCATGAGCGCGATCTTTATCCATGGGGGGGTCATGAAGGCGCTCGCACCGGCCGCCACCATGAGCTACCTCGGTAAGCAGGGGCTGCCGATGGTGGGCGCTGCGTATGCATTGACGCTGGCAGTCGAAATCGGTGCCGGGGGTCTGTTCCTGATCGGCTTTAAGGCGCGTGTCACGGCCTTAGTTCTGGGCGTCTGGTGCATCGCGACCGCGATGGTTGCGCACTACCACCCGGAAAGCCGGGAGCAGGTGGTCCACTTCTACAAGAACGTCTGCATGGCGGGCGGCTTCCTGATGGTTGTCGCCTACGGTGCAGGCCGCCTTAGTATCGATCGCCGATAGACGGCCATGGCGGGCAAACGGATCTTGCTGGCTGCGGAATTCCTCCGTGGCGGTGCGGCCGTTGCCCGTCTGTTGGCGGTGGCTGATCGCCGGCTTTGCCCCGGCGGCGATGTTTGTTGCCCTCGCCTATGACGGCTGTCGCCCCGGTATCGCCATTGATGCCATCGCCGGCGAGATCGACGAGTCGTTCGGATAGGTGTCCCGATATTGTTGGTAAGATTGGCGCTGGCAAGATTGGCGCTGGCGATGTGTTCGAGTCGCCTGACCAGGATTGTGCCGCAGCGATGCCCCGGGCATGATTGAGCGCCATACCTGGAGGATGCGCTTGTGAGCGGAACCATCGATCGAGCGGGATATCGCTTTATCCCCGGTCCATTCCAATATTCGGCGGGCGTGGCCGCGCTACCCGGTTACGCGATCGAGCGGGTGCGTTTCGCCAACCCGATCCCTCTGGTCGAAGGGTTTCGCCGGATCGAGACCTTCCTCCGCGCGGCCGGTCTGCCCTTGACCGCGTTTTGCGCCTGTGAGCTCCGATCCCCGGCGCCGTTCACCGATACGGGATTCATCGCGTTCAATCGGGACTATGTTGGCACGCTGGAACGCTGGGGAATCCTTTCGGATGATCGCAACCCGGTGGCCCGCAGCAATGTCTGCCCGGAGATCGATCCTCCGGCGACACCGAGCGTCCATGCGTTCTGTTATGTGACTGCGAAGGCGGGGGCGGCGCATTCGTTCGTCGTCGCGGGAAGCGGAGAAGCGCAAGAGGGACCTGGTTCCTATCGCGACAAAACCGTCCGGTACGGCGAGACCAGTCCGGATGCCATGTTGGAGAAGGGACGTTTTGTCCTTGGGGCGATGGAACAGCGTATGGCGGCCCTTGGCGGACGCTGGGGCCTGACCACGGCGGTACAGGTTTACACGGTGCATGACCTGTATCCCTTCCTGGCGTCCGAGATCGTCGCGCGCGGGGCCGCTCGGCATGGTCTGACCTGGCAGTTTTGCCGGCCGCCGGTCATTGGGTTGGAATACGAGATGGACTGCCGGGCTGTGGCCCTGGAACGGGTCTTGGAGGATTGAGCGTGGGCTAATGCCGGGGCGTTGCCGGTCCGGGGCCGATCGGACCATCGGGTTCTCAATCGGGTGGGCGTACCCCTGGATAAAATCCGGGTGGAGCCATCATTAACCTGAAACGATGTTCGCGGATGTTTCGGCCGGATCGGTCCAGCGACTTGCTGGTGTCCGGTCCTGGCCGGTGACGTTGCTTTGGTGCGATAACCAGATTTTCGACAGCGACGGCCATAAGCTCGTTCGGCCTCGGGGTGGGACCATGACGCTGCGCGGTTCCATCGCCGGCCAGTGGGCGGGTGCGCAATCAGGGTGCGAAGTATGTCCCATAATCATGATTTCGCAACGATCTAAACGCAGAGAATTTTGAGTCGATAATTTCCGGTTCCGCCTATTCCACGATCCATTGCCGAAGCAAGCACGGTCCGGCCGGTCATGACAAATGGCGCAGAACATCGGCTCGGGCGGACTGCCCCGACGCGGCGATGCCCCCGGAAATTCTGGCGCGTGACCAGTCCGCGATCGACACGAGCGATTGTATTGGGGTCAAAGGACCGGTTGGAATTCCATTGCGATATGCGTTTGATATCTGCCGGGTCCGGGGTGCTCTGGACGCCTGGAAATCCTGTATCTGAACTTCATGCGTATCGCTTTGCGCGCAAGCCTCCGGCGCATCGGTGAACACGATTCCGCGGCTGGCCATGCCTTTACAAAGTTCACACCCGCATTGAGTGGTTGCCATTATCGCCTCCTGCTTGCGGAGCCTGCTTCGGACCCTTGTCCAAATTCACAGCGCCGTGTTGCTGACGGGACCGTAGCCGAGACTGAAATAAAGGAAATAGTAATTGTTGCCGTATATTACCCAATAAAATTAACTGGGCAGATTCTATATTTACCGATGCCTTATTTCCATAAATGTCACGGCCCGAATTTAAGAAAAATGCCGCCGGAAATTCAGGATTTTCACCCTATGTTCCAATCGGTTGCGGCTACCTTCGGGCCGGCAACACCCTGATGGTCCCAAGCCCGAGGTCTGCTTCCTCGATCGGGACGATTTCGTGGATGAGAACGTAGGGCCCGATCTGGACCAGTCCGCCCGGATGCAGGGTGGTGGTCCTGTCGATGCGCAGACCATCGACGAACGTGCCGTTGGTGGAGCGGAGATCGGTGACCTCAAGCTGGCTGCCGACAAGCTGAACCTGGCAATGCGCACGGGATACTTCGCCACTCTCCAGCATCACGCCGCTGGGCGGCAGGCGGCCGAACGTTAAGGTCGTGCCGTCGATTTTGAACCGTTGGCCGCTGCCTGACGGGCTGGTCATGACCAGATAATGTTCGGGTTCAACCGGGGCAAGGGCGAGTGCCGGCCGGCGTATCATGGTTAGTTCGGCCGGCGCGTGCGTTCCTTCGCCACTGTCGAGGCGTTGCGCCACTTCGATAAGATCCTGCGTTAAATTCGCAAGCATGCGGTCGAAGAACGGCACCGCGTGAGCCGAAAGGGCGATACGCAAGGATTTTCCGGGACGGCGCTCCAACAGGCCCAGGTTGGTCAGGTAGGCGATATGGTCTCGGGTGGTCTGGAAGCTTTGCCCGGTGAGTTCCAGGACCGCCGCCGCAAGTTGATCCGCGACCATACCGTCGGCGGGCGCGCTGTCTTCGCGTTCGGCGTGGCTGTGCGCGATGGCACGATTGAGCAAGGTCCAATGGGATGTGGACATCAAATGACGCCTGGCCTCGGCACGCCGGGCGGGGCTGAGCGATGCCTCCGCCATCAAGCTGTCGGCAGCGGCCAGCCAGGACGTTGTGCAGGTTTCCAGCAGACCCATCAGCATCGTTTTTTGTCGTTCGGTCAGGCTGGCGCGGCATCCGTATGCGGTGCGCTGCATCGCGTTGACCGACGTGCATAAGCGCTTGCCCAGGTCCTGGAGGTAGGCCTCATGCCGAGCGATCAGGGATGGTGCGGGCGCTATGATAGTGCGTCCGGTGAGTTTGCCGTCTGGTGGATTGGTGACGCACCATCCCAGGCGTTGGACCGCCGCGATCCTGTCGCGCACGGTTGAGTCATCCAGCAGGAACATTTCCTTGGTGACGCCGTATAATTGCCGGACCAGTGACCCTGACCGGCCTTTGGTACAGAGGTAGTCCACGATAAGCTCCTGGGCGCGGCTAACCAGGCCGGGAAAATGGCCGTGCCAGACTTCCTGCTGAGCCAGCAGGAATCGGATGACTTCGTGTTCCCGCCGCATTCCGGCGCCCCCATGTCGTGGTCCGCGTAGCCGGCCAGGACCAAACTATCCATTCGGCGCCTGTTGTCAGCACCGTTTGTGCCGACCGTTTCGATCACCCGTCCGAATCAATCAACCGTCCGAATCAATCACCGGCAGGCGAGATCGACATTGGACTGATACGGTATCGTCCCACAAGTGCGAAGGTTGGCCCGTCCAGGGCAATCGGGTGAATGGCTTTTTAGTACCTTGGTTGGCTCCGCATGGGAGTGCGAGCAAGCATTTGTTTTACCACGAAGCCACGAAGGCCACGAAGTTCCCAATAAAATCGGCAAATTCGGTGCTGGTTGTTCGCATCCTTCGTGGCTTCGTGGTGAAATTCCTTCTCTGCCAAAACCACCAGTGCGCCGTTCCATGGGACGATGACCGCAGAAGCAACCGGTCGAGTGTTGCTCACCCGATTTCCCTGTTGGTCCGTCATGGAGCAATGACAAAAATCCGATTTCGGTGGCCATATGGGTCGCCTCGGGCCGGGACCGTGTGCCAATCATGTGAACCGGCGCCCCTGTTGCATCCCCGCACACCTGATCGGCCTGGAGACGTGTTTTTAGATCGACCCGTTGGCTGCATTTCGGTCAGTCGCCCATAGGCTAAATCGCTATTTGGACCGTTTGGAACCACCGGGCGCTGACAAACTCTCGCGCCGGGTGTAGATCGCTCCGGCACATAACCTGAGGCAGCCACCATGCCCGACGCAATCCCCCCCTACGGCGACACCATGATCGTCGATATGATCCGCCGCTTCTCGCAGGAACGGCTGGCGCCGCTGGCGGCTGAGCGGGAGAAGCAGAAGCGTATCGAACCGGAGATCATCGCCGAACTGGGCGAACTCGGCGTGTTTGGCGCCACGACGCCGGCGGAATGGGACGGCAGCGAGCTGGACCCGGTCACCTACGCAATGCTGTTGGAGGAGATCGCGGCTGGCGATGGCTCCGTTTCCACCATGGTCTCGGTGCATAACTCGCCGACCTGCATCGTGGTGAACAATTACGGCAACAATGACCAGAAGGACCGCTGGCTGCGCAAGCTGGCGACGGGGGAGCATGTCGGATCGTTCGGGTTGACCGAACCGCAGGCCGGGTCGGACGCGTCCAACCTGAAGACGCGGGCGGTGAAGAAGGGCGGCACATATATCGTCAACGGCGCCAAGCAGTTCATCAGTAACGCGGCCCATCCCGGCAGCCTGGTGTTCTTCGCGGTTACCGACCCCGGGGCCGGCAAGAAGGGGCTGTCTGCATTCATTATCGACAAGACCCATCCGGGATTTTCGATCTCTCGGACCGAGGAAAAGCTGGGTCAGAAAGCCTCCGATACTTGCGCCCTGGCGTTCGAGGACATGGAGGTGCCGGAAGACCAGCGGATTGGCGCGGAAGGGGAGGGGTATAAGATCGCCCTGTCCACGCTGGAATCGGGTCGCATCGGCATCGCGGCACAGAGCGTGGGTATGGCGCGGGCGGCTTTGGAATATGCCATCGGCTATGCCAGGGAGCGCAAGGCGTTCGGCGGCGCGATTATCGATCTTCAGGCCGTCGGGTTCAGGCTGGCCGACGCAAAGACCAAGCTGGAAGCCGCCCGCCAATTGACGTTGTATGCCGCCAGACTGAAGGCCGAGGGCCGGCCCGCCCTGGAAGCCGCCTGCATGGCGAAACTGTTCGCCTCCGAGGCCGCCGAGGCCATCTGCACCGCTTCGATCCAGACGCTTGGCGGGTACGGATTCCTCGCCGACTACCCGGTGGAGCGTATTTATCGCGATGTGCGGGTGTGCCAAATCTATGAAGGAACGTCGGATGTGCAGAAACTGATCCTGCAGCGGATGCTTTAGAGTGTGATCGTTCAAGGTTGCTTCCGCCTCAAACGATCACGCGATTAACATAGAATTAGACCATGATCGGCACGGAAGAGGGTTTAACCTCACACGATCATGGTCTAGCGGGAGGCAGCCGCAACGGGTCGCTCGCTAAACAGCACGCCGCCCTTCGCCTTGTTTTCTTTTAACGATTCAACGATCTGAACCATGACTGTCTCAGGCGTGACGTTGAAGTTTTTCACCACGGCGGCGGTGATATCGCGCACAAGGGCGCGTTTCTGGTCCAGGGTTCTGCCCTCGACCGCGTGGACGTAGATTTCCGGCATCCTGCTTTCTCCCCAATTCACCTGCCCGATATAGAGTTTTCTGGTCTTGCGGGCCATGACCGGGCATAGGTTCGCTCGCGCGTGTACCGAGCGTCGGTTTGGGCGAGTCGGATGGATTGCAGGAGTTTCGATGCGCTCACCCGTTAAGGTATTCGGTTTGTTTGGCGTTGCGGTGTGCTTGATTGCTCTGGCATTGCCCGCACGGGCGCAAAAAGCGCCTGCCCCTGCGACCGGTTCGGCACTTGGCATCGCGCCAAGCGGCGTTGGGACCGATGGAGGCTCGGCGCCCCCGGTGCGGCTAAATGCCGATCCCCTCGTCGGCAACGTCGATGGACACCTGATCTACCTTAGCGATTTGGGCGAAGCGTCGAAAACATTGCCGGAAAACCTGCGCGGCCTGCCTTTCGATACTTTGTATCCGGTGCTGCTGGATCGCATGATCGACCATGCGTCGCTGGTGATCATGGCCAAGCGCGCGGGATTGGAGGAGAAGAAGCAGGTCCGGCGCGACATCCAATCGGCGGTCGATCGTATCCTGGAAGGCGCCTATCTGGCGGATGTGGCAGCACCACGGGTCACCGAACAGGCCATTCAGCAACGGTTTAACCGGCTGTATGCCAACCGCCCGGCGACCGAGGAAGTGCGCGCCCGTCACATCCTGGTCACGACCGAGGCGGAGGCGCGCAAAATCTTGGAAGACCTACAGAAAGGCGCCGACTTCCCGACGATCGCACGGGTGCTCAGCAAAGACCCGGATGCCAGCAAAGGCGGCGATCTTGGGTTCTTCCGGCGCGAGCAGGTTTGGCCCAGCTTCGCAGACGTCGCGTTTTCATTGACGCCCGGCCAGATCGCCCCCAACCCGGTCAAGAACGAATTCGGCTGGCATGTGGTCAAGGTGGAGGAAAAGCGGCTGGTCGCGCCACCGAGTTTTTCGGACATTCACGACCAGTTGCGCCAAGATATCTTGGCTGCGGCCGTTCAGCAGGCGATTGAAAATGCTCGTTCTGGCCTCGTGATTCGTCGCTTTAATCTGGATGGGTCCGAACTCGATAGCGGTCCGCGGCTTAACGTCAGCGGCTCTGGCGCCGGGCAGCCTCGGTAGGTACCACGCCTGCCTGCGGTCCCTTGGGTAAGGCGGCGCCCAGCAATAACCGCGTCGCTGCGATCGGTACGCCGGCCTGTATCGTCATGGTGGGCCTATCAGGCTGTGCGAAAACTCCCGCCCAAATTTGCGTTGGAGAATATTTTTCTCTGGCATGCCCCTGTCGTCGCGACGACCCAATTCC
>JANXLQ010000039.1 GCA_025355085.1 Rhodopila sp.
GGCGTCCATCGACCAGCGGTTACCGGCCCGCCTGGCCAGGTTCACAAACTGATGCGTGTGCTTGGCGGCATGCAGGTCGGAGCCACAAATGCCGCACGCGAGGGTGCGGACCAGCACCTGGCCTTGCACCGGCACCGGATCGGGCAGCGTATCGACAACGATGGAGCCTTGGCGGAAGACGGCGGCGCGCATAGCGGTTTCCTCTTTCTCGTTGCAGATCAGACCGGCTTGGATGCCAGTTTTTGTCCGATTGTCATGGCAGGCGAACGCTTGTCGTCCACGCTTGTGTCCGGCCTGGAACCACAAGGCGTGGATGGGATATCCGATTGCCGCTGGCCGGGCGGCGAATGATGATCCCGGTGAAAATCTGTCACACCTGACGCCGGATAGCGATGGCCGTTGAGTTGTCCGGCAATGACCAACGGATCGCGGACCGAAAGCACCACACTATTGTCGAGGGGTTGATCGTCGAAGATTACACGTCAGAGAAGGCATTGCATTCGCCCTGTCCGGGTGATCGGTTACCATCGGTAGGCGAATCGTAGCCGGTGGGGGTGACAAGGACGAGAAATTCAACCGGTGGCGTACAATCGGTCGTTGGATACCTCAGCATCCATTACGAGCGGGTATTCCTGTGCCAGAACCGCAATCGGCAGAGTCAATCTGGCCGCAAGCCGCCGAATGATCGGTAGCGTCAGAGGCCGCTTGCGATTCATGATCAGAGAAGCCGTTGCCTTGTTGCCAAACTCTTCCATCATATCCGTCTGCTTCAACCCGAGATCATCCATGCGCGACTGGATCGCAAAAATGGGATTGGGCATTTCCAATGCCCAATGCTGATCTTCGTAACAGCGAATGATTGCGGCAAGAACGCCAAGACGGTCGTCCTCCGCCGCAGTGCGTTCACTAATCTCCAGCAGCCGGCCCATTTCAGCCTGCGCCACATCAAGTCCGGTTTCGTCAGCGATCAGCCGTATAATGTTGTCCATTTTCTGCCTTTCACAGTTTTTCGTATTCGGCATGGGTGCCAATCCACACGATGAATACGATTTCGGCTTTGTAGGCGACGTTGGCGATGATCCGCCATTTGTTGCCACCGATATCAAAACAAACCTTTTCCCCGGTTAGGTGATCCGTCGCGGGAAAAGTCATTTTCACGTCAACCAGCGTAAGCCATGTGCTCCGTTCCAAGGTCGCCGCCCAAACGAGCATCGGCCCCTTCGCAGCAGCATGACGCGGCAGGTCGATATATTCGCGTAGGCGTTTGCGGGTCATCAGACGCATCGTCATACGGTATATATGGCATAATCTAAAAAGTTTGCAAAATGAAAACTTTCGTGGCAAACAAAATAGCCGGCGCCCACGTTTGCGGGATAAAGAAGCCTCGGCGGCGGGAATACGCCAGAGCAAACAATTTTTGATCGAAACCGCAGGCGAGCGTTTTTGCGCAGCCTGCTGCGCATGCCATGACGACGGGCACGTCTGGGTAAATCATTTCCATCGAAGGCACGGTTGGGCATTTTCACTCGGGCTGCCTGTCCCGGCCATGACGGTGAGGGCAATATCCGGTCGCCAAATTCGTCCTCTGCCATCATTTATCCTGACGCCCATGGGGCCGGCCCTGACGATTACGGGTCGGGTTCAGTCAGCTAAAACATCGTTTCTATCGTATAATAATCCTCCAGGCTCGGTCTTCCAGCACATCCAGTACAGCCTCAATCGCCATCCGTGGCAATCGCAACGCCAACCGTGGCCGCTTCGGCGCAAACCGCCGCGCCCGCGCTCTGTCGCCGCCCAATTCGCGGACCAGTTCGTCCACTGTTGTCAGGCCGTCGATCAAACCGGTTGCCAGGGCTTGTTCACCGAGCATGTAGCCACCGTCGAACAGCGTGTTGTCGGGCGCCTTTAGCCGCCGGCCTCGCCTTGCGCGAACCCAGTCCTTGAACCGGATATGCAACGTGTCCATCAGGCCCTTGGCGAAGGCGACATCCTCTGGCTTCTCCGGGCTGAACGGGTCCAAACGGGCCTTGTTGGTGCCGGCCGTGTAGATACGCCGTTCTATACCGAGCCGCCCCAGCAGATCGGGAAAGCCGAAACCGCCGCCGACGACGCCGATGGACCCGACGATGCTCATGGGATTCGCATAAATTTCATCGGCGGCGCAGGCGATCCAGTAACCGCCCGATGCGCCGACCTCCCGGATGACCGCATGCACACGAGCACCGGAGCGGTTTGCCTGTGCCCGGATCATGGATGCGATAAGGTCGGATTGGACGGGCGAGCCGCCCGGGCTTTCGATGTCCAGGATCACCGGGCGGCGACCGGCGGCGGCAAAGGCTTTCTCGATCGATGGCCGCACCGAGTCGGCGTTCAGCATCCCGGCCCGCGCCGCGATCACTCCATGCAAAACGATCACGTTGACGTGAGGACGGCGCCATGGCAGCAGGCTGGTTTCGTTCATGCAAGACAACTCCGTAGATCAGCCATTCCGTGCAATGCGGTGCCATCCGGCCCAAAGTTCGCCGGGTCGAGCCACGTCAGCATCGCGTCGCGGCACCGAGGCCACTCGTCACCAACGATGCTATACCAGTCCGTGTCCCGCTGCCGGCCTTTTACGATCGTGTGCATCCGGTGCCGGCCTTCATAGGTGAAGCCCAACCGGTCCGCCGCCCGTTTTGACGGGGCGTTCAGCGCGTTGCATTTCCACACCAGCCGCCGATACCCCAGTTCATCCGCCGCCAGCCGGAGCATCAGGAAAATGGCCTCCGTCGCCGCGCGCGTGCGCTGCATACGCGGTCCAAACCAGATGTTCCCGAGTTCAATCGACGCGTTCCGCGGCTGGATATCCATCAGCGCGAGCCACCCGGACACCACCCCCGTCGTGACAGGACGCACCGCCCAAACCATCGGATCATGCACCGACGCCAGGTCCATCACCTGCCGCCCCATCGCCTCCATTGAAGCAAACGGTCCGGTGCCGAGATAGGTCCAACTGTCGTCTGCCCCCTGCGCCGCCACCCACAGTTCCGGGACGTGGCGCCTGTGCAGAGGCTCCAGCGTCACGTATTGGCCGCGGATGGTCACGCGGGCGGGTAGTGATCTTGGGATCGAATCGACCTCCGGGCCGATCGGCGGGGGCCCGGGCGGTAGGGGCATGGCGGCATCCTTTGTTTCGTGGGATACGGTGCCCCTAGTAGCGGCTATCGACAAGCCGTTACCGACCCGGCCGGTAACTCGGGTGTCATCTTTTCCATGGGGGATCATGAATGTTTCGCAGAGTACTTCTGGCCACTGTCCTGAGCGCAGCCTTCGCCACCGGGGCATCCGCCGCGACCGTCACCTATTCCGCCTCCCTCTCGGGTGCCAAGGAGATTCCGAAGACCGACAGCACAGGCACTGGCAAAATGGATGCTACGTTTGACACGGCAACCAAGGCGCTTAACTACACTCTGACGTTTGACGGCCTGACCGGTCCGGCGACCGCCGCCCACATCCACGGGCCGGGGACACGGGCGCAAAACGCCGGAGTCGTTGCTCCGTTGGGCGCAAAGGGGCCGACCAGCCCGGTGACCGGTTCGGTGACGCTGACCGACGATCAGATCAAGATGCTGAAATCCTCCAGCCTTTATGCAAACATCCATACAGCGGCCAATCCCGGTGGTGAAATTCGCGGCCAGATTGTGGTCGTGAAGGCCAAGAAGGCCGCCGCCGCGGCGAAGTAAGATGCGTTCCGCCCCGGATTAGCGGCCGGGGCGGTCGTTTCAAACTATCGGACGCTATCTGGTTCAGTGTCTGGCTGGTTTCAGTGTCTGGCCGATTTCAGTTTCTGGCCGATTTCGGTTAAAGACCGACAATGACGTCCACCAACCGGACGCACTTAGGAGGATACGCATGATCCGTCGCCGGCATTTGATTCAGGCGTCCGCCGCTGTTCTCGCTGCACCCGCGATTGTGGAACGGGCGAATGCCCAGTCCGCCTTCGACTGGAAGCAGTGCAAGGGCCAGAGCATCGAGGTTAATTTTCAACTGTCGCCACGCGGCACGCTGGCCAAGACATCCATGTCCAAATTCGAAGAACTCACCGGCATCAAGGTCGGTTTCGAGCAAATTCCCGAGCAGCAGCAGCGCCCGAAAGTGGCGATGGAGATGGCGACCGGCCATCCCAGCTTCGACGTGGTGAACGTCGGCATGCACGTTCAGAAGCGCCTGGTGGAGCAGGCAAACTGGATGGAGGATCTGCGTCCCTACATCGCCGACAAAAGCCTGACCAATCCCGACTTCGACATGGCCGATTTCAGCAAGCCGTCGATGGCGGTGGCGACGGGCCGCAATGGCAAGATCAACGTGCTGCCGTCCAACCAGGATCTGTTCATCGTCTTCTACAACAAGGAATTGCTGGCGGAGAAAGGCTTCAACGCTCCCCCCAAGACCTTCGACGAAATGATGACGATGGCGCATGCGCTGACCGATCCGGCAAAGGGTATCTATGGATTTGTTGGCCGCGGCCTGAAGAATGCCAACGTTGTGCTGTATGACAGCATCCTGATGGGTTTTGACCAGGAAACGGTCTCGGCCGATGGCAAGAAACTGCTGACCGACACCCCGGCCGCGATTGAAGCCGCGACTTGGTACCAAAAGATCATGAAGGAATGCGGCCCGCCGGGTAACATCGGTTTCAATTGGAACGAATGCCAGACCACGTTCATGCAGGGCAGAGCGGCGATGTGGTGGGACGCGATTGGATTTTCGGCGCCGTTGCTGGACAAGACGAAGTCGAAGATCGTTGAAAAGGTTGGGTTCGCCCCCGTCCCGGCCGGCCCCAAGGCGCACAATTGCGCGACGTTTATCGAGGGTATCGGTATTCCGGGTGCGGCGTCCGCGAAGAACAAGAAGGCCGCATGGTTGTTTCTACAGTGGATCACCGGCAAGGAAGAACAGGGGGAGGTCCTGCGCACCGGTTCCGGCACCCCTGCCCGGTTGTCCGTCTATGCACGCAACGACATTGTGGCGAACAGCAATTTCCCGAAGGAATGGTTTGAAACGACGGGGATCAGCCTGAAGATCGCCCGATCGGGATTGCCGGTGATCGTTCCGGTGACCGAGTTCCGTGACAACATCGGGGTCGCGCTGACCAACATTGTCGGCGGAGCAGATCCCGCAACCGAGATGAAAAAGGCGACGGCGGCGTTCCAGCCGGTTCTGGATAAGTCCAACGAGGCTTGATTTTGTTTTTCGTGGCCGGCATTGAACCGGCCACGAAAGCGCTGCAACGTCCAAACAAAAGTAACTGCCCAGGCCCTCTCTGGAGGGCCTTACGGGATTCGTACATTTCTCAAATTCAAGATTAGTCAATAGCGTAAAGAGTATTTATCGGATGGAATCCGCTTCAGAAAAAAAAACGAAAAATTACATCGAAGCATATGTTTAGATCGGCTTTTGGTTAAACGTTACGAATACGATTCGTATAGAGGTGAAATGTGTGCATCCCGTAACTATTCGGCGGACCGGGTTAAAATTGAACTCAGATAAGTAATGATAAGAACGGATAAGAACGGATCGGGGTGGCGTCGCCGGGGCACAAATCCGTTCTTATCCGTTCTTATCATTACTTATCTGAGTTTCATTTTAACTGCCCAGGTAGGTCGCCTGAATCCAGCCTGTGGGCCAGCTTGTACCGCAAAAAATCCTCGAAGCCGCGCAAACTCGACCACAGACCTGATTCCCGGAGACTACCCGGGCACGCCAGAGGGGTACCTGGGCAGTTGCAAACAAAGACCATATCATCTTCACCATTACTGGAAACGGTCCCACTACCCCGTCATGGTTCGGCCTGACCGGACCACCGTTTCAAGCACCGTGCCGCGACAGGTGGCCCGGACAGGCCGCGCCATGACGATGCGGAGATGCCGGCGAGATTCCGGTCAGCCTGAAAACGCGCTAAAACGGCATAAGAATATCCATCATCTGCTGGCCCCAACGCGCCCGCTGCAACTCCGTCAGTTGGCCCCTGCCGCCATAAGCAATCCGAGCCTCCGCCATCCGGTCGTGGAGTACCGTGTTATCTGACGCGATGTCCTGCGGCCGGATCACACCGGTCGCCCGAAGCTCCCGCAGTTCGCTGTTCACCATGAACTCCTGCGACGCCGCAACGACCAGATTGCCGTTGGGAAGCACCTGGGTGACGATACCGGCAAGACGTAGCGTCACGGCCTCCGTCCGTTGAATTTGCCCCGTCCCGATATTGCTGTTGTTACTGGCCGCCGAAATCAGAGTGCTCGGGTTGATCGCCGCCGGCAGCATTGTTTGCAGACCGAAGAAAGTCGGCAGACCGCCCGATTCGGAACTACTTCGCACGGCTGAAGTCACGTTCTTAAGGTTGGCCGTATCGTTCATGTGGACCAGAACGGTAACAATATCCCCCACCTGCGCCGCCCGCTGGTCCTTAAAGAACGCACGGGACCCGGATCGCCACAGCGCGTTCGGCTCATTCGGTGACGGCTGACGTCCCGGCATCGGCATGGAAACCGGCCGCCATTTGGGGTCCTGCGTCGGGTCCTCGATCGGTGTCATCGCGGGCGGGCGCCCGACTTCCGACATGCGGGTGAGCATGCCGCATCCGCCCAGCAACGCCGCCACCATTCCTAACAAGACGATCGACCGGGATCTCATTGGCTACCCAACCCCCGGTCGAAGCGTGCCGGCACGGCGGCCAGCGCCGGCGGGGCGTCCGCGGTCACCCGCACCTGTCCGGGGCCGACAACCCGGGCGTAGAGGAACGCATGCGAATTCAGGTTCTGCACACGTATTTTCTCACCCTCCGCGCCGTCGTCCAAAGCGGTTGCCTGCCCGGTCAACGACAAACCGGCCGCCGACAGTTCCATCCGGACGATCGATCCGCGTTGCACCAGAGATGGTTGGACCAAATCCGCAAGGCGCAAAGGCTGACCCGCGGGAACCGGCCGTCGCAGTTGCATGCCGGCAATCTGATCGATCGACCGCGCCACCTCATTTTGCAGCGCCGCCGACCGCACGCGGGCTATACGCACGTCGTCGGGGCGCAGCACCGTCTGCGGCAGCAACCGTGTCAGCGCCACCGGGGCCTCCACCATCGCCTCGGCGCGTCCGCTGACCCTGGTGTCGATCGGGTTCATGTTCTCACCGGTGACGCTTAACCTGGCGGTGAAGCGGCCGGTGTTGCTGTTGTAATCGAGTTGGGCGACGGTCGATGCCGAAATCGCCTCCGCCGGTATCAACGGCGGGCTAAATCCCGCAAGCTCGATATCGACATCGTCAGCCGCTCCGGCGGCGGTAATGGCAGTGCGCACGGCCTCTATCGCCTCTTCCCGCCGCATCGGACGGCCGGGCCATTCCAACACCGCGCGGTCCGCCCGTGACACGGACCGCCACGCGACATTGTATTGCCGGGCGATGGCGTTCAATTGGGCGGCTTCGATGATGATCCGGCCGCCCGGTTCGGGGCCTGGCCCCAGGACGCGATCGGCATTCGCCCCGGCATCGTCGAACAGGTCTTTCAGAAAGACGTTCGGGCCATGCAGCGTCGTCATGCTGCGCAGCGCAGCCGCTTCCGCCCGGCCGCAGATCAGCACCGCGAACAAGCAAACCAGGATACGCATGGTCTCACCGCAGATTGGTCAGGGTGGACATCATCTCATCGCTGGATTTGATCACCTTGCTGTTCATTTCATAAGCACGCTGGGCCGTGATCAGGTTGGTGATCTCTGTCACCACGTTGACATTGGAGGTTTCAATAAATCCCTGCATCACCGACCCGAACCCGGCAGCCCCGGGATTGCCGGTAACCGCAGCGCCGGATGCGGCGGTCTGCACGAACAGGTTACCGCCCTGCGCGTCCAGCCCGGCTTCATTCGGGAAGGCCGCGAGTTGAAGCTGGCCGACAGTTTGCGGCGCGGTCGTGTTGGCCAGCGTCACCTGCACCTGGCCCGAAGTGTTGATCGTCACACTGGTGGCCGCCGAGGGGATCTGCAATCCCGGCTGAATGGTATATCCGTCCGCCGTTACCATCGTTCCATCGGGTGCCAACGCGAACGTCCCATCCCGGGTGTAGGCGGTTTCTCCCGATGGCGTAGTTACCTGAAAGTAACCGTTTCCCTGTATCGCGAGATCCAGGGTGTTCGATGTTTGCTGCAGGTTGCCTTGCTCATTGATGCGATAGATCGCGGCCGTTTTCACGCCGAGACCAACCTGTGCGCCAGACGGCACAACAGTGCCGCTGTCGGAACTGTTGGCCCCGACCCGGCGCAAATTCTGATAGATAAGGTCCTGGAATTCTGCCCGCCGCCGCTTAAAGCCCGTCGTGGTCATATTGGCCATATTGTTGGAAATGACTTCGACGTTGGTCTGCTGGGCCTGCATGCCGGTACCGGCGATATCGAGCGAACGCATGATTTAGTCTCCTGTGGCATTTTGTCACAAGCCAACGCGGGGGCATTATCCGCCCGATCCGCTCGGCAATAGTTTGTCGATCGTGTTTTGTTGACGGTCTCCCTCGGCCTGAACGAATTGGGTAACGAACTGGAACTGCCGCAAATCGTTCATCATCCGCGTCACCTCCATCACCGGCTGGACGTTCGACTCCTCGATCGCCCCCTGGACGATGCCCGGAGAAGCAACCGGCGCGGTGGGCCCATCGGATATGAAATTGGTTGCGCCCTCGGCGCGCAATTTCATCTGATCGGTGGGCTGAACGACACCGATCTTCCCGATCGGGCCGTTGATCGTAGATACGGAACCGTCACCGGAGATTGTTACCTGTGTGTCGGTAGAGGCGATTTTTAACGGCTTGCCGTTCACGTCGAGCACAGCGTTGCCGTTGCTGTCGGCCAGTGTGCCGTCCGGGAGCGGGCCGAAGCGTCCATCGCGGGTCAGCCGGGGGCCTGACTTCGTGTTGACTGTAAAAAATCCATCCCCGCTGAGCGCCAGGTCGAACGGATTGCCGGTATGGGTGACCGAACCGGCCTGAGACTCCCGGTATGTCGCCCGGTCCTGCGTATAGGTAACGGTGCCGCCGCCCGGTACCTTCGCGGTGTTCGGCTGCCGGTCGATCCAGTCGCTGAACAGCACGCGTTCGGTGCGGAAACCGGGCGTGTTGGCATTGGCGATATTGTTCGCCGTGATATCCATCGCCCGTTGCTGTGCGAGCAGGCGTGACGCGGCAAGCGAGGTGGTGATGTCCATGAGGCTTTTTGCCCAAGAGGTCTGGCGCTACCGAAGCAAGCCGCATGCCAATGCGCCATCATCCCGGAAGTATTTGAAAAAATGCAGAAATGAAAATGTACAGACGGAGCCGATCCCGGCAAAATCTACCCAGTGGTAAAATCTGACGGAAGCAGCCGTCCTGGTGCGCGAAGGCGTGCCATCCACGTCTTGGCTGGTCCGAGACGTGGATGGCACCTAAGCGTTGGGATCGGACCACCAGCGGCAGGACCTGTAATTTACCGCCGTCAACCTTTCGTTAACATTTACCTGTCATCCTACGGGAATGAGCTCTTCTCCCCCCGCACCCAAAACGGACGATGCGCCCGAAGCGCCGGCAAAAAAGCCTGACAAGCGCAAACTGATTTTGATCGCGGTGCCGGTCGTGCTGCTTCTGGCCGGCGCCGGCCTATGGTTCACCGGGGTTCTGCCGCATGCGTTGGGCATGGATAAGCATGAGGAACACGCAGAAGACTCCGCCAAAGCGGTTCCGCCCAGTTATGTCGATGTTCCGGAAATGGTGGCGAACCTGAACAGTACTTCGCACAAGCCCAGCTATGTAAAGCTTGTCGTGCGCATCGAGGTTCCGAAACCCGAGGACGCGGAAAAAATAAAAACCGCACTGCCCCGGGTGCAGGACCTGATCCAGACCTACCTGCGCGAAATGCGGCCCGAGGAACTGCGCGGGTCCGCCGGAACGTACCGGCTGCGGGAGGAGCTTCTGGTACGCGCCAACACCGCCGTCGCCCCGGCCAAAGTCAGTGACATCCTTTTCACACAGATGTTGATCCAATGAGTGAAACGACGGAGCAATCCGAGGAAGATCTCGCCGCCGCCTGGGGCGCGGAAACCGGCGCCGATACAGCGGTGGATGCCGCGCAGGCGGCACGCGAGCTCAACCAGTCGGAAATCGACAACCTGCTTGGTTTCGATAAAGGGCGGCCGGACGGCGAATCCCGCACCGGCATGGAGCAAATCATCAGTTCCGGCCTCGTCTCTTACGAGCGCCTGCCGATGCTGGAGATCGTGTTCGACCGGTTGGTCCGTATCATGTCCACCAGCCTGCGCAACTTCACGTCCGATAACGTCGAGGTCGGGATCGACAACATCCTGTCGTTGCGGTTTGGCGACTACCTGAACTCCATTCCCCTGCCCGCCATGCTCGCGGTGTTCAAGGCCGAGGAATGGGACAACCAGGGCCTGATGATCATCGATTCCGCGATGATCTACTCGATCGTCGATGTGCTGCTGGGCGGCCGGCGCGGCACTGCGGCGATGCGGATCGAAGGCCGTCCCTACACCACCATAGAACGCACGCTGGTGGAGCGTCTGATCCAGCTTGTGCTGGCGGACCTGTCCACCAGTTTCGACCCCTTGTGCCCGGTCACGTTCCGGTTCGAACGGCTGGAGGTCAACCCGCGTTTCGCCACCATCAGCCGCCTGTCCAACGCCGCCATTTTAGCCCGCTTGCGCATCGACATGGAAGATCGCGGCGGCCGCGTCGAGCTGCTGTTGCCCTATGCGACGCTGGAGCCGGTGCGGGAACTGCTGCTGCAACAATTCATGGGCGAAAAATTCGGCCGCGACTCCATCTGGGAAACTCATCTGGCCGAACAGCTCTGGCATACCGAAGTGGAATTGTCGGTGGTCCTCGACGAACAGGTCATGCGCCTGTCGGACGTCATTGCCCTGCGTCCCGGCCAGCAGCTTTTGCTGAACACCATGCCCGGCGGGCCGGTTTCCGTGCGCTGCGGGTCGGTCGCGTTGTTCGAGGGCCGCATGGGACAGAAGAACAACAACGTCGCCGTCAAGATCGAACGCGAACTGGTTCGCACCCAGGCGCCGGATCGTTTTTAGAAATCATCAACTATTTATTAACCTTTAATCGGCACGATGACGGACATGGAATGGACCCTCGAAATCTTTCTCATCCTGCTGCTGGGCGCAACCCTGTTTCAGGCAATTCGGCTGGAGCGCGCCCTGGGCGTCCTGCGGCGGGACAGGGCATCATTAGAATCGTTGGTTGTCGGTTTCAACGCCAGCACGCATCAGGCGGAAAACGGCATCCAACGCCTGCGGGCCGCTGCCGACGGCGCCGGACGGCAAATCGAAAGTCAGCTTGGTAAATCCGTGTCGTTGAAAGACGACCTGGCTTTTCTGACGGAACGTGGCGACCGCCTCGCCGACCGCCTCGACATACTGGTGCGTGCGGCTCGGCCATTGGCGCAAGAACGGGCGCCGAACCGGACTGAAATCGCTACACCGGTCAGGGGCGCCCCCGAAAAGGCCCGGTATGACGCGGGGATACCGACCGGTGCCAACCAGACGGAACGCGACCTGATGCAGGCCCTTCGGATGGCCCGCTGATGCTGAAAATTCCCGCACCCAGGCTACTGCCGGCGACGATCGCCGCCTTGGGCGCACTGCTGATGCTGAAATGCGGCGTGCTGTTGCAGACGGCCATCA
>JANXLQ010000062.1 GCA_025355085.1 Rhodopila sp.
GGTGGAAACAATAATGAGAGCACGTAACGCCTTGATAATTCTGGCTGCGGGCATCCTGGCCACGGCGACGGGTGCAACGGCTGAA
The DNA here is from genome assembly GCA_025355085.1 of Rhodopila sp. Lineage (GTDB taxonomy): Bacteria > Pseudomonadota > Alphaproteobacteria > Acetobacterales > Acetobacteraceae > Rhodopila. Next base: position 86 of record JANXLQ010000062.1, read on the forward strand.
GCCCAGCCCGCACCGACAGCGCGCATCCGTGGCACGATCGAAGCCGTCGGGGCGCATGCGATGACGGTGAAAACCCGGACCGGCGATACAGTCGAAATCACGCTAACCGATCCGCTGACCGTGACGACCGTGAAGAACGTCGATGTGGCATCCATAACTGCGGGCAGCTACGTCGGCATCGCCACGCGGACGGGTGCGGACGGCAAGCAACAGGCGATTGAGGTCCTGGTGCTGCCCGAAGCGATGCGCGGCGTGGGGGAGGGATCGCGCCCCTGGGATCTGGAACCGGGCAGCACCATGACCAACGGCACGGTGAATGGCGCGGTCAAGGCGACATCGGCGACGGAACTGACGGTCGCCTATAAGGAAGGCAGCCAAACCATCCATGTTGTTCCCGGCGCTCCGGTCGTGACGTTTGCCCCGGCGGAGCGGGCCGATGTGAAGCCCGGCGCCCCGGTGTTCGTGACGGCGAACAAGGCCGCCGATGGGGCACTTAGCGCAAGTCGTGTCGTGGTCGGCAAAGACGGCGTCGCGCCGCCAATGTAGGCAAAGTACGCCTTCGTGCACCACGATGACGACGATGATGGTGGTTGCGGCGGCGAACACTAAAATGAGAACTGCGGGTTCTGGACAGCCAGTGGCGCTTCGTAGTCCCTGGTTCGGGCGCGGGACGGTGAACGGCAAGACCGTGTATATTTTAGTCAGGTAACGCACAGCCGCCACGCGTCCAACCGTGATCGATACGATGTATTGAGGCAATCGCGATGGATCGACGCCGCCGATGCGATGCAGCCAGTGCAACCCGACCCAACCCGGTTCGTTCTTGATCCAGAGCCAGGAAAAGGAGACCCGGGAATGGACGACATGAAAACCACTGCGGCGGCGCATCACAACGACGCCGCACTGCATCTGGAAAATGCGGCACGTATGCATCGCGACGCCGCCAGGCAGTGCGAGTTCGGCAATTTCGAAAAAGCGCATAACCTCGCGACCGAAGCGGCCGAAACCGACGCTGCCGCCAACACTGCGGCGATGCAGGCACTCGATCTCCATCTCCGGCACGCCGAACAGGTGGCCGCGAGGAAAGCCGAAGCCGCCGCCGAGGATGCTGCCCGCGCCACGAAAAAGGCCGCCAAAGCCTCCTGAACCCCGGGCCTGTGTGACGCCGGACGAAATCCCATATATGGTCCTTCTGAACAGACCGGAGCGAAACCGCCATGAGCGCGACACAGGAAACCGCCACCTTGGGGGGCGGATGCTTTTGGTGCCTGGAGGCCGTATTCAAGGACCTTCGCGGCGTCAGTTGGGTGATGTCCGGGTATGCCGCCGGGCATGTGCCGAACCCCGCGTATAAGGATGTGTGTTCCGGCCGCACCGGACATGCCGAAGTCGTCCAGGTTAAATTCGACCCCTCGCAACTGGCGTATGCCGATTTGCTGCGGGTGTTTTTCTCGATCCATGACCCGACCACGGTGGACCGCCAGGGGAATGACGTCGGATCGCAGTATCGCTCGATCATCCTGACCCACTCGGATGCGCAGGCCGAAACCGCCCGGGCGGTCATGCAAGAGATCGCCGATGCGAAAATTTGGTCCGGCGGGCTGGTAACCCAGATAGAGCCGCTAACCGTGTTCTACGAAGCCGAATCCGAACATCACGACTACTTCGCGCGCAATCCATGGAGCGGGTATTGCCAGGTCGTCGTGGCGCCGAAGGTGGTGAAGTTCCGGAAACAGTTTGCTGACCGGGTGAAGCGGGACGCTGCGGAATAAAGGTGAAGCGGGACGCTGCGGGATAAAGGTGAAGCGGGACGCTGCGGAATAAAGGTAAAGCGGGACACGGCGGAATAAAGTAACGCTGGCGTTCCGGCCGTTGGCGCCCGAGACGACGGGCAACAGCGGCCGGCAAATTGTCCGGTCGCTGTTTGACGCCAACCGTCCCCGCCTGTAACCAATCGGAAAAACGGAGGCCGGCTATGGACCTGAATTTCACACCCGAAGAAATCGCCTTCCGCGACGAAGCGCGCCACTTCTTTCGCACCGCCATCCCGGACTCGATCCGCGCCAAGGTGGCGGAAGGCGAGGGCCTCACCCGGGACGATATGATCACCGCCCAGCGCATCCTCAACGCGCGCGGTTGGTGTACTATAAACTGGCCGGTGGCATGGGGTGGCCAGGACTGGACACCAATCCAGGTGTACCTGTTTCAGGATGAGATGCAGCAGGCGAACTGCCCCACGCCGATCGCCTTCAACGTCTCCATGGTCGGGCCGGTGATCGCGCAGTTCGGCAGTCAGGCGATCAAGGAACGCTTCCTGCCAGCCACCGCCAACGCTGACATTTTTTGGTGTCAGGGCTTCTCCGAACCCGGCGCCGGTTCCGACCTCGCCTCGTTGCGCACCAAGGCTGAAAAGCAGGGCGACACCTACGTCGTCAACGGCCAAAAAACCTGGACCACGCTGGCACAATACGCCGACTGGATTTTCTGCCTCGTCCGTACCGACCCGGCCGCCAAGGCGCAGGAGGGGATTTCGTTCCTGCTGATCGACATGAAAACCCCCGGCATTACCGTCCGCCCGATCGTCACCATCGACGGCGGCCGGGAGGTGAATGAGGTGTTCTTCGACAACGTCGTCGTCCCGGCGGAAAACCTCGTCGGCCAGGAAAACAAAGGCTGGGACTACGCAAAATTCCTTCTCGGCAACGAACGCACCGGCATTGCCCGCGTCGGCGCCTCCAAAGCCAAGATCGCCCGCATCAAGGAACTCGCCGCCCTGGAATTCGACGGCGAGCGCCCATTGATCGAAAGCCCCCGCTTCCTGGAAAAAGTCGCCGCGGTGGAAGTCGAGTTGAAAGCGCTGGAAATGACCCAACTGAGGGTGGTTTCGGATGAGCGCAAAATGGCGAAAGGCCAGCAAAACCCCGCGTCCTCGATCCTGAAGCTGAAAGGATCGGTGATCCAGCAGCAACTGACCGAGCTGCTGATGGAAGTCGCCGGCCCCTACGTCATGCCGTATCAGCGCGATTTCGACGGTAACAACGAACCCGTCGTCGGCCCCGAGTATGCGTCGGAGGCAGCACCGATGTACTTCAATTACCGAAAAGTCTCGATCTACGGCGGATCGAACGAAATCCAGCATAATATCATCGCCAAAGCGATACTGGGGTTGTAGCGCGTAGGGTTGGTGTGGCGGCTGCGCGCAAAAAAAGCGCGTAGGGTTGATGTGGCGGCTGCGCGCAAAAAAAGCGCGTAGGGTTGGTGTGGCGGCTGCGCGCAAAAAAAGCGC
>JANXLQ010000073.1 GCA_025355085.1 Rhodopila sp.
GGCTGGTACGCAAATGTCGATGAAGTCACAGTCAATGGCGACTATGAGGCGATTTTTAATCTGAAGGCTCCGCAACCGGCACTGCTTGCATTGCTCGCCTCCGGATTCACGCCCGTCTATCCCTGTCATGTTTCACCACGCGATATGCGGCTCAATCCGATCGGAACCGGGCCGTTTAAGTTTGTGGAATACCAGGGCAATCAAGGTATCAAGGTTGTCCGCAATCCCAGTTACTGGAAGCCCGGCCTGCCTTATCTCGATGGTATCGAATACACCATCATTCCGAATCGCTCCACCGCCATTCTGGCCTTCGTCGCGGGCAAGTTCGACATGATCTTCCCCTATGAACTCACGGTCCCATTGGTGGCGGACCTTAAGAGTCAGATGCCGGAGGCGATCTGCGATATCTCACCGATGAACGTCGCGGCCAATGTGCTGATGAACCCGGTCCCGCCGTTCGATGATCTAAATGTCAGGCGCGCGGTCGCCATGACAATCGACCGCAAGAGCTTTATCGACATTCTGACCCAGGGAAAGGGCGATGTCGGCACGGCTATGCAGCCTCTGCCGGAAGGACGCTGGGGTATGCCGGAGGCCATGCAGCGGGAGTTGCCGGGCTACGATCCCGACATCGCGAAAAGCCGGGAAAAAGCCCGGGCGGTCATGGCGGTGCGGGGCTACAGTGCCGACAAGCCGCTGAAGCTGAAGCTTTCGACCCGCAATTTGCCGACCTACCGGGACGCCTCGGTCATTCTGATCGGCCAGCTCAAGGAGATTTATATCGAAGCAGAACTGGATACGGTCGAAACCGCATTGTGGGTGCCGAAACTAATCCGCCGGGAATACCAGATCGCGCTAAGCCAGGTGGGCAACGGCGTCGATGATCCCGATCAAAACTATCCCGAGAATTACGCCTGCGGCTCTCGCACCTACATGGACTACTGCAACAAAGAGATCGATGCCCTCATCGCCAGCCAATCCGGCGAACCGGATCAGGAGAAACGCAAGCAGATCGCGTGGGAAATCGACAAGAAACTAACCGGGGATGCAGTCCGTCCGATGATTTACTACCTACGCGGCGGCACCTGCTGGCGCCCCGGCGTGAAGAACATGACGGTCATGGTGAACAGTATCTTCAACGGCTGGCGAATGGAGGATGTTTGGCTGAACCGTTGAAATAAAGACGTACCGCAAGCGAACGGCGGTTCGCTTGCGGTACCGGCGGTTGACCGCCCTGCGACGGGGCGGTCAACCGCTAGGCGGCCACGTCCACGATCACGATCTCCGTCGCCCGGATCGCGATGATGGTCACCGAACGCTCGTCCGAGATCGCCACGCCGTCCCGGGCCTGAGCCTCGATCCCATTCACCGTCACGGTCCCGTTCACCGCGACGAGGTAAGCGGATCGGCCGGGCGCCAGGGTCAACTCGGCCGTCTGACCCTCGGCCAAAGTGCCGGCCAGCACAGCGGCATCGGCATTCAGCTTCAGGGCGCCGGAGTCCGCATCGATCGGGCGGCCGCTCGCCAGGATCGAAAGCCCCTTGTTATCGCGGGGAAACGTTTTCGTGTCCCAGCCGGGTGCGACGCCGCGTCGATCCGGCAGAATCCAAATCTGGAACAGCCAGGTGGGGATTTTCTCCATGTTGTATTCGGCGTGGGTAATCCCGGTGCCGGCATGCATCACCTGGACATCGCCGGCTTCCGTGCGGCCTTCGTTGCCGAGGTTGTCGCGGTGGGTGATCGCGCCCTTCCGGATGTAGGTGACGATTTCCATGTCGCGGTGCGGATGCGGGTCGAAACCGGTTCCTGGCGCCACTTCATCGTCATTCCACACCCGCAGGCGCCCGAGGCCCATGCGTTCGGGATCGTTGTAGCCGCCGAAACTGAAATGGTGGTGCGCGTTCAGCCAGTCATTGCGGAACCCGCCCAGCGAGGCGAACGGACGAAGTTGGATCATGATGAGGGAGTCCTTATTTATTGCCACTGGACTTGGGACTCGTTTGCCGATTCGGCAAGTGTCACAACGCGCCGGTCCCTTCTGTGCCAATAACAGTGAGACACTTTCTCCCTGGAAGTTTAGACCCGAAGGCGCGGAAGAAAGATCACCACCATGCCCATGCTCCAGACATCCATCGACACGGCGGCGGCACTTCACCGTCCAGGACAAGTTGCGCATCCTGACGGAAACCGGCAAGGCCGCCGAAACCGGCGGGGTCGGCGCCGTCTTACGCCGCGAGGGCGTCTACTCGTCGAGCCTGACCGACTGGCGACGCCAGCGTGATGCCGGGGCGTTCCAGGCGCTCAGTCCGAACAAGCGTGGCCCGCGGATCGCCGCCGCCAATCCGTTGGCCCCGCTGTTGGCCCAGCGTGAGCGCGAGAATGCCATCCTGGCCCGCCGCCTCGCGCGGGCCGAAGCCATCATCGATCTCCAAAAAAAAGTCTCGGACCTGCTGGGGATGCCGCCGATCCCGGGCGACGGCGCGCCTTGACCGAGGCTGTCGCCACCCTCGATCCGGCCAGCCGCATGACGGCGCCGGCCTGTGCCGCGCTGGGTGTGTCGCGCGCCACCGTCCATCGCCGCCGCACCCGCCCGGACCCGCTGGCGATGCCGGCCAAACCGCGGCCAAGGCCGGTCAGGGGCCTGTCCGATGCGCAACAGCGCGTCGTGCTCGACCTGCTGCACGAACCGGAATGTGTCAACGACTTTGAGACAGTCTGGTTCGATATTTACACTCGGTTCTCTGACCTCACTGTCGGCGGGTTGATCCACACCTCGGTGGGTTTGTTCGGTGGCATCGGGGCTTTGTTCACGAAGCGCTGCGGATTGTCGCGGAATGCCTGGCAGAGAGTTTCCCTGCGTGCCGCATAAATCGCATCGGCCTGGCCGTAATGCACCTGATCCGGGGTCATCAGCCCGATGCCGGCGTGATGATGCTGTTGATTGTACCACTCGAAGAAGGTGCGGCAGAACGCCTTGGCGTCCGCGATGCAGCCAAATATCTTGGGAAAGGTTGGCTGATATTTCAATGTTTTAAAATGGGCCTCCGAAAACGGGTTGTCGTTCGATGTGTGCGGGCGGCTGTGCGATTTGGTCACCCCGAGATCGGCCAGCAGGAAGGGAGTGGCCTTGGCTTTCATCGGCCCGCCCCGATCCGCATGCAGCGTGAGCTGTCCCGGCGGCACGGCGTGTTTGGCAATGGCGTCGTCTGAACAATGGCTTGAAAAGGGCCGCGCTTTCAGCGTCCGCCACGCACCAGCCGGCGACCCGGCGGCTGAAAATGTCAATGATGACATAGAGATAAAAGTAGCTCCACTTGGCCGGCCCTTTGAGCTTGGTGATATCCCACGACCACACCTGGTTCGGTCCCTCGGCCAGCAATTCCGGCTTGCTGTAGGCGGGATGGCGCAATTGATCGCGACGTTCGCGCAGCAGGTCCAGCACGACGCGCTGTTGCGCATCGGACAGGCCCCTGACCGGCCTTGGCCGCGGTTTGGCCGGCATCGCCAGCGGGTCCGGGCGGGTGCGGCGGCGATGGACGGTGGCGCGCGACACACCCAGCGCGGCAC
>JANXLQ010000106.1 GCA_025355085.1 Rhodopila sp.
TGTCGGAGGTGGCGGGCGACTTCTTCAAGACCATCGGCCTGAACGTCGATTTACAGACAATGGACTGGGGCAGCGTGGTGACCCGCCGAGCAAACCAGAATCCGGTGGATCAGGGGGGCTGGGGGGCGTTCATCACGGTCATGAGCCCCCTGACCTCCGCCAATCCCGGCAGCATGTTGTCTTTGCGCGGCAACGGCCGCAAAGGCTGGTTCGGCTGGCCCACCGACCCGCGGATCGAAGAACTCCGCGAAGCCTGGTTCGACGCCCCCGACCTCGCCGCGCAACGGGCGGTGGCGGAACAAATCCAGTCGCAGTATTTCGAAAGCGTGCCCTTTCTGACGCTGGGCCGGATGCGGCAGCCGATGGCGTTTCGTTCCGATATCCGGGACGTTGTCCGGGCGTCTTTCCCGTTGTTCTGGGGCGTGCGGCGGGCGTAACGGACTTTCTTTGGCGGAGACCTGGCGATGACCGATTGGATTGAGACCTACCGGGGCACGGTGCCGCCCTGGCAATGCGATGTGACCGAACACTTCACGGTCGCGTATTATTTCGATCGCCTGGAGGAAGCCGCTGCGAATCTCACCGACACGCTTGGTCTGCGCGGTGGTATGCCTCGCCAGATCGATGCTCGTTACGCCAGAGAACTTCGTGCCGGCGCAACATTTCATATCGAGAGCGCACCGCTGGACATCGATGACGGATTGCGCGCCGGCCATCGTGTTGTCGATTCCTCCAGCGGCGAGGCCGTTACCTGGTTCGATACGCATTATGACATGACCTTATCCCCGGACCAACGCCGCGCGATCGGTGAACGACTCGCCATCTGGAGCGGTCCGGTCGCCGAACCCCGTTCGGAGCCGGCACGGACCGATGGGTTTATTCCTACCGCGCGCGGCCGCGCCAAACCCGGGGACCTGAACGCCGAGGGCATATTTTGTTTGTCCGCGATGGTACACCGTTTCTCCAACGCTTCTGGCCAAACCGCCGCCGCGCTTGGCATGGACACCGCGTTCCTGCAACGAAACCGGCGTGGCTTTTCCACCTTTGAGATGACGCTGCGCATATCCGGGGCGCTACGGCTGGACGAACCCTATCTGATCGAGACCGGCATCGGCCACCTCGGCAACTCTTCAATGCGGATGATCCACCGCATGACCAACCCCCGGAATGGCACCGAAATCGCCCGTTTGGGTCAATACGGCGTCAACCTCGACCTGGACGCCCGGCGCCCCGCCCGCTGGCCCGGCGACATCCGCGACCGCGCCGCGAAGCTGGTTGTTCCGGTGGGGTGAGGGCCAACGGCGAAACCGGTCTGGACCGGCGGCTAACCCTGGTTGGGTTCCAAGCGCGGAAGGCGGCATTGCCCCCGCGCTGCGCCCAGAATATGCCATCAGCTTTGCTGCTGGCTGCATGTACTCGCACGAGGCGCCGGTTATGGACGACGCCTCTTACGCGATCGCCGGTTGCTGCTATCCAGAGCGACAGTTCGTCTGGTTAGTGAAACGTCCGGCCGCCATCCACGGGCAGCGCGATCCCGGTCGTGAACGACGATTCGTCCGACGTCAGGAACAGGATGGCCGCTGCCAGCTCCTCCGGTTGAGCATGGCGGCCCAGTGCATAGCGGGCTGCGATAGCGGGGTTGGGATCGCCTGCCGCGGTGCGGATTTGGGAAGCGGTCATCGCCGTTTCCACCGCCCCCGGGCATACCGAGTTTACGCGGATGGCAGGTGCCAGCTCCATCGCCGCGGACTTGGTCATCGCGATGACCCCGCCCTTGGAGGCGACATAGGCGATGTTGCCCGGCCCGGTCGGCATCAGCCCGACACCGGAGGCGATGTTGACAATCGTGCCCCTGCCTTCCTTCAGCATGAACGGTGCGGCGGCCTGGATCACCAGAAACGTGCCGGTCAGGTTCACCGCGACGGTGCGGGCGAAGACCTCCGCCGTTGTGTCGGCGATGCCGGTTTCAGCCAGGATGCCAGCGGCGTTTACCACACCGTCCAGCCCGCCCATGGCTTGGGCCGCCTGGCTGACCGCGGCGGCGACCGATGCCGGATCGGCCACGTCGCAGCCGAATGCGACCGCTCCGATCTCGTCAGCGACGGCCTTGGCGGCGTTTTCGGAGCGGTCGAGGATCGCGACCGCCGCGCCTTCTTGCCTGAATAACCGAGCGGTTGCCCGTCCGATGCCCGAAGCGCCACCGGTTATGATGATCTTGCGTCCTGCCAGGCGTGCCATTGTTGTTGCCTCCCCGTTTTCATTGGTTCTGACTGTCCTGCCACAGTTTCAACGTGCCGTCACTGTCCGGCGGTTGCATTTGGAATCCTGCAACATCGTTGTTTTCTCAGTCCAATAGATAGTCTGAACAAAACAGAAAATTAGAACCACAGACGCACACGGATGCAAACAGATGCACACGGATAAAGGGGATTTTTTACTTGGACTTGGACTGTAGCCCATCGGTGAGACATGGAAATTAGACGCACGCCACTTTGTCAACGTCGGGTGCTGTGGTTCCAAATTGCTTTCTACGGCATGCGATATCCGACCGATGGTGTACCGACACTGAAACGCGATGATTCTGCGCCTGACCGCCGGTGCTTTGCCACTGGCCGCGCCCCGGGCTAGCGTTGGCGTCCGAAACGGGAGGAACCACACATGGGCAATTGCATCGTTGTCGTTCAGTTCGACCTGCCAATGCGCACCGAGGAGCAGGCGGTCAAGGGCGGCACATCGACCGCGCCGATCTATCGTGGACTCGGCCAGAAGGGATTGATCCGCAAGGACTATCTGAATGGTGAAACGGGCACCGGCGGCGTCTATCTGTGGGACTGCCGAACATCGGCGGAAGCCTGGTTTACCGAGGA
>JANXLQ010000116.1 GCA_025355085.1 Rhodopila sp.
CTTCAGCAGCTTCTTCGGCATCGGCAGCATGCCCCATTCCGGCATGCCCGGACCGCCCTGAGGGCCTGCGTTGCGCAACACCAAAACGGTGTCCGGCGTGAACGGGTAGTTCTCGTCGTCAACGGCCTTCTTCATCGACGGATAGTCGTCGAACACCACAGCGGGGCCGGAATGTTTCAGGAATTTCTGCTCCATCGCCGCCGGTTTGATAACGCAACCATCGGGCGCCAGATTGCCGGTCAGCACGGCCAACGAACCTTCGCCGTAGATCGGATTGTCCACCGTACGAATCACGTCGTCGTTGAAGACTTTGGCGCCTTCGATGTTCTCGCCGATGCTCTTGCCGGTGACAGTCAGGCAGTCCAGGTGCAGATGCTGGCGGATGTTCTGCATCAGCGCGCAAATGCCGCCGGCGTAGTAGAAATCCTCCATCAGATACTGGCTGCCGGTGGGTCGCACGTTGCCGATGACCGGCACGCGGCGGCTGTAGTTTTCAAAATCGGACAATCCGATATCCAGACCTGCACGCTGAGCCATCGCGATCAGATGGATGATGGCATTGGTCGAACAGCCCATCGCCATTGCCACGGCAATTGCATTCTCGAACGCCGGACGGGTCTGGATGCGCGACGGCGTCAGATCCTCCCAAACCATTTCCACAATACGGCGGCCGGATTCCGAAGCCAGCCGAATATGCCCCGCATCCGCTGCCGGAACGGACGAGCCACCCGGCAGAACCATCCCAACCGCCTCGGCGATCGCGGTCATCGTGCTGGCCGTGCCCATCGTCATACAGGTGCCGTACGAACGGGCGATGCCCTGCTCGACGCCAAGCCATTCCTTGTCGGTAATCTTGCCGGCGCGCAGTTCGTCCCAATACTTCCAGCTATCCGAGCCCGAACCGAGGAACTTGCCCTGGAAATTGCCCCGCAGCATCGGTCCGGCCGGCAGGAAGATCGTCGGAATATTCATGCTTGTGGCACCCAGAAGCAGGCCCGGCGTGGTCTTGTCGCAACCGCCCATCAGCACGGCGCCGTCCACGGGGTGGGAACGCAGAAGCTCCTCCGTTTCCATCGCCAGCATGTTGCGGTACATCATCGTTGTCGGCTTGACGAAGCTTTCGGATACGGAAAGCGCCGGCAATTCGACCGGGAAACCGCCCGCCATCAGGATGCCGCGCTTCACATCATCGACGCGCTGCTTGAAATGCGCGTGGCACGGTTGCAGGTCCGACCATGTGTTCAGGATTGCGATAACCGGCTTGCCCGTCCACTCCTCCGGCGAATACCCCATCTGCATCGCTCGGGAACGATGCCCGAACGACCGCAGATCGGCGGGGCCGAACCAGCGCGCGCTGCGCAGGTCGGCGGGTTGTTTACGCGGAACCGATGTCTCGGGCATGGAAAAATCCTCCGGTTATTCTGGGTTAGATACGCGCTCTAACGTTTTCAGTCCAAATCGGACCGCTTTCAGCGCAAGCCGTTCGATATCTCCCGCGACCACCAGACGATGATGGCGACGGCGCCGTGGGCACGATACCCCGGCGCGTGGATATTTCGGGAAAAGGTGCGGCCGGAATTACCCTAAAGCAGCGCTTCGGCGCTGTGTGCCAAACTCTCCGGCGTCTTGGCCGGCGCAAAGCGTTCCTGCACGATGCCGTTACGATCCACCAGGAATTTGGTGAAGTTCCACTTGATGCCGGACACGATCAAGCCGCCCTTTTCCCGCTTGAGCCAGGTGTAAAGCGGATGTGCGGCACTGCCGTTCACCTCGATCTTAGCAAACACCGGGAAGGTGACGCTAAAATTCGTTGCACAGAACGTGGCGATTTCGGCATCCGTTCCAGGTTCCTGGTGGCCGAACTGGTCACATGGGAAGGCCAGTATTTCGAACCCGCGTGGCCCGAACTGTTTGTACAGCGCCTGCAACCCCTGGTATTGCGGGGTGAAGCCGCATTTGGAGGCGACGTTAACGATCAAGAGTACTTTACCGCGGTAATCGCCCAGACTGCGGTCCTTACCGGAACTGAGACGAGCGGTGAAATCATAAATCGACATCGTGTTCTCCTGCTTCAAACACCATAGCGCGCGTTCCGGCTGGCCCGAAATCCCCCGATCAACCGGTTTTTCGTAGCGTGGCGAGCATAGACCGGCCTAGCATCGCGTACAGGCTCGTCCACAAGGGCCGAAAATCAGGGAGAAGACAGACATGCTTCGCAGACGAACACTGCTCACCGCCGCCGCTTTTATCCCAGCCGCACCGGCCATCCTGCGCGCCGCCGAAACTCCGGGCGTAACGGCGACCGAAATCCTGATCGGCAATACAATACCCTACAGCGGCGCGGCTTCGGCTTATGGCACGATCGGGAAGGCCATCTCGGCTATGTTCCAAATGGCCAACGATCAGGGTGGGTTCGCCGGCCGCAAAGTCAAATTCCTGTCGTACGATGACGGATACAGCCCACCCAAGACCGTCGAACAGGTCCGCCGGCTGATTGAGGAAGACAACGTCGCTGCCCTGTTCGCCACGTTGGGAACGCCGACCAACTCGGCGATCGTGCGTTACGTCAACCAGAAGAAGGTGCCGCATCTCTTCGTTGCCACAGGGGCGGATAAGTGGGGCGACTACAAAGAGCATCCGTGGACGATCGGCTGGCAACCGAGTTACGTCACGGAAGCGCAGATTTATGCGAAATATATCCTGGCGCAGAAACCTGACGCCAAGATTGGCATTCTTTATCAGAACGATGATTTTGGGAAAGACTATCTGAAGGGGCTGCGGGACATCCTGAAGGATCGGTACGATACTATGGTGAAGGTCGTTTCCTACGAAGTGACCGATGCGACGATCGACAGCCAACTGGTTACGCTGCAGGCCGCCGGCATCGATGTCCTGATGACGATCGCCACGCCCAAATTCGCGGCCCAATCAATCCGCAAGGTCGCCGAGATGCGGTGGAAACCGCTACATGTGCTCACCGGGGTTGCGGTCTCGGTTGGCGCGGTGATGATCCCGGCCGGCCCGGAAAATGGCATCGGTATCATCAGTTCCGCCTATCTGAAGGACCCGACCGATCCGCGCTGGGATAGCGATGCCGGGATGCAGCAGTGGCGCACGTTCATGGAGAAATACTACCCGGGCGGCGATCTGAAGGATCTCGGCAACGTCTCGGCCTTCGGGTTGGCATACACGATGATCTCCATGCTGAAGAAGTGCGGCAACGATCTTTCGCGGGAGAACATGATGATGCAGGCGACCAACCTGCAAAATCTGGAAGTCCCGATTGCGCTGCCGGGAATCAAGGTCAACACCAGTCCGACCAACTATCACCCGATGCGCCAGCTTCAGCTCATGCGCTGGACGGGCAAAACCTGGGATCTGTTCGGAGATATAATCGAGGGCACGTCGGCCTGATCGCGGCGGATTTGGTCCGCTCGGATAGTGGCGGCTACTCCGCCGCCACGTCCACCCGCATCGCCAGCCGTCGCAGCGCGCGGTCGATCCATTGCGCGGTTAGTTTCTCATGCGTTCCGT
>JANXLQ010000157.1 GCA_025355085.1 Rhodopila sp.
CGTGCGTGTCCGGTGCCCCGGACACGCACGCTCAGGATGACCGAGACTACATGCGTGTCATCGGCCGCCCCGAAGTGCTTATTTACGCCGCCGATGTTGCGACCGCGCTTAACCGCGCCGCGCACCGGAAGTTTCCGCAAATCGAGCAGTCAAGTGCGGAGGGCGCGCGGCGCACCTTCTGCGCTACCCTGCGGGATTCACCGGATTTGATGATAGCTCCATTTGCGGTCGATCAGGCTGCGGAAAAGCTCTGCGGGAACGAGGAACCGATTCTCGCGCTGCCGTTCGGGCGACAGGTGTTCGTGCTTTACACCGCGCCGGGCGCGCCGCGTTTCGCCCTGACGCGAGAACAGCTTTTCCTCGCCGTGGCGCGCGAATTGCCGCGGGCGGGCGGAACCGACGCGGCGGAGGGCGGTTTCGAACCCAATCCCAACCAGCGGTGGCGCGATATCTCGCCGGATCTTCCCGATGTTCCCATACGCGTTCTTGGTCCGCCCCGGCGCGCTTTGCAGTGGTTGACGTTAGAGGATATGCTTATGCGTCCGGCCTGCATGGCGTTACCGCAGATCGCCGCGCTCGCCCGTATCGACCTGCAAGCGGCGGAACAACATTGCCTTGCGCGTCGTGTCGATCAGGCGATGGTTTATGCTGACGGCGAAAATTACAACGCCAATCCCATGATCGTTCCGCACGGAACCGAATTGGCGATCAACGAACGGCGCGCGATGCAGTTGATGCCCGATGCCGTGCCACAGCCGGTCGATGGCATCACGCCGGACACCGCCGCACTGGACGCCAATCGGTATCCGCTGGCGCGACCGATACTCGCCCTGGTCAAGGTCAAACGTCTCGATACGATTCCGAATTTTCGGAATTTCATCACGGAGTTGATGTCACCCGCTGCGGCCGGGCCAAAGGGCTATTTGATCCGCAACGGAATGGATGTTTTGCCGGAAACCGCATTGCGCCGCAGCGCACTTAAAGCACAGTTCGCGCGGCCGGGTGTCGCCATCCAGCTTGATGAGGTCGTTTCGTTGCAGCCGGCCGCCGGCAATTCGGTCCGATAGGCATCAATTAGGTCGGATAGGGATCTCGGCGCCAGGGCATCCAGCGCCGAGATCGGCCGCTACAGAATGACGGGACGCCGATCCGAAGCGAGTACCAGCAGCAAGCCCACAATCGGGGTCAATACGATCCCAGCGAAGAAATAACCCCAGAAGCGAAATTTACGCTTGCGCCCGGCGAATGCGATAATCGCGGCGATTGAGACGTAGGCGAGCGCAATCAGGATGAGGGGCAACATGGTTTAGTCTCCCAGAGCTAGTTTCAACAAAAGGCCGATTAGCATACCGCACTAAGAACAGAATTTTCAAGCCTGAGGATGCCCATTTTCGATATTTCTCGGTCTGTCTTGCGGGTTTTGTCACTCGGGGAGAGCCTGAATACGGCGAACCGGAACCCCGACAGCATAAAATTTCACAAAATCCTGCATTGGCAGGTTTGCGCAAGACACCGGACAAATGTGACGGGATGCAGCGCATGGGTCCGCGACGTCATTGCGGTTCCAGCGTTCTGGCCGGCCCTCTTATACCGACGGCCTTATGTTCTGACTGGTCATGGCGAGTGTAGGGCCGCATCTGCGCCTCGCGATGCGTGTTCGTGCAAAGATGGGAAGGCAGACCTTCGCCTGCCACGACGGGTCAGAACACAGGGCCGTTAGTATCTGTCGTTGAACCCCGGCCTCGGGATGATCGCGACGGTGACGATCCGTAACCGTGCGACCATCGCCTTTGCCTCGGCTGCCGACGCGATATCGTCAGGTCGGACCGCTGCGCGCTGTCGGGCCGGAAGACGCTCACGACAATACAGCGCGGCGGCCGCGTCTGCACAGGTAATCGGCTGCGGAACCTTCAATTCGGCCGATCGCCCCCGGGGCCGGGCGCGCCGCTGCGGCACGCCCGGCCATAAAGCCGATCGGATCAAGACCCGCTATTGCCCCACCTTAGATGATACCGGGGCCGTGGCAATACAGTTTCCAACTACTGTGCGGCGATCGCCCCTTCCTCTTCAGGCGCATGCATCGTCTGCGGCATCGTCGCCCACAGCAATCCGGCTGCGTCCAACTCCCGCCATAGCTCCAACCACACTGCCGAACGAATTTTACCGCGATCCCGATACTTTGTGCAGATCATATCTATTTCGTACTTCGCAACCCAGGCACCTTTCTCATTTTCTATCGATCTCAGAACGACCTTCGATAGCGTGAATTCCGCTACCGTCACCTTCTCGGCCGCTCGGCGCATCACCGCAACCACCTGATCCGGGTTGCAGCGGGGATCCATGAACAGAAGTAAGCTTGCATCGAAGGCTCCGGCAGGCGTCATGTTTTCGATCTCGGATTCAGCCACCCGTCCGTTGGCAAACGCGACCACCTGCCCGCCAGTCATACGAATGCGCGTGGTGCGCCATGAAATGTCACTCACCTGGCCGATCGTGCGCCCGATCCGTATCCAGTCGCCCAGTACGAACGGACGCTCCAGGTTCAGCATTACACCCGAAACGACGTCGCGGAGACTCGACTGTAGGGCCAAGCCAACGATCAACGTCAACAATCCGGATGTCGCCAGCAGGCTGGTCACCGTCTTGCCCAGCACGAATGCCACAACGCCCAACAACGACAGCCCGTAGATCAGCAACGATACCAGTATTCGGAACACCGTCGGCACCTTGCGCTCCGTGCGCATCTCCAACGGGGCCCAGATAAACCGCTGCACCGACAGTGACACCAAGCGCGCCGGCACGATCCACCACATCAATCGGCTGACGAAATCCACGGCCTGAGCCGCGCTAAGAGATCCATTCCCGACCGTGTAATCCAACGCCAGCGCGCTTACAGACGCCAGCAGTGCCGGCCAGCACACCAGCCGCAAGACCAGCGTCTGCATCCGCCAGAACTGCCCCGAGCCCCGCCGGTCCAGCAAATCCGCCAATATGCTGCCTGACAACGCGAAGATCGCCAGATACATCAGGATCGACGGCGGCAGCATCGTCGCGATATCGATCTCATCCAGGATCAACACCACGTCCATCGACATATGAGAGAACATCGGTGCCGGCTTGCCGAATCCGACATAGGATGGATCGCCATCCGCCCCGGACCGTCCCAGTTGCTGCGAAAACAACGCCTGATCAATCAACCACCCTGGCGCGCCAGCCAGCACGCGCGATTGCGTCAACTGACTGACCAGCGCCGATCCGTGGCCGTTATCGATGTCGATGTTCAGCCACCGCGCCAGCATCGAGCCCGTCTTCGACGCTTCACCAACGGCTGACAGGTCCATCCCGACCACATCGGCGACATAAGTGAGGTTATTCCGAGCCAGCGTGCGATGCCGGAATGTTACGTCAACAAGCTGAGACCCATACTGCCGCGATACATCCTCATAGTTCAGGAAGAAGGCCCCCCGTACCCGCCATGCCCGGTAATGCTGGTCGCCGTCGTCAACAGACCGTTCCGGATTGCCCAACGCTATCGGCTGTACAGAGTTGGCGAACACGATGTCGTTCGGGGCCAGATCGCCGCGCCAGCGGAACCACAACATGAACTCCAGATCGACCGTGTTAAGGTCCGTCTTCAGATTCGTGACCTTGGTGATCCGTATCCCGGCCGGCACCACGTTGGTTTTGTACATGAACCGGTCATTCACATACAAAATTTTCCCCGCTTGCAACTGCTCCAGATAGTTCGACACACCGTCGTCACGGATCGGAGACAACTGAGTCGGCGCCGCCACTATTTCTTGCCCGTCGTACCGTCCGACCAGCGTCGGCAGCGGCCCGCCCTCCCGGGCCTCGAAGAATATCGGCCCGGCCAAACCCGCCAGCGCGGTGTCGGCTGAGCGGTGCTTGAGCAGTTCGGTTCGCAACGTCTCCCGCAACGTCGCGCCTGACGCACCCAGTGGCGTGCCGGCCAACGCCTGCGACACCAGCCGCGCCCCGTCGTGCCCCAACTGCGCCACCCAATCCGGAGTTTGGTGATGTGCTGAACGGTAAGCGGTCTGGAACGCCTGCGCCTCTACCCCGGCGGTATCGAACAACAGCGGCGTGGTCACCAGCGTATTGTCCAGCGTCGCGCCCAGCGCACCGGGCCCACGCCACGCTTGCCGCAGCCGCGCCAGGAATTGGTTTGTCGCCAGATCGCGCAAGCCGACGATCCGGTTGCTGACCTCGGCCGCACCCAGCGCTGCAACCGCGTCGGCGGCGAAGTTTGGATCGCCCAGCACCAAAATCGCGCCTGCGATCTGCTTTTCTGCAATCTGCCGGGCCTGGGCCTCCAACGCCGTACGGCCGGAAACCTGCCATTTGTAAACGACCTTGGTGCCGAAACGCTGTAGCGTTTCATCGAACGCATTGGCCAAAGCCGCCTGGTCCACACCCTCTGGCATCAGGATCGATACCAGCTTCTCGCCAGTGACATTGCGGACGTAGTTGGCGAGAAACCGAGCCTCGTACACCGGATCGGCCGATAGTGAGAATGCCCAGCCGTTATCCACGGCGGGCGGACCGGCCAGCGCAAAGCGCGGCAGGCCATAGGCTGCCGTATCCTCTAACCCTTCTGGCCCCATCACCGCGACGACTTCAGGATCGTGTGCCGCCTGCTGCACCGCATCCGGTAAAACGGCCGTATCGAAGGTCACGACCCGCACCGCGCGCCCCGCCACCAGCTTGCCTTTGTGGTCAACCCAGGTCTGAGCCCCATTGCGCAACGCCTGACCGATCGCGGCATTTGGACCTGTCATCGGCGCCACCACAGCGATCGCCACAGGGCGCTGGGCCGGTGGCCGGAACACCGTGAACCACATCAGCATGGAACCGATTGCCGCGGCTATCGCGGCCAATGCAACGAAGGCGGCGAACCGCCTCATTTTCGGCAGGCTGTTGAACCGTTCGATCAGCGAGGCGGGGGGATTATTCATTGGCTTGCGATCTCGTCGTCAGGATGCGGGGCACGGCGTTGCGATTGGCATTCGGTAGGGCGTTCGACGGCGCGAGGCCGCGCTGCAATGCGTTGCCGAAGGTCTTCATGAAAATGTTCAGGTCGGTGCCGGCGGCGAGGCGGGTCAGGTAATCTCTATCGATCCGACCAGTCGCCAGGTCGCTATTGAGAATGTCCTGGTCAGTGCCGCCCGCTGTGTCAGGGGTACTGACCGCCGGGCGGGCGGCACGGGCATGGGCGATCGCCTCGGCCAGCGTCTCGCCATGACGCAGTCGTTGCACGATTGCCATCGACATTTCCCGCGTCGGTGGCAGGCCATCCGGCAAGTTGCCTGCTGCCAACGCGGCCAACGGATCTCCCTGCGTCACGGTGACCGAGGCCGAGGCCAACTGCGTCCCGGTGTGGTCGGAAATCAGCGTCGGCACGCCGTTCCGGACGACCAATGTCGTTCCAGGGGGCACGGTGCCCTCGGCCAGAGCCGCGCCCCGGGCATCGGTGGCCGGCGTTTGGGACCGCTTCACCGCATCCTCTTTTTCCCGCTCGGCCCGCGCCGCCGCAGCGGCCGCGGCGTCGGGACTCAGCCTTCGTGCCAGCGCGGCCAGCGCGGCGGTACCCAGCCGGCCGGTATCGCCTGTCGCCAGGTTGGCCGCGTCCTGCTTGTTTTGCGTGAGAGCAATCGCGGAATCCCGTTGCATCGCATTGCGCATCGCCGCAGCGGCCTGCGCGGCGGCCAGCGCCGCTGCCGGGTCCCGCCCGGCCGCCAGTGCGGCGATCATCGCAGCCGCGCCCGGTTGGCCGCCGATCCGTCCCTCGCTCAAAGCGGCGGCGGCCTGGTTGGCGGCCGATTGCGGGACAGTGGCCGCGTTTAACATCGCGGTGGCCATGGCATCCCGCGCGGCGGCCCGGGCAAGTGCGGCCGCTGGTGACACGCCCCGTGCCAGGGCGGCACCAAGCGCCGCGCTGCCCGCCATCGGTCTGCCGCTGGCCAAACTGTCGCCTAATCGTTGGGCTGCCGTCGCGGCTCCGGTCCGGCTGCTCGCCTGGCCAAGCTGCGCCAAAGCTTGTTTCGAAGCGGCCGCGGCCTTAACGGGCGACCCACCGCTGGCGAGCACCCGGTTCGCGGTGGAATCGGAGCGGGCCTGCGCCTCGGTTTTCGTAGCGACGCCGCCAGCCACAGCGGCATCGACGGCGGTTGAACTCGATAGCTGTCCCCGGGTTCCGGCCGGTGGTGCCGCCGATGGATCGGCACCTGACGAAGCCGCGGTGTCGGCCGTTGGCGAACCGCGGCTGGCGAGAACGACCGGTCGCGACTCGGAATCGCCAGCATCCGCTCGCGGCCCTTGAGCCGAGGTATCGGTCGCGGCGTCGAATGCCGATTGCGCGGAGCCCCGTGCGGTCTGCACAGCAGCGGCGACCGGCGCGTCCGACAGCACGGATGCGACCGTGGCCAACGGTGGGGCCGAGGACCGATCCGGAGCAGACGGGGCCGGAGCAGACGGGGCGGCCGAGACAATATCCGGCGCCGTGGACAAACTTGGCGGCGAGGCATTCTGTGGTGCGCCAGTTACCGAGAGCGAGGCCAGAACGATACCTCCGGTTTGCCGCGCCGAAGCGATCACGATCGGACGCGGGGCAATTGTCAGCATGCCGGCCGTATTCCCGGATGACGCCAGCACGTAGTTGGATGCAGCCGCCCCCACCAGTGCTGTGGCCTTTTCCTGATAGCTGCCCACCACCGTCGAAGAGGTCGGCGTTATCGCGGAGGTGCGGTTGAACACCGTAACGACCGCCGTCACCGTATCGCCTGCGACCAGGCCAGTCAGTATAGCGGAGTTGATCGGCGGCCTGGTCCCGAATACGGCAGTCGCGTCGGCGACCGACCAGTTCAGCGCTTTCTGGTTGATGGTCAGCGTCCCTTCGGTGTTGCCGCCGGGCGTCAGCACATAGTTGGCGGTGCCGCTGCCGGTCAGGCCGGTCACGTTCTCCCGGTAGATACCCGCCGCCGAGTTGAACGCCAGCGAAACCGGGCTTTCGCCCTGCGACACCGCCACCGTGCCGCCAATCGTATCGCCCGATACCACGCCGGTCAGCGTCGCCGCCCCTGGCGTGGCCAGCGTGCCGTAAGTGCTGGACACATCGGCGACCGACCACGTCAACGCCTTCCGGTTGATGGTCAAGGCTCCGGCAGTATTCCCGCCGAGTGCCAGCGTATAGTTGGAGGCTCTATTGCCGGTCAGGCCGCTCACGTTCTCCTGGTAGGCGCCGGCCGCCGAGTTGAACGCCAGCGAAACCGGGCTTTCGCCCTGCGACACCGCCACCGTGCCGCCAATCGTATCGCCCGATACCACGCCGGTCAGCGTCGCCGCCCCTGGAGACGCCAGC
>JANXLQ010000146.1 GCA_025355085.1 Rhodopila sp.
CCGCGATTAGCCGAGAACGCGACGATGTCGGCGCCGACCGCGGCGGTGGTCGATCCCTGAATGCCGGCTCCCAGTGTCGCGACCGCGATCGAGGCATTCGCACCCAGCTTGATCTGGCTGTCCAGAACCGCGTTGAGGCCCTTTTGGGTCATGATCAACATGAACAACTGGCTGTCCTGGATGCCGAACTGAAAGCCGAAACTGCCGCTGCCGATCGTATAAAAGGCCGGGTAGGACCATGTGCCGTTGCCGGCGCGGGCCAGCATGACGCAGTTGCCGCCCTCACCGCCGAAAAAGAACCCGGCTTTGAAGATGCGCGGGCACACCATCACCGCCTTGGCACTCCGCAGCAGGTCCTTTGGATCCTGCGACACCGTTTGGGTCATCATATCCTGCACCGTCAGGGTGGCGCGATCGACCAGGGTCTGTTGCTCCCCCTGGGTGTTGGCCGAACATGCTGTTTGCAGCAGCGCCAGCAATGCCAGCGCGGCCGTTGCCACGAACCGGTTCATGCGTCTGTGTCTCCCTGCCATTCTGAATTAAAGTGTCCATAGGCCGTGTAGCCGATTCGGGGGAGCCTGTTTCAGCAGCACGGCTAATTTAGGGCAGGGCGTTGTGCCGGCCTGTACGCCGAACGAAAGTCGTGCGCATCGCCGCATATTCGGGCGAATTGCCTATTTTCAGAAGTACCTTGCCTCCGGCGAATGGTCCGGAGCGGCCATCTTTATGGCAATCGATATCGCAAAGGTGTTCGACGCCAGGTTTGGAAAACCTCGAATGGACTTACGGCAACGCTGTGCTGGACCTGATAGGCGGTAGTTGCGGTAAACCGCCGCCTTGGTTAGCGTCTCGATCCTGATACCTGTCCAGCGGGAACGCCTTTATCAATGAGCAAGCATGTGGTTGCCACGGTCGGTGAAATTCTGCCCGGTCAGCGAAAGCTCGTCACAATTCGCGGGCGGCAGATTGCTGTCTTCAACCTGGGCGGCGAGTTCTTCGGCCTGTTCAATCGCTGCCCGCATCAGGGCGGCCCGATGTGCGAAGGCATCCTGACCGGACTGATCGAGTCGGATGAGCCGGGCGAATACCGGTACTCCCGCAAGGGCGAAATCCTCCGGTGCCCGTGGCATGGGTGGGAGTTCGATGTGCGGACCGGCCAAAGCTTCTGCGATCCCTCAAAAATAAGCGTGCGCAGCTATCCGGTGGAAGTCGCCGAGGGCCAGCGCGTTGTGGAGGGACCGTATGTGGCGGAAACCATACCGGTGACGGTCGAGGAGCAATACATCGTGGTGGAAATGTAGCTGCCCGCGTTAGACCGGCACTATGCAGCGGGCCACATAGGGCAGGAAGTGCTGGATGGAGGGTGTCTCCAGGTTCCTGACCTTTGCCTGCTCGTCGAAGCGGCGAAGCTGAACGGCTGCGGCCGAATGCGGGATGGCGTCGAACGCTGTGACCTCTTGGGGTGACATAGGGCCGCCCTGCAACGACAGGCTTAGAACGGAATCGCGGGACAGCCTGGCGAAATAGTCTGTTTCAGTGGCGCACAGGTACCGTTTGGCGGCTACGTGCAGGCGCACCGGTTCGGTCACCTCCGGCCCAAACCAAGCGATCAGAAATGCCTGGCCCCGGGTTTCGTGACGATCGTCCACGCCGTCCTTAGCGGGGTTGTCGCCAAGGTCGTGGATCATATGGCCGATATCGTGCAGCAGGCTGGCAACGATCAGGGATTCCGGACAGCCGGTCTTTTCCGCGAGCCATGCAGCCTGAAGCGCATGTTGGCGCTGATTGATGGTGCTGAGTCCATACTGGCCCTCGGCCTTTAGGGTCAGTAGTTCGGCGATTCGATCCAGCCTTGGGTCGGTCATCAGTAGCCTCGGTTTTTTATCGGACTAAATGTTACTCGGTTTTCACCGCCGTGAAGAGAGACGAGATCGTGACGTTTCGATGAGTGGCGGGTTTCCAGAGCGTGATCATTTGAGGTTGCATCCACCTCAAACGATCACGCTCTGGAAATCGGACGCAACCCGCTAACCCGCCTTCGCCAACTGCTGTTCCACCAGCGTTGCCCACCACGACGCCCCGACCGGCAGGATTTCATCGTTGAAGTCGTATTTGGGATGATGCAGCAACGGGTCGCCTTTGCCACGCGCGCCACCCAGCATCAGGTAAGCACCCTGTTTGGCGTTCAGCATGTAGGCAAAATCCTCGCCGCCCATCGTTGGGGCGCGCATTTCACGCACGCCGTCCGCGCCGGAGACCAATCTGGCCGCCTCAATCGCCAGTATTGTCGCCTCGGCATCGTTTACCGTGGCGGGCGCGTGGCGAAAGAAGTGCAGGTGCGCCGTCGCCCCGAAGCTTTCGGCGATGCCTTTCACCAGACGGTGCATGCTGGCCTCGATCGTGTCACCGACCTCCGGCCGATACCAGCGGGCCGTCCCTTTCATCACCACGCGTTCGGGCAGGATGTTGTAAGCCTCACCGCCCACGATACTGCCGACGGAAACCACACCGCCCTCGATCGGCTCGATCGACCGAGAAACAATTGTCTGCAACGCGCCAATAATCGCCGCTGAGACCACAATCGGGTCGATGCCCTGATGCGGAGAGGCGCCATGGCTACCGCGACCGGTAATGACGATGTCGAAGAAGCCGACCGCCGCCATCACTGGGCCGGTGCGCCACAAAAACGTACCGGCCTTCATTTCCGGCCAGTTGTGCAGGCCGTAAACCTTCTCCATGGGGCAACGGTCGAACAGTCCGTCGCGGACCATCTTTTCGGCACCGCCCTCAAACTCCTCGGCCGGCTGGAAAATCAGATAGACGGTGCCGTCGAAATTGCGGGTTTCCGAGAGATATTTGGCGGCACCGAGCAACATCGTGGTGTGGCCGTCGTGGCCGCAGGCGTGCATCACGCCGGGGTTCGCACTGGCATAGGCAAGGCCGGTTTCCTCGTGGATCGGCAGCGCGTCCATATCGGCCCGCAGTCCGATCGCCTTGTCCGACGTTCCGGCTCGGATGACGCCGACCACGCCGTGGGTCGCCATGCCGGTAATGATCTCATCCACGCCGAATTCGGCCAGTTTTTCGCGCACCACACGCGACGTGCGCGCTTCGTGCATCGACAGTTCCGGGTGGGCGTGCAGGTCGTGCCGCCACGCGGTCATCTCAGGGTGCAGGGCGGCGATGCTGTTGATGATCGGCATGGTGGCTCCGAAGTAGGTTTCAGTATTCGTGCGTTGGCGTGAAGGTCAGCGCAAGCCCTTCCTCCAGCGGGATCGGCTCGACACCCAACAAACGCCGCATGGGTTCGATGTCGAACGCCTTGTCCTCGACAAGCCGGCGGATTTCTTCCGGTTCTACCCGGGGCAGGGCGGTGACGTGTTTGGTCAGACGCGCCGCCTGGAGCAGCAGTTTGACGGGAAAGGGGAAAATGAACGGCTTTCGCAGGCCCGCCGCGGACGCTACCGCCCGCACGAACGCATCGTATCGCACGGCCTTGGGTCCCGCGATCACCAAACTGCCCGGTCCATCTCCCGGCCGTTCCAGCGCCGCTCGGATACACCGGGTAAGATCGGACTGATAGATGGGTTGCACCAGAAAGCGTCCGCCACCCGGAAGGGGCATCACCGGCAGGCGCCGAAGTAACGCCGCGAGCCGCCGCACGTTGTCCTCGCCCTGCGCGCCGTAAATCATCGTGGGGTGCAGCATGACGCCGATTCGCCCCGATGCCACCAACGCCGCTTCCCCCGCCAGGACGCCGTTGCCGTGCGCATCCGGCCAGCGGGTGAATTTCCGTGTGCTGCCCAGCAGGACAAGACTCGCATTGGACGGGGCGGCGGCGATGATTGCAGTTGTATGCCGAGCATGGGCGCAGGAGACGATCCGCGTAGCGCCTTGCAGCGCCAATCGCAACGCGCCGGGCGTCCGCAGATCGGCGACGCAGGGATCACCCGGCAACCCGGTCACGTCCCACCGGCCGGGATTGCGCACCACCGGAATCACGGCGATTCCATCGGCCAGCAGCGACCGGCAAAGCGCCTGGCCGGATCGACCGGACGCGCCGATTACATGAACAGAGTCGATCATCGATCCTGAAACGCACATCCGGCTTTATGAGACAAGTCACCGAGCAAATTCCTCTCGACAACGGCGCTGTTTCGCTTAGCGTGCTGTCCCGACAAAGGGAGTGACAAATAAGATGATACTACAACGCCGTACCGTGCTGGGAGCGACCGCCGCCGCCGCCGTAACGCCAATCTATGGTGCCCGTGCGCAGGCGAAGCCGTTGATTAAGATCGGCGTCATGAACGATCAGTCCGGCCCGTATCGCGACGTGAACGGCCCGACGGGCGTCGCCTGCACCCACCAGGCCGTGCAGGAATTTGCCGCGCAAGGTTTCGATGTAGAGGTCGTGACCGCCGACCATCAGAACAAGCCGGACGTCGCCGTCTCCCTGGCGCGGGAGTGGTTCGACCAGCGCGGCGTGGATATCATCATGGACGTTGCCGCGACCTCTTGCGCGTTGGCGCTGGCGTCGATCGTCAAAGCAAAAAACAAGATTATGATTTGTACCAGCACGGCATCGTCCGACATTACCGGGAAAGCGTGTACGCCAAATTCCATGCACTGGGTGTTCGACACCTACATGGAGGCTAAATCCACCGGTGGCGCCATGGTCAAGGCCGGCGGCGACACCTGGTTCTTCATCACCCCGAACTATGCCTTCGGCGCGGCAACCCAACGCGATACCACCAAATTCGTAGAACTGGGCGGCGGTAAAGTGCTTGGTGCCGAGGTCTATCCGTTCCCGGAAACCACCGACTACTCGGCTTTTCTGGTCAAGGCACAGTCGTCAGGCGCGAAGATCCTGGGCATCTGCGGGGCAGGCGCCGACCTGATCAACATCATCAAGCAAGCGCACGAGTTCGGCCTGCAAAAGACCATGAACCTGGCCGCGATGGTGGCCTACACCACTGACATGCGTGCGGTTGGGATTGAGATGGCGGCCGGGACCCGGTTGTCCGAGACGTACTACTGGGACCTCAACGAGAAGACCCGCGCTTTCCAGAAGCGCATTCAGCCGAAGGTGACCCTTTGGCCGAACATGGCGCAGGCGGGCAATTACTCCTGCACGCTGCACTATCTGAAAGCGTGTCAGGACATGGGTGCGGCGCAGGCCAAGATCAGCGGCGCGGACACAGTGGCGCACATGAAGGCGATGCCGACGGACGACGATTGCTTCGGACCGGGAAGAATTCGCGAGGATGGACGCAAGATCACGCCGGCCTATCTGTTCGAGGTTAAGAAGCCCTCGGAAAGCAAGCATGAGTGGGATCTGTACAAACTGATCGGGACTACGCCGGCTGAGGAAGCGTTTCGTCCGTTGTCCGATAATGCCTGTCCGATGGTGAAAGTCTGACACCAGGGCGATCGATCCCAACCCTTACCCGGGCGACGACCCGCAGGTAGCAGGATAAGGGTTGGGCGACGGAGAGTAGGTCTTGGATCGTTGTGGCCGGTTTTGTGCGTTAGCGGGAGCGCGCAGGACCGGCCCAGCAGTTCTCAATTTAGTGTTCGCGGTGGCCGTCACTCGCCTCATTATGGTGCGCGAAGGTGTGTCATCCACATTTTTTGATACCCTGGAACAGATAAAGACGTGGTTGGCGCGCCCGCCCGCATCATGACGGCGTGGGACGCAATCGCCGCTTTGGCACAATGAGAACTGTTGGGACCGGCCACGGGGGCCATACCGAAATAGCCGGCTTCAAGCAGGCCATAAGGAATAAGCAGCGTAATTCCTGCCCGCGAAGGGTGAACCGTTCAGCGAGTGGTTGAAAAGGGTTTCGCGTGCGGGGCCTCGGCCACTTCTTCCATCATGCGCCACGGCCGTTCCGCGACGGGACGAAGATCGGACGGTATCGGGTTAATTTCCGGCAGCGGGGCCGGACGAGAGACGCTGGCGGTCACGAGGCCGGTGTCGGGGCGATCGTAGATGAAGCCGTAGGTCGGATAGACCGATCCGAAGGTTCCGCCGCGACCCAGTTCGACCCGCACGGCCGACCAATTGTTGGCCTCGGAGACATCCACCACCACCACATCCCGCGACACGCCGCCACGGCCCCCGCTGCCCGGCCAGTTGGCATGATCGACGATCACTTCCCTCTGGTTCACCACGCGGGTAACGACCGCGACATGTCCAAGGTGCATCCGGCCGTTGGCGCGGAAATTCAGGACACTGCCGGCCTCTGGCCGGTCGCCACGGGCGTAGAGTCCATCTGCATTGACCCACCACTGCCACGCATTACCGGCGACCTGGATGCCGGACGCGGCGCGTGCGTAGGGAACGCAGGAAATACCATAGGAATGGACCGAGCTATGCTTGCCGGTAGAATGCGTGGCCTTTGTGCCCCGAACGTCGGATGCCAATGTAACGCGGGTGCTAATCCGATGCGGTTGCAGCGATGCGGTCAGTTTGGCTGTAGCATGGCGATGACCCTCTGCCTGGGCGGCGTCAGCAGTTGCCGCGAGCAGCGGACTGCCCAACAGGAGCACCGAACTCAATAGCCATGACTTTGTCCCTGTTCCGTGTGCCCGCATCCGCTTCGTCTCCCTGCTGATCGTCAGACAAGTCTTGCGGTAACAGCAGGGTTGCAAGTCTGACAACCCTCTTGGACCCAAAAAGCGGGCCGAGAGTGGCATTTGCCTATTTTGGCCCTGTGGATAACTCTTAAAAATAAGCAATTTTACCTATATTCAAAAAATTGATCTCGGTGTGTCAAAGAAAATGTCACAGGTGTGTCTTTTTCGCACGGTTTTGTCAGCGCACATTTCAGTGCGATTTCGGTTGGGTTCGTCTCTCGTTACGACAATTTTAGAATGTTTGGCCGTCTGTCTATAGATCGGGATAAATGACTGGTCTGGCGCGAATTTTTGGAGGCGACATTCCTTTCATTGAACAGAAAAACGATGCACCGTGCGAGTCGGAGACTTAGACATCCGCAACGATCGTCCATTTGTGTTGATCGCAGGGCTTGTCAGACCGAGTCGTGCGCCAGGGTGCTGGAGATCGCCCGGGCACGGCGGGAAATGTCCGAGCGCACCGGCGTGCCGATCATCTACAAATCCAGCTATGCCAAGGCGAGCCGATCGATATAAACGACCCGGACGCCAGATCACCCGGCGCTTGCTCATAACGCGGCGGCATACAAAGGGATCAGCCTCGGTATCCAGGGCAATCGGGTGAATGGCTTTTTAGTACCTTGGCTGGCTCGGCATGGGAGTGCGAGCAAATGCCTGTTTCACCACGAAGGCACGAAGGATGCGAAGCCACGAAGGAAGCGAACAACCAGCGCCACATCGGGCGATTTCATTGGAAATTTTGTGCCTTCGTGCCTTCGTGCCTTCGTGGTAAAATTCCTCCTCAGCCAAGATCACCAGTGCGCCGTTCCAGAGGACGATGAACGTGCGAGACGATCTTCACCCAATTGCCCTGCCTCGGTATCGGCCCCGCGTTGTTGCTGGGACCATCACAGGCAGGATGATCCGGACGGCCGGTTTTTTATCGGGCTTTCTGTAGTGCCCTCGGGCGCTGCGCGATACGGCGGCCGGTGGAGACAGTGCCGCCTCCACCGGGCAGGAAATGGCCAGGGCATGCCGCCGGTTATGAACATGCTCCAACCGTTGGCGCTTATTTCAATAATCCCCGTTGGGCCAGATTCCGCATCAGCGCCCCGGGACCGAACGTCCACGCCTCGCATTTGTCGGTCGGCATCATTCGATTGACCAGCCGGCCCAGCTTCGGCGCCGCAATTGTAACGATATCGCCGTACTTGTGGGTAAACCCCTGGCCCGGCGTGTCGCGATCCTGGACCGGGGCGAACATCGTGCCGAGGAACAGCACCGCGCCGTCTGGAAACCGGTGGTGTGCGTTCAGCATCTGCGCCACCAAATCCGCAGGATCGCGGCTGATCCTGGAGATGGAGGACGAACCCTCCAGCACATAGC
>JANXLQ010000192.1 GCA_025355085.1 Rhodopila sp.
CCGTCTTCGCCATAGACATTTCCGCGACCGAAGACCCCATGCCGCTGTTACCCGAAAGCTCCGGCAGCTTCGTCGATCTACGATCTGTCGGCTGGGGCGTGCCGCGTCCGGAAGCCTCGGTCCTCGCGCACGCACGCGGCCTGATGCACTGGCGCCAGCGCCACAAGTTCTGCAGCACCTGCGGCAATCCGAACGAGGTCAAAAGCTCCGGCCACATGATGCAATGCACTGTGTGCAAGACGCAGCATTTTCCCCGCACCGATCCCGCCGTCATCATGCTGGTCCACCGCGGCGACCGCGCCTTGCTCGGGCACTCCACCCGCTTCCCGAAGGCCACGATGTATTCGACGCTGGCCGGCTTTGTCGAACCCGGTGAGACCCTGGAAGAAGCCGTCCGCCGCGAAGTGCTGGAGGAATCCGGTATCGCCGTTGGCGACGTTCACTACCATTCCAGCCAGCCCTGGCCGTTCCCCGGCAACATCATGCTGGGTTTCTATGCCGAGGGTCTGTCGGAAGAAATCACCATCGACACCGAGGAACTGGTGGACGCCAAGTGGTTCAGCCGCGACCAGATGCGCAACAGCAAGGACCACGGCTTCGACCTTCCCCGAGCGGACAGCATTGCCCGGCGTTTGATCGAGGACTGGCTGACGCACGGCTGATGCCGAATTTGGCCACCATCGGCTACCAAGGCACCACGATCGACGCGGTGCTGACGGCGCTGAAGGACGCGCAGGTCGGGCTGCTGATCGATATCCGTGCGGTGGCGCAGTCGCGAAAGCCGGGGTTTTCGAAGCGGCAGCTTGCGGCGGCGCTGGATGAAAACGGGATCGGCTACGTCCACCTGCAAGGTCTCGGCACGCCGAAGTCCGGGCGGGATGCCGTCCGCGCCGGGCACCCCGAACGGATGGAGCCGATTTTCCGCGAACACATGACATCGGACAAGGCGCAGGCGGAACTGGCACAGGCGAAGATACTGGCGCGCGAACGGCCGTGTTGCCTGTTGTGCTTCGAACGCGACCACACAACATGCCATCGCCATTTCGTTGCTGAGATGATCGCAGCGGAGACCGGGCAACCCGTGGTGCATCTGGCAGTGCCGTTGTAGGGTTTTCGTTTCCGGCCAAGAGGCTTCGATGACAGTCGATCTTGCATCTTATTTTGAACGCATCCAGTGGCGTGGCGACGTCAGCCCTACCTTTGCGACGCTGGCGGGACTGCTGCATGCTCACACAGGGCGAATCCCGTTCGAAAATCTGGACGTGCTGCTAGGCCGGCCGGTGCGCCTCGATCTTGAAAGCGTGCAGGCCAAGCTGATCCACAACCGGCGCGGCGGTTACTGCTTTGAGCATGCCACCCTGTTCGCTGCCGTGCTTGAACAAATCGGGTTCCAGCCAGTGCGCCACGCCGGCCGCGTGATTCTGTTTGATCGGCTGAGCGAATCGGCACGCACCCACATGTTCCTGACCGTGCGGATCGCAGGTTTAAGATTCGTCGTGGACCCCGGCTTCGGGCCGTTCGGGTCCAGGGTTCCGGTGCCGTTGGAGGGCGGTGAGCACGATGCGGCATCGCACTGGCTGGCGCGGGACGGCGATCTGTGGACCCTGCGCCTGCGACGGGAAGGCTCCGTTATATCCGGATGGGTAACGACGTTGCAGCAGGAAAATCCCGTGGATTTCGCGATGGCGAACCATTTCATCGCCACTCACCCGAACTCGCCGTTTGTAAATCGGATCATGCTCAGTGCCGTAACGCCGGACGGACGCGTCAGCATCATGAACCGCGACGTGACGGTTATCAGCGGCAACGAAGCACGGTCGGAGCGTCTTCCCGATCGCGCGGCGTTACGTGGGTTGCTGTTGGATCATTTCGGATTCGATCTCCCGGAGGTGGAGCGTCTTACGGTCCCGACTATTCCCGAATGGCGATGAGGTAAAGCAGCGGCGGCCATCGCCAACGTGATCTTCCATGCCACCGGCAAGCGGGTTCGCGATCTGCCGGTCACGATCGGCAAGCCGGGGCGCATGTAGCTGCCTCAGTTTGCCTGCCACCCGATCGTTGGTTCGATACGGACCGCCGGCCTGCCGCCTCGCGGTCGCGAAACCCAGCCAGGCACACGAACGATACGCAGCAATCCGGCGGCACTGGATATGCTTTGCACCGAACGGCGGGCTTCCAGAAGCAGGTGGCGTAGCAGCAGCGGGTCAGTCGTCCCGGCGGTTTCGTGCACGGATGACAGCCTGTGCAACGAATACAGGCCGACAATCGCCGCCAGTCCGAACAAAAACGTCCAGGCATGGAAGTCCAGCACCTGAACCGTTACCGCATCAGTGCTGGACTTCCAGGTGAAGCCGAAACTGAGGTCCCTCGCGCTAAAAAAGTCGGCACACAGGCCTCCGATGATCGGCGCAACCGACGCGCAGGTCGCGCTGACGACGCTGTTGGCGGCCAGATAGGACGTTGCCTGCCCGGCCGGGGATAGTTTCATGGCGATGTTGCCCGATGCCAGCGCAACCCCCGCCGTTGCGATGCCCATCAGGACATGGATACCGAGCAGGATGAAGAATACGGCTGGCTGGACCCAGGCGAGGCCGGTGAAGGTCCAGGCTAATGTACACAACAAAAATAGCGGCGCGGCGATACCAAGCACGGCTTTGTTGCTAAATCGGTCGATCAGGGTGCCCCACAGGCCGAGTGCCGCCAGATTGCTGAGTTGGCTTGCCGTGGTCAGGATGATGATGGTGCTCATCTGGTAGCCGACGGTCTTCAACATATAGACCACGAAAAACGGCGCGGCGAGATTTGCGGCGAAGTTCCACGACGCCAGGAAGATCATCAGCCTCCGGAAGTTGCTGTCGCGGAACGGCATCGCGAACAACGCCCGGGTTGGCGTCCGTTCCGCGGCTGGCGGCATCGGCTGGTCGGGCGTGATCGACAGCAGCCACACCCCCACGAAGCCAACCACCCCGCTGAAGACGAACATGCAGGAATAGACATAGGCGGGATGCCCGGGCAGCATCGCCTTCCATTGGTCGATAAATAACCCGCTGACCAATGCAAGGCAGGTCGCCAGCGCGGTTGTCGCCGCGGTCCGGCGGCCGAAGAAGCGTCCGAACTCGGTTTCCGGGACAAGGTCCCGCATCCAGGAATTCCAGGAGCATCCGGCGATTGCCGCCATCGCCTGGTACGCCGCGACGGCTGCGATCAGCAGGATGATTCCGGTCTCCGCCCCGACAAAGGGCGCCAGCGCGGCGACGAACAGAAACGACCGGCCTATCCCCGCCGACCACGCGCAGATGGCACGGCGGGAGCGTATGCGCTCGACCAGGATCACTGCCGGTAACTGGAGGAACTGCACCGCGAACGGCACGGCCGCAAGTACGCCGATGGCAACGTTGCTGGCGCCGAGATCGACAAGGTAGCCGGCCAGGAAGACGCCGGTGGTCAGCGTCGCCATCGCCTCGCTCGCCAGCGCATCATAGAGAACGAGGCGGAAAGTTCGGTCCGTCCCGGTTGCGCTGGTTTCGGTGGTGCGTATTCGCCAAGGGAATTTCATGCCTGACCAGCGTGCGGGAAGGTGCGGCGTTTAGCCAGCGGATTTTAGCTCGGGGCCCGAGCGATACTCTGGAAGCCGCGCCCGTTGCACTCCGGCGCCGATGCGATACGCTGCCTGCGGTCAGGTCCGGTTCGCTGGATCAGGCGGCGCGACCACAAGGAGGATTGCCCATGTCCATCGAGATCATCCCCACCGGCGCCCCGGCCGGTGCCGAGATCAGAGGTGTCGATCTGGCCCAACCGCTGGACGATGCAACGTTCGCGGCGGTGGAAAATGCCTACAACGCCCACGGCGTTATCTTCTTCCGCGATCAGAACATAACGCCCGAGCAACAGGTTGCCTTCAGCCGCCGTTTCGGTGAGATCGAGTTCAACATCTTCGGCGAACGCTGGAGCGTGCCCGGCGCCCCCGAGATCGTCGTGGTATCCAACGTCACGGAAGATGGCCGCCCGATCGGCATTCGCCGCGCCGGGGAGAACTGGCACAGCGACATGTGCTACGCCCCCGCGCCGCCACGCGGGACCATGCTTTACGCACTCGAAATTCCCGATCTGCATGGCCTGACAGTGGGCGACACCGAATTCGCGAGCGCCGCCGCTGCCTGGGATGCGTTACCGGCGCCGCTGAGGCAGCGGATCGACGGACGGCAAGCGATCTTCGACTTCAGTAGCCGCAAGCGGGCGTTCCCGCTGACGCAGGCCGAGCGCGACCGGTATCCGCCGGTTCGGCATCCGATTGTGCGGACGCATGCTTGGACCGGGCGCAAATGTTTGTACGTGATGCGGGACGATTGCGTCGGGATCGAGGGCGTGGAGACGGAGGAGGCCGAGGCGCTGATCGCCGCCCTGGCGGACCACATCGTCAAGCCGGCGTTCATTTATCGCCATCAGTGGCAGGCCGGGGATCTGCTGATGTGGGACAACTGCTCGGTCCAACACCGGGCGATCCAGGACTACGACATGCCGCTGCGCCGGTTGATGCATCGCACGACGATGGGGGGCGCGGTGCCGGTGTAGGGCGGTCGTTTCTGGTGTGAACCGTTGCGACGCGTGGATAAGCTCTGTCCAACGGATGTTATCGTGCGTGGATTCAGGCAGGGGAGCCGGACCATTTGTTTGTGTCGAGGGAGGGGAAAATGCTGCGTGCGGGACAACGGTCCGATCCTTGGCTCGCCCTTGGTACCGGGGGCGAGCCAAGGATCCCTTGTTGGTCACGACGGAACCCGAGGAATAAGGTTGCTCCGGGGGCTGCCGCCGTTCGTCCCGCGTCGAAGATGCCTTCTTGCATGAGAACTCAGGATAGTCGCATCAAACCGGATCGCTGATTAAAT
>JANXLQ010000258.1 GCA_025355085.1 Rhodopila sp.
GGGCACGGCATACAATGTCCGGGTAGTCTCAGGGAAGGCCGGTCCCGATCGAAGGCAGGGCCGAACATGATGACAAACAGCAATCGTCGCGTGTTGCGTTGGTGGGCCACCCATCAGGGTTCCGCCGCTTCCAAATGCTCATCGATCCCGGACAATCGCCGAGCCATGTCGAGATAGGCGTTGGAAAGCCTGGAAAAAAGGACTTTGCGATCAGCGGGCAGCGGAACGATGGGTGCCCAGCCCGATCTGCTTCGCCAGTTCCGAACGCCGCGCCGCATAGTTTGGTGCGACCATCGGGTAGGTCGGCGCCAGGCCCCATTTCCGCCGGTACTGCTCGGGGGTGAGGTTGTAGGACGTGGACAAATGCCGCTTCAGCATCTTGAGTCGCATCCCGTCTTCAAGGCAGACGATATAGTCGGGGAAGACAGATTTGCGAATCGGCACGGCCGGTTCGGCCTTTTCAGCCGGGGCGGAGGCGCCCGGGCCAGTGCCAATATTCACCAATGCGTCATAAACCAACCGGATGACACTTGGCAGAGTGCCCGGGTCCACAGCATTGTTCGCGGCATGTGCCGAGACGATTCGAGCGGTCAGCCCGAGGAGTGTGGAATCAACAGGGTTATCAGCCATCGGAAGACCTTTCTGCACAATATGCTACGTCTATATAAGAAGCCAACCTACTGGTTCGCAACAGCAACTGGGTAAATAGAATGAAGTGGAATCGTGTCGGCAATGCAAGACGTAACCCGTGAAATTGACATTACACGCGACGTTTGTCCGATGACCTTCGTCCGGACGCGCTTAGCCTTGGACCGGATGGCTCCGGGTGAAATACTTCTGGTTCGGCTGAAGGGCCAGGAGCCACTCCGCAATGTTCCGCGCACAGCAACGGAACAGGGCCACGAGGTTCTGTCCCTGGAAAGCGACGCAGATGGTATCAGCCTTTTATTGATCCGCCGGGGTAAGTAAGACGGCCGGCGCGGCCTATCAAAAGTGGTCCGGGGGATCGAAGCGCATCACCAGCGCATCGGTGTTATCCGAATAATAATGCGGCCGCCGTCCGGCCTCAATGAACCCCGCTCGTGAATACAGTGCCGACGCGGCAATATTCGTGACCGAAACCTCTAGAAAGATCGATTTCGCACCCATCGCGGCGGCGGTGGCCGTTGCTTCAGACAGTAGAGATGCGGCGATGCCGCCCCGTCGCGCCTCGGGCGTGACCGCGAGGGTCAGGACTTCAGCCTCATCCGCCGCGAGGCGCATCAGGATCATGCCTCCCGAGGGGTGCAAAAGTCCGAACACGCCGGGAAAGCCAAGCTGGAGGCTGAAAGCATCGCGACCCCAGGCGTCCGGCGGGCTGAACGCGGTGGCATGAATGGCGGCCATAACGTCGATGTCCGCCTGTCCTGCTCGGTAGAGCATCGGCTTAGGTGGCCACATCCGGCAGGGACTTGCCGCCCGGCAGCTTGGCCTGCGGCGGATCGACATACAGCGGTTCCGCCGCCAAAGCCCGGATTTGTCCCAGAAAGCGCCGTTCGGCCACCGCCGCGATATGCCGGCCGGTGGGTAATCTTGCGTCGGTCAGCATGACGTTGGACCCCCGGGCGGCGAGGCGGCTCGCGACATCGGGTGCGGCCATGCCGGTAAGGGCGATTGGTCCCATGGTTGGTGGCAATTCGGTTAGCGCCAGCGAGAACACCGTATCGCC
Organism: Rhodopila sp.; assembly: GCA_025355085.1. Taxonomy (GTDB): domain Bacteria; phylum Pseudomonadota; class Alphaproteobacteria; order Acetobacterales; family Acetobacteraceae; genus Rhodopila. Next base: position 1,709 of record JANXLQ010000258.1, read on the forward strand.
GATTTCCAGGAAAATCCTGCCGCGCCGGCTGGTGGTGGCGCTCCACAAGGTTCGGCGGCCAAGGTGGGGCAGCGAATCGGCCAGTGCCTCGCCTACCGTGACCGCGATGACCGGGCGGTTCGCGGCAACGCCGATACCGAGCGCCAGGGCGACGGCGCCTCGGATGCCGGTGAAGCTGCCAGGGCCGACCGTCACCGCGATCAGGTCAAGATCGGCGGCGGACAGGCCGGCGGCGCGCAGGACATCGTGCGTCATCACCGGCAGGACGGAGGCGTGTCCCCGGTCGAGGTCTTGCTGACGGCCGGCCACGACCATGCCGCCGGCGACGATCGTCGCCGAACACCTTGCCACGGCCGAATCGAGGGCGAGTATTCGCATCGGCTGAAGCTAGGCCGGATTGGGGATGGCTGGAACCGCGATCATGGCATCACCCCACCGTGGCCCGGACAATTTCGGACCACGGGGGGCGGTCAACTGGATCAGGCCAGCAGGCAGGCTTCATCGAACGGCAGGCGCGGGGAGCGGTCGAACACGCCGGACAGGTCACCATGGCCGAGATTGACCAGGAAGTTAGAGCGCCAGCCGTTGTAGGCGAAAAACGCCCCATCGACCTTGGCATTATCGAAGCCCGACATCGCACCGGTATCCAGGCCAAGCGAGCGCGCCGCGATCATCAGGTATGCGCCCTGCAGCGTGCCGTTGCGGAACGCCGTCGTTGCCGCCAGCGAATCATTGCCGGTGAACCAGGAGATCGCATCCGGGTTGTGCGGAAACAGCGTTGGCAGTTTCTCGAAGAACTTCGGGTCGTAGGCGACGATCACGGTGACCGGCGCGCTCATGGTCTTCGCCGTGTTGCCCTCGGACAGTGCCGGGGCAAGCTTCTCCTTGCCTTCCTTGGTACGGATGAACACGAAGCGGGCCGGGGAGCTGTTGGCCGAGGTCGGGCCGAATTTCAGGATGTCGTACAGCTCGTGCAGCGTCTCATCGGAGACGGGCGTGTCGTGCCACTTGTTGTGGCTACGGGCTTCCTTGAACAGCAGGTCGAGACCTGCGGTGTCGATAATCATAGGCGACTCCTGATATTGCGTTGCGGCGCACCGTGAAGAGTGCGCCTTCCGGCGTCAACCGGACGAAAACCGATTATTGCAGGTAGTGCAGGCTTTCTTCCGCCGTCATGGCCGGGGTCGTCCCACGGCCATCTACCCACATTCGACCGGCCAGAGAATGAAGATGCCAAGCCCCGCCATCGCGGCGGGACTATGGCAGTATTCTTGCCGCTTCTTATCGGGCGCCATCAAGGAAGAGACAAAGCGATGCCAAGAGGTTTGGCACCGGCCCCTTGGGATTGCTTAGAATCCCACCTGCTCGACCGCAGTCACTTCCGGCACATAGTGCTTCAACATATTCTCAATGCCGTGCTTCAGCGTGGCGCTGGAGGACGGGCAACCGGAGCAGGCCCCCTGCATGTGCAGCCTCACCACGCCGTCGCGGTAACCACGAAACACGATGTCGCCGCCATCGCTGGCAACCGCCGGGCGGACCCGGGTGTCGAGCAGTTCCTTGATCTGGTCCACGATCTCCCGGTCCGCTTCGTCAACGTCTTCCTCGTCAAGGTCCGCATCGGCCCCTTCCATCACCGGCAGGCCGGCGACGAAATGGTCCATGACGATGCCGAGAACCTGTGGTTTCAGGGCCTGCCAGGAGATTTCGTCGTTTTTGGTGACGGTGATAAAATCGGCGCCGAAGAACACCCGGGCGACACCGGGGAGGGCAAACAATCCCGTCGCCAACTGGCTGCGCACGGCGGAGGCGGCCGAGGA
>JANXLQ010000155.1 GCA_025355085.1 Rhodopila sp.
CACCATCCACGTTTTTTGGCGCCCTGGAACAGATAAAGACGTGGATGGTGCGCCTGCGCACACCATAACGACCTGTGACGTAATCGCCGCTTTGCCAAAATGAGGAGCTACTTGCAAAACTCCGGAATGTGTATCGTCGAAATCCACATATAGTACTGAAATTCGCCGATTACGCCATATATTGTGTTATCTGTGGGTGATTTTCGAGTTTTGCAAGTGGCTCTGAGAACTGCTTTTTGCACGCCCTCCGAACCGTTCGGCGCGCGGCAACGATGATCTTAACCATGTTTGGGGACCATGCTGGCGTTTCGATAAATGCCGGGGTTTCCCGAACTGGATCGATCGACAAACCCTTCACGGCTTCGCAAAGCGTCTGACGAAGACGCAAGAGACGACCGGAAACAGACCAGCGAAGCCGTTTCGCCGCTCCAATCGAGAATTGCACAAGGCACACTGGACAACCGCCTCGGCCACAGCGCATTAGGACCGCCGCCGAACCAACGGCACGGTGTCCAGGAGCCCCGCGCGTAAGAGATGATGTATTTCAGTCGTATGAAGGCCACGCTCATCCTGGGCGCATGCCTGCTTGGGATTCTCCTCGGGGTGCCCAACCTGTTCCCCGCGCCCGCATCGTGGATGCCGTGGCGTACCGTTCAACTGGGTCTCGACCTGCGCGGCGGCAGTTATCTGCTGCTGGAGGTCGATATGAAGGCGGTCCTGAAGGAACGTCTGGACAGCCTCGCCGACGGCATGCGGCAAGCCCTGCGGCCCGGCCGGATCATCTACCAGACGCTCGAACCCCAAACCGATCAGAACCGTGTCCTGCTGCGCCTGAAGGATGCGGCCAGCACCGACGCCGCCGTTGCCGCGCTGCGGCCGCTGATCAGCCCGGATGCCTCGACCGGACTGCCCGATATGTCGATCGACACCCGTCCCGACGGCACCATCGCCCTGACCTTGTCCGGTCCTGCCCTCGCGGCCAGAGCTGCGGGTGCCGTTGACCAGTCGATCGAGATCATCCGTCGCCGCATCGATGAAACCGGCGTGGTCGATCCGCAAATTGCTCGCCAGGGTCAAAACCGCATCGTCGTGCAGCTTCCAGGTGTCGGCGATCCCAACCGCATCAAGCAGTTGATCGGCAAGACCGCGCACATGACGTTCCGGCTGGTCGATGAAACCGCCAACGCAAACGCCGGCGGTCAGGCACCTCCCGGTGATGATTTCCTGCAAATGCAGGACCGGCCGGGTGAGAAGATCGCCGTCCGCAAGCGCATCGACGTGGACGGGGCCGACCTGACCGATGCCCGCGCCGGCACCAGCCCGGAATCCGGCGACTGGGTGGTGAACTTCACGTTCAACTCCGTTGGGGCGCGCCGCTTCGCCGATATCAGCCGGGCGAACGTCAACCACCGGTTCGCCATCGTGCTGGATGACAAGGTCATTTCCGCACCTGTGATCCGGGAGGCCATCACCGCCGGAAGAGGCCAAATCAGCGGGTCGTTCACAGCCACGGGCGCCAACGATCTCGCGGTTCTTCTGCGCGCCGGCGCACTTCCCGCGCCCCTGACGGTGGTAGAAGAACGCTCTGTCGGACCAGAACTCGGCGCCGACAGCATCAAGGCCGGCGCGATCTCGCTGGTTGCCGGCTTCGTGTTCGTCATCGCCTTCATGGGCTTTTTCTATGGCCTGTTCGGTTGGATCGCGAACCTTGCGCTAGTGGTCAACCTGTTGCTGATGCTAGGGATCATGTCGCTGTTGCAGGCAACGCTGACGCTGCCGGGCATGGCGGGCATCCTGTTGACACTGGGTATGGCAGTCGATGCCAACATCCTCATCAACGAACGCATCCGCGAGGAGCAAAAGCTCGGGCGCCCTCCGCTGGCCGCTCTGGAGCATGGGTTCAGCCGAGCGTACAGCACGATTTTCGATAGCAATGCGACGGCGTTCCTGGCGCATGTGATGCTGTTCGTGTTTGGCTCCGGTCCCGTGAAAGGGTTCGCTGTCACCATCACCGTCGGCATCGCCACGTCGATGTTTACCGCCTGGATGCTGACCCGCCTGCTGGTCTCCCGCTGGTATATTGCCACGCGGCCGAAACTGCTGCCGGTCTGAGGGTTTTCGGAATGTTCATTAAACCGCGCTTTCGTCTGGTTCGCGACAACACCCGCATCAACTTCATGCGCGGGCGGTATATGGGGCTGATCGTTTCGGCGATCCTGTCCATCGCCTCGGTCGGGCTGTTTTTCTATCCCGGCCTGAACCTCGGTATCGATTTCTCCGGCGGCGTGGTTATGGAGGTCCGCACCCAAGGCCCCGCCGACTTCGCCCAGATCCACGCCGCGCTGTCCGCCGAACACATCGCGGTCCAAGGCGTGCAGCGCTTCGGCGATCAATCGGAGGTAATGATACGGCTGGGCGCCCTACCGACCGAGGCCGCCAATCAGGCTGCTGTCGCGCAGGTGCGGGCTGCTCTGGAAAAAGGCGTTCCCGGCGCCGCCATCATGCGTACCGAGCAGGTCGGTGCCAGTGTGTCGAAGGAACTCAAGACCAACGGGGAACTCGCGCTTATCATCAGCCTTTTGATGATCCTGGTCTATATCTGGTTCCGTTTCGAATGGCAGTTCGCTGTCGGGGCGGTCGTCACGCTCGTACTGGATATTACCAAGGCGGTCGGTTTCCTTGCGTTGACGCGCATCCAGTTCGATTTGGTGATGGTCGCAGCCATCCTGACCGTGCTGGGTTATTCGACCAACGACAAGGTCGTGGTCTATGACCGGGTGCGCGAAAATTTGCGCAAATACAAGTCGATGCCGTTGCGGGAGTTGATCGACCTGTCGATCAACGAAACCCTGAACCGCACCCTGGGCACGTCCATGACGGTGTTCCTGGCCAGCCTGCCGCTGGCGCTGTTCGGTGGCGAATCGATCTCCGGCTTCGCCTGGGTCATGCTGTTCGGCATCGTTGTCGGCACGTCATCCTCGATCTTCATCGCAGCCCCGATCCTGCTGTTCCTGGGCGAACATCGCCTGCGCCGGGATGCCGCTGCCCCCGTGGTGGCACCAACCAAGGCCACGACGGCTCCGCGACCTTGACCGAACGCCGGCCGGGGTCGGCTGCTTGCCAGCCCAACACGATAACCGGCGTCCGCCAGTCCACCGTGATAGCCGGCGTCCGCCAGTCCACCGTGATAGCCGGCGTCCGCCGGAGGGGGGTGTTGGCCGGTCTGTCCGCCTTGGCCGCCCTGGCGCCCGCCCCGGTTCGCGCCATTCAATCCGTCCGGCCCAAGCGGCATGTCACCATGCTGCTGGGCGTTCGGCCGGGGAGTAGTTCCGACAAAACGGCGCAGGCGTTTGCGGATTTCCTGGCGCCGCATTTGCCCGGCATCGACCTGCTCTTGACCAATATGCCGGGCGATGCCGGCCGCGCCATGTTGGCCGCCCTCGGCAACGCGCCGCCCAACGGCAAAGTCATCGGCTGGGTCGTCACGCCAACCCTGCCAGCCAGGATGATCGACCGAGCGGAACCAACCCTTGGGCAACGAATTCAATTGCTCGGGCAGGTAGAGCGGGAGCCCATCGTATTCGTATCGCCAACCAGCGATCCGGCGAACACTATCCAGGACATTATCCAACGGGCCAGTGCCGATGCCGATGCGGTACCGCTGGGAACGCCGGCGGCCGGTAGCCCGCCGCACCTCGCGGCCCTGCGGTTGCAGGTCCTGGCACAAACCCAGTTGAACATCGTGACGTTCCCGTCCGCCTCCGCGGCCAGACAGGCGGTACTGGCGGGCAACATCTCCGCCGCCGCCCTGGGCTTGTCGGACGTAATCGGCGACATCAAAGCCGGCAACCTGAGTGCGATCGGCATCGCGGCGCGGCGCCGGTTCGGCCTGCTGCCGGACATCCCCGTGTTGGATGAGGGCGGCATTCCGCTATCGGCCTTCATTCGTCGCGGCATCGCCGTACCCGTGGGCACACCGCCCGATTTTATCGCCATGCTGACCGACGCCATGCGTCTGGCCGCGCGCGACGATAACTTCCGGGAGCAGGCGGAGGCGAATGGCTATTACGCCACCTGGGCCGAAGGTTCCGATTGGCTGGTGCAGATGCAAACCGAGCAGGCGGCATTAACAAAATTGCGGGAAACCAATCCGTGGTTGTCACCCTCGAGGGGATAAGGGGCAGATCGTTTCAGGTTGATTGAATACACAGCCGCCGGCACGACGCCACATAGGCTTTGATCGTCCGCTGCAAGCGGGTGGGCCGGCCGGCGCCAACCAGGCAAGCCGCCGGTTATGGCTGGCTTGCGTAGTATAATGCCGCTGCCTCGATCTCCGCGGGCGACATGCCACGCGCGATATTGCGCATTTGCTGGCTGATGTCGTTATGGCGTGCGCCGGAGGCAAACGCGTTAAGTTGCGTCATAAGATAGACCGGTGATTCCCCTTCAAGCCAGGGACTCCCGCCTTTGTAATCGATGCTTCCATGGCAGGATGCACAGGGCGCGATATTGCGCATCGGCGCGCCGCTTTCGACAATGCGCGGCGTGGGTCGGGCGGTGGCTGGATGGTAGGCCGGCAGACGCGGAAGATAGGCGTAGTAGGCGGCCAGATCGTGCATGTCCTGGTCAGTGAGTGTAACGACTCGCGGGCCCATGATTGCGCTGATTCGCGCACCTGACTTGTAGTCCTGAAGCTGCTTGAAGATCGCCAGCGCATATTGTCCCGCGAGGTTAGGTGAGTCGGCTTCGCTTAATCCTCGGGCGCCATGACACATGGTACACTGCATCGCCAGTGTCGCGCCACGGCCGATGGAGATCGCGCTTGAATTCCCGGGCACCTTCGACGATAAATTGACGTTCGTAGTCTTATAGTTGGCTTGTACTACAGGTTCTGCCACGGGGACGGCACGCACAAGGCCAGCCGCACTGCATATCGCGTCCCAGAGTCCCGCGAACCCGGCAGTAGGCTGTAGTAACGGCAGCCAGACGAACCCAACGGTCGCCGACGCAACTGCAATTAGGGCAGTAACCCCGGCCGCTGTCGCAAACCAGCGGTTCCGCAACGAAAACAGACGTTCGCTGCTCATCTGGGCGCCCCGATCCAGACGACGGGAACCGACGTATTCCGCAGCGACATCAGGTGGACGATGGGGAATCCATAGTTGATCACGGTTAAAGCCAGCATCAGGCTGACCCAGAGACCAAAGCCGTTGAGCGCCGCGGGCACGCGTGCCGGCTGGTGGGCCGCTACGCTGAACCGGTATTCGCCTGGCTCGACGCGAACCGCCATGTGACCGCGCACGAGCACGGCAACGAATAGCGCCCCGGAGACCACCAGGATCGCGCCGCCGATGACGGAGGCGATGACGGAAACAGCCTGCGGTGCGATTGCCGGGTCGGTGTAGTCGTAGAATGCCATCCGCCGCGGCATCCCCAGTATGCCCACGTAATGCCATGGGAACGTCAGCACGATCATACCAACGAACCACGACCACAACTGTATCCGCATCATTCGGAAACTATCCAGCGCTTTCCCCGTCAGGTGAGGCCACAGATCATAGGCGATGGCGAAATACATGATGACGATCGCGCCGCCGAAGATCAGGTGAAAATGCCCGGTAATCCACTGCGTGTTGTGAATGCTGGCGTCGAGTTGGTAGCTCATGTTGATCAGGCCGCCGGCGCCGCCAAAGCCAAGCATGACGAACGAGAACGTTACTGCGAGCATCATTGGATTACGCCAGGGCAGGGCGGTGATCCAGCCGAAAACCCCCTTGCCGCCGCGCAGGCGTCCGGCGATCTCAACCGACGCGCAAATCGTGAACACGGTGAGCAGCGTCGGCAGCGCAACGAGTGCGGTAAATACCGAGTGCATGAACTTAAATCCGGCCCCGACCTGTGGGTCCGCGAACAGGTGATGCACGCCGATCGGCATAGCGACCACCAAAAACAGCGCGAACGAAATCCGCGCCATAGGGTCACTAAACAGCCGGCCACCAATCGCTCGGGGTATAATAGTGTAGTACGCGATGTAAGTCGGCATCAGCCAAAAATAGACAATCGCGTGCAGGGTCCATGAGAAGAAGACCCGAGCCAAACCGGCATCGATGGTCGTGGTAAGGCCGAGTGCCGCCGGGAGTATTTGGAACAGCAGTTCGATCGCCGCACCCACCGCCGTCCATGCCCAGAGATAGGAACCGGCGACATTCGCGAACATCGCCAGTGGCACCGGCGTGTCCGGGTTCGCCCGCTTCCAGGTATAAAGGTTGACCGACATCAGGGCGACCCAGATCCACGAGCCGGCCACTACAAGCACGACGCCGATATAATAGAATGGACTACCGATCATGGGCGGATAAAAAGTATAGAGGACTGACGCCAGCCCGAGTGAAACCGGAATAACCGCTGTAACGGTCCCAGCCGCCACCAGCGCGAATCCGGCCCACGCCCAGTTGCCGCCGATCAGCGGCCGTTTGAGCGCGGCTTCAGTGATCGCATAGCCAAAACCCATGGCCACCAGGGTCGGGAAGACGTACGCCATGGCCGTGCCGTGCGCCGTGACGGAGCGGTAGTACCACTCGGGATTTCCGATCCAGGCAGACAGCGGGCTGCGAATGAACATCTGCCACTCGCCCAAAATCAGTGCTACCCCGAAGCCCGCGAACGCGAGCCAGAAATGTGCGAGAATGAGCCGCCTACTGTGCAACACAAGTCATTCTCCGCCGGTCCGCCGCCAGTTTCATAAACGTCGCCTTGTCGATCACCTTGATCCGGCCCCACATGCCTTCATGGCCCGCGCCGCAGAATTCATGACAGGGCATCACGCGTTCGGACGGTGTCGCGAACCGCGTGGCGATCGTCGAGATGTATCCGGGAACCAGCATCGTGTTGACGTTACTGTGTTCGATCAGAAAACCATGAACAACGTCCGCGCTTGTTGCCCGGATGGTGATGGGGGTATCCGCCGGGACGACGATGCATTGCGGGGTGAAGGAGTATTGTTGCCCGACGGCACGCACCGTCACCGAACCGTCCGGCTCCACCGCGCTACCCAGATTGCTTTCGATGAATTCGCCGGCGATGTGAAGGGTCCGAGGGTCCGCGGTCTCGACCCGGGGCTGCGGCATGACGGCCTGGTGGATGCCGGCATAGGCGGCCATGACGATCAGCAGGGCGATGATGCCGATGGAAATTGCGGTCCATCGGCGCTCGATCCGTGCGGCAACCATGGCACCGGTGATGTGGCCGGGATCGTACGTCATGGGACGGAACCCCTGGGCAAGAAGACCAGCAGGTAGAAAGCAATCCAAAGGCCTATCACCATTGCCGTGGCGATGCCGGTAAGCGCAACGGCACCCCGCGCGCCCGACCGGACGATAGCGTCCACCGCGTCGTCCACGGTTTCGCCGGTTTCGGGTTTCGCATTGATCATGATGCTGTCAATTCAAAAGCGCGGAACGTAATTCGTTGGCCTGACCCGCAGAGACCGCCGTTCCACGGTTGCCCCAGGCCAGCCGGATGTAGGTGACCACTGCCGCCACTTGGTCGTCCGAAAGGAATTGCGCGAATGGCGGCATACCGTGAGGCATCGGATTGGCGGCCGTACCCGGCGGATAACCGCCGTTCAGGACCATCCTGATCGGATTGACCGCCGACTCCATTTGGATCGACTGGTTACCGGCCAGCGGCGGATACTGCGGCGTCATGCCACGCCCTTGCGCCCCATGGCAGCTCGCACATTGTGCGTCGTACACGGTCTTGCCGAGGCTCATCAACAAGCTGCTCTCTGCTCCCGGCACGGTCGAAGCCGGCGGATCGGGAGGGCTGCCTTCCGCCAGGCTTTTCAGGTAAACCGACATGGCGAGCGTGTCGCCGTCGGTCATATATTGCAGGCTGTTGTAAACCACCTCGGCCATCGGTCCATAGACGGCGCCGCGGTGGGACACGCCGCTTCGCAGATAATCGGAGATATCGGCAAGGCTCCAGTCGCCCAGGCCAGCCTCTTTGTTGGAGGTCAGTGACGGGGCATACCAGTGCTGCATCGGAATTAAGCCGCCCTGAAATGCCTTCGATTCAGAACTGCCGCCCAGCGCGTTGATGGCGCTGTGGCACATCGCGCAATGGCCCAGCCCCTGCACGAGGTAGGCGCCGCGGTTCCACTCGGTGGATTTCATGGCGTCCGGTTTATACTCGCCTTCGGTAAAAAACAGCGTCCGCCAGCCCAGGATCAGCGAACGGTTGTTATAGGGGAATCGAAGGTCATGCGGCTTGTTGGCGGCTTCCACCGGCGCCACAGACCGCAGATAGAAAAATATCGCATCCGAATCGGCCCGGGTGACTTTCGTGTAAGCGCCAAAAGGCATGGCGGGATACAGCAGGCCACCGTCCGGCAACCGCCCCGTGTGCATCGTGGCGTAGAAGGCGTCAGCGGACCACTTGCCTATGCCGGTGTCGGGACTGGGGGTAATGTTCGACGAGTAAAGTGTACCAAAGGGCGTTGGCATCGGTCGCCCTCCGGCAAACAGTTTGCCTCCCGGGGCCGTGTGGCAGGCGATGCAGTCGCCCGCACGGGCCAGGTACTCGCCTTGTTCGATGATGGCGGCATTGGATGCCGCAGGCTGGGCCAGCCCCCTCTCGGCGGAACAAACGATCAGCGTCAGGACCAGATAACAGGCCCGCTTGAAGACTGTGAACGGCGGCGAGCGACGCATGTCCAAGGCTCTCCCCTCAGTTCGGTTCGCTGCCGCAGGCAAGCGGCATCGCAAGTGTCCCGCGCGGCACGGGCGCCGGATTGGCGGGCGCAGGAAGCGTCGAGAGCCATGCGGCCACTGCGGTGACGTCGGTTTCCGTCAGATGCCCGGCCACGATCTGCATGCAGTCAGGCGCGGCAGCCGAACGCGTCCCGTATCGCCAGGCGCCGAGTTGCGCACTGATATAGCTGGGTTTCAAACCGAGCAGGCCGGGGATGGCGGGTTCCATTCCGGTGAAAGAGGGTCCGTGACACCCTGCACAGGCAGGAATGCCACGGCCCGGATCACCCTGGACGACCAAGGACTGGCCTAAAGCGAGCATGTCCTTGCTGACGATCGTAATGGCGGCGGGCGGCAACGGCGGGCGCTGGGCGGCGAAGTAGTCAGCCATCGCCCGCAGATACGCATCGGGCAAGAATTCCAGCAGGTAGTTCATCGGTGGGTAGTGACGTCGCCCGATACGAAAGGCGACGAGCTGATTGTAAAGATAGCCCGCAGGCTTGCCGGCAAGGCGCGGGAAGTAATCGTTGTTCGTGCCCTGTCCTTGCACGCCGTGACACGAGGCGCAGGGCAGCATTCGCGCTTCCATGGTGTCCGGAGCGCTGTCGATGGGCTGTGCCTGGCCAGAATGGACAGGCAAAAGAAGCAGAAGGACAAACACCCAAATGTACAGGCCGCTCAATATATGCGCTTTCTGCTTCGGGCGGGACGGTCTGGATAGTTTGGGCGAAAGGCCGGTCATCTCCAAAGCGGACCACCCACCGGCCGCAGCCGCAGGCTGTTCAACAAGACAGACCCGCGGATTTTCCCAATCGCTGACGTCCTGACGGGGTTTCCGGCGGTCATCTTTAAGGCCTTTAATTGCAGCCATGTGCATACCGCGGCACATTGCCTGACTACGGGCACGCAACGCTACCCTCGGAATCTACGTATGCCGGATTGGGCGCCGTCAGGCTCCGGGCTCACAAACAGGCTCTGCGTGACGGCGCGGTCCATGCTAAAGCAATGCGGACCCGAATCGCATCCCGACAAGAGGAAACCCATGGCCAACGATAAAAAGCCGCAACCCGGCATTCAGACCGACCGCAACCTCGCCCTGGAGCTGGTCCGTGTGACCGAAGCCGCCGCCCTGGCCGCCTCTCACTGGATCGGCCATGGCAAGAAAAATGAGGCCGACGGCGCCGCCGTGGAAGCCATGCGCAAGGCGTTCGACGCCGTGGCGATCGACGGCACCGTGGTGATCGGCGAGGGCGAAATGGATGAGGCACCGATGCTGTTCATCGGTGAGAAAGTTGGTGCCGGCGGTCCCAAGATGGACATCGCGGTCGATCCGCTGGAGGGCACGACCCTGACCGCCAAGGCCGGCCCGAACGCGATGGCGACCCTGGCGCTGGCCGAAAACGGCAACTTCCTGCACGCCCCCGACATCTACATGGACAAAATTGCAGTCGGCGGCGGCCTGCCGCCCGGTGTCGTCAACCTGGACGACTCGGTGGCGAACAATCTGCGTAATCTGGCGCGGGCGAAGAACCGCGAAATTTCCGAACTGGTGGTCTGCATTCTGGATCGCGACCGCCACAAGGAGTTGATTGCGTACTGCCGGGAGGCCGGCGCCCGCATCATGCTGATCAGCGATGGCGACGTGGCCGGTGTGATCGCCACGGCGATGCCGGATGCCGACATCGACATTTACATGGGGTCGGGTGGCGCGCCTGAAGGCGTTCTGGCCGCTGCGGCTCTGCGCTGCGTCGGCGGCCAGATGCAGGGACGCCTGCTGTACGAATCGGACGATCAGATCGAACGCGTTCGCTCCATGGGTCACGCCGATCCGAAGCGGTGCTTCTCGGTGGAGGAAATGGCCAAGGGGGACGTGATGTTCGCGGCCACGGGCGTCACCGCCGGCGCCATGCTGCGCGGCGTGCGCCGCCGTCCGGGCGGCGCGACCACGCATTCTATCGTGATGCGTAGCCACTCCGGCACCGTGCGGTTCATTGAGGCGCACCATAACTTCGTGACGAAGACCTGGACCCCGACTTAGTGGCGGTAAGAATCGGGGTGAGAACGGGTTTCCTGTCGATCGTCGTGGCCGGGCCACGCCCCGCCACGGCGAACAGGGCTGGATTCAGCGGACGGCCCGCAAGCGTCCGCCCGTGCTAACCCCGGAACCCGCCACCGTCCTGGGCGTCACCAACAGCCTGTCCGGCCGCCGTTGGCTGTGGCGCACCGGTGAGGAACGCATCGCCGCCGGCATCGCCCAACGCCTGATGCTGCCGGAAATCGTCAGCCGCCTGCTCGCCGCACGCGGCATCGGCATCGACGCCGCCGCCACGTTCCTGGAGCCGACGTTGCGCGTGCTGCTGCCCGACCCGTCCATCATGGCCGGCATGGATGTCGCCGCCGGCCGCCTCGCCGATGCCGTCCGGCGTTCCGAAACCGTGGCGGTGTTCGGCGACTACGACGTGGACGGCGCATGCAGCGCCGCGTTGATGGTCGGGTTCCTGCGAACACTGGGATGCACCGTCCTGCACCACGTCCCGGACCGCATCAAGGAAGGTTACGGCCCCAACGCACCGGCGCTTGAATCGCTGGTCGCCCGGGGCGCCACCCTGATCGTCTGCGTCGATTGCGGCACCGCCGCCGCCGTCCCCCTGTCCGCCGTCTCCGGCCGGGCCGAGGTCATCGTGCTCGACCACCACAAGGCCGAGGGCGCACCGCCCGCGATCCTGGCCACGGTAAACCCGAACCGGCTGGACGATACCTCGGGCCTGGGCATGCTGTGCGCCGCCGGGGTGGCGTTCCTGACCGCCATCGCCACCGTCCGGGCGTTGCGCCGGTTGGGGTTTTTCGCCGGGCGTGCCGAACCAGATCTGATGGGGCTGCTGGACCTCGTCGCACTCGCCACCGTCTGCGACGTCATGCCGCTGATCGGCGTCAACCGCGCCTTCGTCCACCAAGGCCTGAAAATCATGGCTCGGCGGTCGCGCCCCGGGATCGCCGCGCTGCTGGAGGTGACCAAAGCCCGCGAAAAACTCAACGCCGCCACCTGCGGCTACGCGCTCGGTCCGCGCATCAATGCCGGAGGGCGCATAAGCGAGGCCGACCTCGGCCTTCGCCTGCTGCTGACCGAGGACCGAATCGAAGCGTTGGCCCTTGCCGAGAAGCTGGAATCGGTGAACCGCATGCGCCAGGATGTCGAGGCCGGCATCATGGAAGCCGCCATGTTCGCCGCCGAAATGCAGGTGTCGGCGGGACGGGCGGCGCTGCTGGTAACGGGCGAGGGTTGGCATCCCGGCGTGGTCGGTATCGTCGCCGGCCGCATCAAGGAACGCTTCAACCGCCCGGCCTGCGTGGCGGGGTTCACCGATGGAGTGGGCAAAGGCTCCGGCCGATCCATTCCGGGTGTCGATCTGGGGTCGGCCGTCATCGCTGCCCGTCAGGCAGGGCTGCTGGTAACCGGCGGCGGGCATGCGATGGCGGCCGGGTTCTCGGTCCGCGCTGAACACCTGACCGAATTCCATACGTTTCTGGAGGAACGGCTGTCAGCCGCCAACACCATGCCCAGCGCGGCCGATCTGGTGGTCGAGGGAACCCTGGCGGTGTCCGGCGCCACGACGGAGATTGCCCAGCACATGGAACGCCTGGCGCCGTTCGGGGCAGGGAATGAGGAACCGACGCTGGTGCTGAACCGTGTCCGCGTCGTGCGGGCGGATCGGGTGGGCCGCGAATCGAATTCGATCCGGGCGGTCGTTGAAGGCGAGGGCGGCGGCCCGCGCCTGAAGGCGATGATGTTCCGCGCCAGAGAGGGTGCCTTGTCAGACGCACTGCTGGCGCGGGCCGAGGGCGTGCCGCTACATCTCGCCGGCCACCTGCGCGCCGAGGAATGGAACGGGTCGGTGACACCGTGCTTCTTTATTTCCGACGCGGCGGTGGCTTGATCACGGAATCCAACAACAACGCTTGACCCGTGCGGGCGGGTCCGCTACCCAGCGTCGGCCGGACGGTTTTCGTCATGGCACCGGTCTGTCCCGTTCGTCTAGAGGCCCAGGACACTGCCCTTTCACGGCGGCGACACGAGTTCGAATCTCGTACGGGACGCCAATCTCCAGGAAATTTACTCGCATTGCCCAGGTAGCGGTCGCATGGTTCAAGCGAAGGAGCCGCTATGTCTATCACCGCCAGCATTCCGCTTCCTGCTGAGATCGCCAACATCGACAGCGCCAACGGTCGCATCGTGCTCACTCGCGATGGTCAACCCGTGGCAGCGGTCGTGACGGTCACAGACCTTCAGGCGCTGGAAGCACTTGACGACGCCGAGGATGCACACTGGTCGCGCATCGCCGAAGAGGCCGTTGCCCGCTGGGATGCAGAGGGACGGCCCGCCGGCATTCCAATGGAAGATATTGCCCGTGATCTTGGCATCGATCCGACCCCCGGCCCCGGACATCTTTCCGGGCCGGCTAATGCCTAATGGCGACGCCGCAGCAGCAAAGCATTCGCGACGACACTCACGGATGACAGCGCCATCGCGCCGCCCGCCACCAGTGGACTGAGGTACCCCAGTGCCGCCAGCGGAATTCCCAGTACATTGTAAGCAAAGGCCCAGAACAGCCCTTGCCGGATCTTTCGGCATGTCCGCCGCGAAACCTCGATCGCATCCGCCACCAGCGCCAGATCGCCACGCATCAGGGTGATGCCGGCGGCCTCCATCGCCACATCGGTCCCGCCTGCCATGGCGATGCCGATATCGGCGGCGGCCAGGGCAGGGGCGTCGTTGATGCCATCGCCAACCATCGCCACCACATCGCCCCCGGCCCGCAGTTCGGCCACCGCCGCCGCCTTGTCCGCCGGCAGGATGCGCGCGCGCACCGAGTCGATGCCCACCTGTGCCGCCACCGATGCGGCCGCCCCCTCGCCATCGCCCGTCAGCATCACGGTGCGCAGTCCCATCGCGTGCAACCGCTGGATCGCCGCGCCGGCACCGGGTTTCACCGTGTCGGAGAATCCCAGCACCGCCAGCAGCCGGTGCGTGTCCGCCAGGAAAGAAACGGTATGGCCCGCCGCCGTCATCGCATCGGCCTCCATCTTCAGGGCATCCAGCGCAACCCCGTGCTGTTCCATCAGCCGGGCATTCCCCAGCAGCAGCGCTCGGCCCTCGACCGTTCCCGTCACGCCGAGGCCGGGCAGCGTGCGAAAATGATCCACCTTTGCCAGCTTCAGTCCTTTGGCCGCCACGCGAACCGCCTCGGCCAGCGGGTGTTCGCTGCCGGCCTGCAGCGCCGCCGCATTGGCCAGGAATTCAGCGGGCACAATCCGAACCAGCGATGGCTTGCCGAGTGTCAGCGTCCCGGTCTTATCGAACGCGACGACCTGCACGTCCCGCGCGCGTTCCAGTGCGGCGGCGTCGCGGATCAGAATGCCCCGGCGGGCGGCCATACCGGTGCCGACCATGATCGCGGTCGGCGTGGCGAGCCCCAACGCGCACGGACACGCGATCACCAGCACCGACACCGCATTCAGGATGCCCGTGGATGCAGGCGCTCCGGCAGCGATCCAGCCGGCCAGGGTCACCAGTGCGATGCCCAGCACCACCGGCACGAACACCGCGCTGACCTGGTCCGCCAATCGTTGGATCGGCGCTTTGGATGCCTGGGCGTCCTCCACCAATCGCACGATACGGGCCAGCATGGTTTCGGCGCCGATCGCCGTGGTCTCGATGACCAGATGTCCGTCCATATTGATGGCGCCGGCCGCGACCGTGTCGCCAACCGTATGATCGGCCGGCAGGCTCTCCCCCGTCAGCATGGACGCGTCGATGGCACCGCTGCCCTCCCGGATGCGCCCATCGACCGGGATGCGCTCGCCGGGCCGCACGATCACAAGATCGCCATGGCGGACGGCGGCGATGGGGATTTCGGTTTCCACGCCGTCGCGGCGCACCCGGGCGGAATCGGGCCGCAATCGCATCAAAGCCGTGATCGCGCTCACCGTGCTCCGTTTCGCTCGGGCTTCCAGCCATTTCCCGGCCAAAATAAAGGTGATCAGCATCGCCGAGGAGTCGAAGTACAGCGCGTGGGCATGGCCGGTGCTGGCCCAAATCCAGGTGGACAGTCCCCAGGCGGCCGAGGTGCCGATTGCCACGAGCAAATCCATGTTGCCGGACAAAGCGCGGGCGGCGTTCCACCCCGCCGCGTAGAAGCGTGCGCCGAGCCAGAATTGCACGACCGAGGCGAGGGTGAACTGGGCCCAGCCGGGCAGCATCAGGGCAGGGACCACCATGCCGGCCAGCAACGGCGCGGTCAGGACGGCCGACGCGATCAGATGGATCAGGTCGGTCCGGTCTTGCCGCGTGTGATTCGCGGGTGCGGCCTCTGGCTGCACTTCCGTCGCCCCGTAACCGGCCTTTTCGACCGCTCGGATCAATGCCGGCAAATCCGCGTGCGTGCCGGAAATATGTGCCCGCTCCGTCGCCAGATTAACCGAGGCATTCGCCACCCCGGCCACGCGGGATAATACCTTTTCCACCCGGCTGACACACGATGCGCAGGTCATGCCGGTGATGGCGAGATCGAAGGTTTCGACGGGTGCGTCCATGCCGCTAGATAAAGGGACGCACCGCCCCAC
>JANXLQ010000276.1 GCA_025355085.1 Rhodopila sp.
CAATGACGCTAAAATCATCCAGGCCGTCGGCCAGATGTGGCAGCGCATCGGCGTGCAAACGACGGTGGAAGCCCTCCCGTGGAATAATTTTGTCAGTCGCGCCGGCAAACAGGAGTTCTCGGCGTTTCTGCTGGGTTGGGGTACCGCTACCGCCGAGGGCACAAATCCGTTGCGTGCCCAGATTGCGACCTGGAACCCGGATCGAGGCATGGGAACCGCAAATCGTGGCCGGTATTCCAATCCGAAGGTCGATGCGTTGATTGACCAGGCGCTTGCGACAATGGACGATGACGCGCGGGAGAAAATCATCCAGCAGGCGATGCGTGAGGCAATGGACGATGTCCCTGTGGTGATGCTGCACCTACAGAAAAATATCTGGGCAGTGCGGAAAGGGCTAACTTACGAGCCTCGGGTCGATGAGGAAACCAGGGCGATGTCGGTGCATCCGTAGATGGCGACATGGCTGATCCGTCGCCTGATCCAGGCCGCCTTCGTGGTGCTCGCGATGACCGTCATCGTCTTCGTGGGCGTGCATGTGATCGGCAATCCGGTCGATATCCTGATCTCGCCGGAGGCCGATCAGGCTGAACGGGCCAGGATCATCGCCAATCTAGGTCTGGATCAGCCGCTGTGGCGACAATACTTCGTATTCATGAACGGCGCCCTGCACGGTGATTTAGGCCGTAGTTTCGTTTTCAACGAACCGGCATTGAAACTGATCGCGCAACGGATGCCGGCGACGCTGGAACTGGCTGTAACAGCGGTGCTGCTGTCCGTGTTGCTGGGCGTTCCGCTGGGGCTTTATGCCGGAATGCGGCCGGACGGATTCCTCGGCCGCACCATCATGGCGGGCAGCATCCTGGGATTTTCATTGCCGACGTTCTGGGTCGGGCTAATGTTGATCATGGTGTTCTCCGTGTTCCTGGGTTGGCTGCCCTCGACGGGACGCGGCGCGACAGCGGCGTTCCTGGGCGTGCAATGGTCGTTCCTGACCTGGGACGGCCTGCGGCACATGTTCCTGCCGGCCTTGAATTTGTCGCTGTTCAATATTTCACTGATACTGCGCCTTACCCGCGCGGGCGTGCGCGAGATCATGCCGATGGATTTTATCAAATTCGCTCGGGCAAAGGGTTTGTCTCCGGCGCGGATCGTCATGGTGCATGTGTTGAAAATGATCATGATCCCGGTCGTGACGGTTGTCGGTCTGGAGCTCGGCTCGACAATCGCCTTTGCGGTCGTGACGGAAAGCGTCTTCGCGTGGCCCGGAATGGGGAAGCTAATTATCGACAGCATCAACGTGCTGGACCGGCCGGTGATCGTTGCCTATTTGATGATGATCGTGCTGCTGTTCATCACCATCAATCTGTTGGTGGATATTCTCTATACCGTGCTGGACCCGCGGGTGCTGTTGGAGACGAAAGAGTGAACGGAAGATGGTTGGGATATTTAAGTCGCCTTGGCCGAGCCAGTTGTTCCCTCAACGTCATCTCCGACCAATGTCATTCCCGAACCAACGTCCTGCCCGGACTTGATCCGGAGATCCATCCCGACTCGGTCGTTTCAAGCGATGGAAACGGGATTTTGACGACCGCCAGTTTTCTGCGTTGCCCCATCCCCCTCCAACCAAGTCATCCCAATTTGGATTCTGGACCATGATCAGGGCGATCTTCCAGACGCGCGGCCAGTGTTTGATCGCTTTCTCGCGGCGGATCGCGGAAACAATATCCTCATGACGTTCCTGATAAGCGAGGCGCATGACCTAATAATGGCCGCTGAATCCCTGATAGTGTCTTGCTTTGTGCTGTCCGACCCGTGTTTCCAGGTCGCTGGTGACGCCCACATAAAGCGTTTCGAACGCGTGGTTGGTCAGGATATATACTCAGCCGCCGCACATGCAGAAGATGCTGCGAGAGAAAGGTTAACAGACCGTAAATTCGTTCAATCTGGTCTCGTTGCATTGTCGCGGTCCAGCCACGACGGGCGGCGGCATGTGGCACGGATGCACGGGTCAAGCCCGCGCATGACGACTAGCGGCGGCGAACGCCTGTCAATCGTCCACCCATGAGTGAGCCATCTTCGACCGATCCGGGCATGACCGATTCGTCCGCGAACCGTCCACCCCGGGCCGATCAACTCCTGGCCGCTGAGCTCGTCCGCGTCGCCGCGCTCCCTCCGGAAGAAACCCCCTTCCATCGTTTCGCCTATGAATTCGCGCAGTCGAAACTCGCCGTCGGCGGCCTCATTGTCTTCGTCCTGATCGCCGCGGCCGCAATCCTTGCCCCGCTGATCACGCCGCAAAACCCCTACGATCTCGCACAACTCGACATCATGGACGGCCGCTTCCCACCCGGCACCGCCTCGGCCGCCGGCTACACCTACCTGCTGGGTACCGACGACCAGGGGAGGGACATGTTTTCCGGCATGCTCTATGGCCTGCGCATCAGCCTCACCGTCGGGGTCGGTTCGGCGTTGTTCGCCGCCGTCGTGGGCACCACCCTTGGCCTGCTCGCGGCGTTCTTTGGGCGCCGCACCGATACCGTGATCATGCGACTGGTTGATCTGCAACTCTCCTTTCCCTCTATTCTCGTCGCACTGATGATCCTGGCCATGCTCGGCAAAGGCGTCATGAACGTCGTGCTGGCTCTGGTCATCGTCGAATGGGCCTATTACGCCCGCACAGTCCGGGCGACGGCGATGGTCGAACGACGGCGGGAGTATATCGAGGCCGCACTATGCCTGGCACTGCCCTGGCGCCGCATCGTGTTCCGCCATCTCCTACCCAACTGCCTGCCGCCGCTGATCGTTATTGGTACGCAGCAGATCGCCCGCGCCATCGCACTGGAAGCAACCCTGTCGTTCCTGGGCCTCGGCGTCCCGATCACCGAACCCTCGCTAGGTCTGCTGATCGCCAACGGCTATCAATACATGCTGTCAGGCAAATACTGGATCAGCTTCTATCCGGGTATTGCACTGCTGATCACCATCGTTTCGATCAACCTCGTTGGGGACCAGTTGCGTGACGTGCTGAACCCCCGTCTGTCGAAATGACCATCGAAGTCCGCAACCTGCGCACCCACTTCGCCACCCGGGCGGGCGTCGTGAAAGCCGTGGACGACGTTTCATTTGCGGTCAATCGAGGCGAGGTCCTGGGCCTTGTCGGCGAGTCCGGCTCCGGCAAATCCGTTACCGGCTTTTCCATCATTGGCCTTGTCGATCCGCCCGGCCGCATCACCGCCGGATCAATCCTGTATCAGGGACAGGATCTGGCGAAACTGACAGAACGCGAGATGCGCCACCTGCGCGGCAACCGTATCGCGATGATCTTCCAGGACCCAATGATGACTCTGAATCCGGTCCTACGCATCGATACGCAAATGATCGAGGCCGTCCAGGCCCACTCAACATTCAACAAAACCGCTGCTCGCGCGAAAGCTCGGGACGCGCTCGGCATGGTTGGCATCCCCAGTCCAGAGGAGCGGCTGAACGCCTATCCACACCAGTTCTCCGGCGGCATGCGCCAGCGCGTCGCCATCGCCATAGCGCTGCTCCACAACCCCGATCTGCTGATCGCGGACGAACCGACGACGGCCCTCGATGTGACGATCCAGGCGCAGATTCTCTCCGAAGTGCAGAAGCTCGCTGTCGAGCACGGCACCGCGCTGATCTGGATCACGCACGATCTTTCAGTGATCGCCGGTCTCGCCGACCGCATCGCTGTCATGTACGCAGGCCGCATCGTGGAATCCGGGAACGCGGCGGACGTGCTGGACCACCCGATGCATCCTTACACCGCCGGCCTGATCGGCAGCGTTCCCAGCCGCAATCGACGCGGGCAGCCGTTGCGGCAGATCCCGGGGATGACGCCGAACCTGCTGAACCTTCCTGCCGGATGCGCGTTTCGGGCACGCTGTGGGCACGCGGACGCGGCCTGCGAACAGCAACCGCCGGAGACTGGCACCGGGCATATAGCACGCTGCTTTCATCCATTTTCGTCAGCCGTGCCATAATGGGGGCGATGCTCGAATTAACTCTGAACCTGACCTTGGAGGTCGGGGGATGGTGGCTGTGGAACTCCCCCTTCGACGGTCATCTGTTTCGACGGAAGCCGCGAGCGAGTGGGTCCAGCGGTTCCGAAGAAAAGCTCGGGAAACCACACTTATGACTACCCTGCCCCCCGAAAGGCGTGGAGCACGGACCTTAGCCGAGCATGACGGGGGAGGTGGTCCAATCATCGAACTGCGCGGCGTGTCGAAGCAATTCGGCCCAACCTACGATGCTGCCGCCCGCGTGACTCGGGCACTGGCTGCCCGCCTGGGCCGGCCGCCGGCAGACCAAACCGTGCGCGCCGTCGATGGCGTGAACCTCCAGGTCTTTAAGGGCGAAGTCGTCGGGCTTGTCGGCGAATCCGGCTGCGGCAAATCGACAATCGGCCGCATGGTGGCGGGTATCATGCGGCCCTCTCGGGGCCAGGTTCTGTTCAGGGGTCATGATGTCGCCACGTTACCGTCCGAAGAATCCAAAGCCGCGTCCTTAAAAATTCAAATGATCTTCCAGGACCCATATGCCTCCTTGAACCCGCGCATGCGCGTGGCCGATATCATCGGAGAGGCGCCCCTGGTCCACGGCATAGTCAAAAAAGCTGATTTCGAGACCTACGTGGACGCGCAACTAACCCAAGCCGGCCTGGACCCAGCCTACAAGCGCCGCTACCCGCACCAGTTCTCGGGCGGCCAACGCCAACGTGTCGGCATCGCCCGCGCCCTCGCCGTGCAGCCGGAGTTCCAGGTTTGCGATGAGGCGGTAGCGGCTTTGGACGTCTCGATCCAGGCCCAAATCCTCAACCTGTTCATGGACCTACGCGCGCGCCTGGATCTGACCTACCTGTTCATCAGCCACGATCTAGGCGTGATCGAGCATCTGTCGGATCGGGTCGCGATCATGTATCTCGGCCGTATCGTCGAATCGGCGCCGACGGAAGAAATTTTCACCCGGACCAACCATCCCTACACGCAGGCGCTGCTGGCCGAGGTGCCACGAATCGAATCTCGAAAGCGACATTTTACCGCAGTAAAAGGGGAAATTCCCAGCCCCCTCAACCCCCCGTCGGGCTGCCATTTCCATCCGCGCTGCCCGCACGCGCTGCCGCGTTGCGCCGAGGAAATGCCTGTGCTGCGGGAGATCGCACCTAACCACCACAGCGCCTGTCATCTGAACGATTGACGGTCGAACAGGGCGGGGGTGACTTCCCGTTCCGGTCCAGCTAGGAGTCCATATCTGTCATGCCTCGGCAGACACCTCAGAAACCCATGCGGGAGCAAAGAATACATGACGATCAAGGTCGGCGACACCATTCCGTCCATAAAGCTCATGGTCGCGACGGCGGAAGGACCGAAAGAAATTTCCACCGATGAAATCTTTAAAGGCAAAAAAGTGGTTCTTTTCGCGGTTCCGGGTGCCTTCACCCCAACCTGCAGCGTCAAGCACCTGCCGGGCTTCGTGCAGAACGCGGACGCCTTTAAGGCCAAGGGCGTCGATACCATCGCCTGCATTGCCGTCAATGACGCCTTCGTCATGGGCGCATGGGGTAAGGACCAGGGCACCGGCGATAAGATCGAAATGCTGGCCGACGGCGCAGCCGCTTTTGCTAAGGCGATCGGCCTGGAGCTCGACCTGAACGCCCGCGGTATGGGGTGGCGCAGCCAGCGCTACGCGCTGATCGCCGACAACGGTGTAGTTACACACCTCGGCATCGAAGCCCCCGGCGGGTTCGAAGTTAGCAAGGCCGAAGCGATTCTGGCCGCGCTCTGACACCGGTTTGGCGGCCTGCGCACGTCGCGCGGCCGCCACTTCGGCTTGATGCGCGCATGTATTGTTTTTTGAGGCTAAAGTTCCAGGTTTTCTGCAAAGTCGAACCGCTCGGCATCGACGTCGGCGTTTCACCGAAGATCGCGAAACATCAATATCGGCGCAGGAAGAAAGCGATCGTGACCGTCGCGCTGAGCGCCACGACGAACCACCGTAGGACTGCGGGCGGTAAATGCCGTGCGAACCGGGCACCGTAATAACCGCCGGCAATGGCGGAGACCATCATTGCCAGCATCTCCGGCCAATGGACGGCACCTGCCGTGGCGAAACACAAGACCGCCGCCCCGTTGGTTGCACTGACCAACGCGGTGCGGGTAGAAGCCATCGCCTTCAACTCCGCCGTGTCGATCAGGGTCCAAATCGCCATCATCATCAGCCCGATAGCGCCGCCGAAATAGCCGCCGTAGATCGAGAGAATAAACTGAATTACCAAAAACGCGCCGCGGCCGATCCGGACGTAGCGCCTCAGCCAGTCGCCGAGATGGCGGCCTCCGGCAAACGTCAGGGTGGCCAACAGCAGCAGCCAGGGAATGACCAGGTCGAAGGCGCTGCCGGGGGTGACCAGCAGCAGAATTGCGCCCACCAGACCGCCGCAGATACTGATCGGCAGCAGGACTTTCAGGCTGATCCCCGCGATGCCTTGCAAATTTTCCCGGTAGGCCCAGGTGCTCGCGATCGTGCCGGGGAACAACGCGACGGTGCTGGTGGCGTTGGCGGCGATCGGCGGCAAACCGACCAGGACCATGATGGGAAACGACACGAACGAACCGCCACCGGCGACCGCGTTCATTGTGCCCGCAAGCAATCCGGCCGCGACCAAAAGAAGAAAGTGCATTATCGGGAGACTATTCAACGGGAACGTTCCGTTCGAGTTCAGCCAGCCATGCAACGGCATTTCCATCCGATGGTGCCCGCCAATCTCCGCGCGGCGATAAAGAGCCTCCGGCCGATACTTTTGGACCGTTCGGCATGGCGCTGCGTTTGAACTGGCTGAAGGCGAAAAAGCGGGTCAGGAAGACCTGCATCCAATGGCGGATTTGCTTCAGGTCGTAGGCCACGCGTCGATCGGCATTGAAGTGTGGCGGCCAGTCGCCACGGTCCGCGTCTTCCCAGGTGTGCAGCGCCATGAAGGCGATCTTGGAAGGCACGAAGCCGTAACGCAGGATGTGGAACAGGGTAAAATCCTGAAGTGCGTACGGGCCGATCTTGGCCTCGGTGCTCTGGGGAGTTTCACCCTCAGCTACCGGGACGAGTTCGGGGGATATCTCAGTCGAAACGATTGCGCCCAGTGTTTCCAGCACGTCGTCAGCGAAACGTTTGGTACCGATGATCCAGCGGATCAGGTGTTGGATCAGGGTTTTCGGCACGCCGGCATTGACGTTGTAGTGCGCCATCTGATCCCCGACGCCGTAAGTACACCAGCCCAGCGCGAGTTCGGACAGATCGCCGGTGCCGATAACGATGCCTCCCTGATGGTTGGCCAATCGGAACAGGTAGTCGGTGCGCAACCCGGCCTGCACATTCTCGAACGTGATGTCATATGTGTTCGTGCCGGTAGCGTAGGGATGCCCGAGGTCGGCCAGCATCTGTTTCGCCGCAGGTTTGATGTCCAGTTCGCTGGCGGTAACACCGAGCGACCTCATCAGCTTCCAGGCGTTGGATTTGGTGTAGTCAGAGGTGGCAAAGCCAGGCATCGTGTAGGCCAGGATGCCATTACGCGGGATACCAAGCAGGTCGAACGCCTGGGCACAAACCAGCAGAGCCTGGGTGGAATCAAGGCCTCCGGATATGCCGATGACGACCTTTTTCAGGCCGGTGGCCCGCAGGCGCTGCGCGAGGCCCGAGACCTGGATATTGTACGCCTCGTAACAATCCTGTTCCAGGCGAGCGACGTCGGCGGGGACGAAGGGGAATCGCTCCATCTTGCGGCGGAGGCCTACGTCGCCGGTTGGGGCATTGACGGAAAAACCGATGCGGCGGAACGGGCGCGCGTGGCGGCGGCGGTTGGTATCGAACGACCCCATCTGCAAGCGCTCCTGTGCCAGCATATCTAGGTCGATATCGGCGATCGCCGCTTGGTCAGCCAGGGGAAACCGTTCGGTCTCGGCCAAAGTATTGCCGTTCTCAAAGACCGAGGCCTGGCCGTCCCATGCCAGATCGGTGGTGGATTCGCCGGCTCCGGCGGCGGCATAAAGATAGACCGCCAGACACCGTGCGGATTGCGATCGGCACAGCAACCGGCGGGTTTCCGCCTTGCCGATGGTGATGTTGCTGGCGGACAGGTTGGCCAGCACCGTGGCTCCCGCGACCGCAGCCTCACCGCTCGGTGGGTTGGGAACCCAGACGTCCTCGCAGATTTCGGCGTGGACGATCAGGCCGGGAAGGTCGTCCGCCGCGAACAGCAGGTCCGGGCCGAACGGGACGGTGCGGCCGCCGATGGTGATGATGCCTCCATCGGTGCCGTCGCCGCTGACGAAGTGGCGGGGTTCGTAGAATTCCCGGTAGTTCGGTAGGTGGATTTTGGGGACGATGCCGAGCAGAGCGCCGCGATGGATGGCGAGGGCGCAATTATACAGCGCGCCCATGTGGCGGATGGGGGCGCCCACCAGCAGCAACGGCATCAGGCCGGAGGAGCCGGTGACGACGGTGTCGATGGCACTTTCAACCGCATCCAGCATGGTCTTCTGTTGCAGCAAATCGCTGATGGAATACCCGGACAAACCAAGCTCGGGGAACACTGCGACCGCCACCGACTGCTGGTCGCAATCCCGCGCCGTGCGCAGGATCGTCTGCGCGTTGGCGGCCGGATCGGCCAAGGCGGTGGTCGTCGTGCAAGCGGCGACACGGGCGAAGCCGTGACGGTAGAGGGAACGGAAACTCATGGCGAGCCTGAACTGTGCTGCTGGTAATATGACGCGGGTCGGTCAATAGCGCCATCCGGCGACAGAAACTGAGCCCGCTTAGAGCGTAATAGCTTTAGGTTGACCCGTATCCTGAGTTGACGAAATAGTTGATGCACTCCTTTGCGGTGTATTCGTCGAGGATCTGACCGATGGCCTTGCAGACGGCGTCGATCGTGCGTGCGTTGGCCTTTCGCAGCAGAGTTTTGAGTTTGGCGAACACCTGCTCAATCGGATTGAGGTCGGGACTATAAGCCGGCAGGAAGAACAGCTTGGCGCCTGTCGAGCGGATCGCCTTCCGAA
>JANXLQ010000280.1 GCA_025355085.1 Rhodopila sp.
GCCGGCGGGAGTCTTGTAGGGGAAGGCGTCGGGCTGAATGTGATTGCGGCGGCGGATGTCGGTGGGATCGATGTTCATCTCGCGAGCGGCGGTATCGAGCAGACGCTCAATATAATAGTTGCCCTCCGGCCGGCCGGCACCTCGGTATGGTCCGACAGGGCTGGTGTTGGTGAACATCGCCTTGGCGGAAACCTCCTGCAACGGAGTCGCATACACGCCGATGGTGTTGCGGACGATGTTGCCGGTGGGCTGTAGGACAGTGCCGTTCGACAAATAAGCACCAATATTGCCGTAGCCGGTGACACGCAGGGCGAGGATTTTCCCTGATGCGTCCAGCGCAATCTCCTGCTCCATGTCATGATCGCGGCCATGGCTGTCGGACAGGAAGCTTTCGCCCCGCTCATCGGTCCACTTGACCGGGCGCCCCAGCAGTCGGGACGCATGCAGGATCGCGGGATATTCTGGATAGCAGGAGGATTTCATCCCAAACGAGCCACCGACGTTGCCGGTCAGCACGCGGATTTTCTCAACAGGAGCGTTCAATGGCCCCATCAAAAGCTGGCGCATGTTGAACACGCCCTGGCATCCGAGGCGAAGCGTCCATCGTTCGGTCTCGGCATCGTAAGCGCCGATCGCCGACCTTGGCTCCATCGGGCAGACCACAACGCGGCTGTTGCGGATTTTCAGCTTGGTGACATGGGCGGCTTTGGCAAAAGCCTCGGCGACAGCCGCAGTGTCTCCGTGGTGAAAATCGAGAATCACGTTGCTGGGTGTGCCATCATGCACCAGCGGCGCGCCAGGGGCAGCGGCGGCGGCGGCATCGGTGACGGCAGGCAGGCTGTCGATATCGACGAACACCGCCTCGGCAGCATCCTTCGCCTGCAAAGCCGTTTCGGCCACAACAACCGCGACCGGATCGCCAACGAAGCGGACCTTGTCGATGGTCAGAATGGGTTGGGACGGTTTTGGCATGTCGGAGCCGTCGCGCATTTTGAACGCCATGCCGGACGGAAGGTTGCCCAGGCCGGCGTCGATCAGGTCTTGCCCGGTCAGAACGGCAAGAACACCCGGCATCTTCTTCGCAACGCTCGTATCGATCGACCGGATGATGCCGTGCGCTGCGTTGGAGCGCACCATCACCGCATGGGCCTGGCTGGGGAGATTGAGGTCATCGGAATAGCGGCCCTCACCGCGCAGCAGCATCGGGTCTTCCTTGCGGGGAACCGGTTGACCGACGGCATATCTTTCCTCGGCGAACTGCGTCAGGTCCACTTGTCCATTCATGCGTTAGATCCTTCAGGTCGTTGTGCTTTGCAACATGGCGTTGGTTCAGGCGCTCGGCAACCCGGTCTCTGGCCGGCCGATCTGGGAAATGGCAGTATGAAGACAACGGATGACGGAGGATTTGGATGCCCACCTACGACTATGAATGCCCCGATTGCGGGCCCTTCAGCGAAATCAGGCCGATGGCGGAGTTCGACCGCCCCCAGCCGTGCCCGGATTGCAGCGCCCTGGCGCCTCGGCTTCTGACTGCTCCGGCACTCGGCGGCGGTGCGCAGCAGGGGGATGCTGGCGCGACGTCAGCGCCCGCCCATGCTGGCGGCTGTGCCTGCTGCATGCCGCGGCGCTTGTCCGCCGAGGCGGTGTGACGCTTCGCCCCGGCCGATCATTTCGGTGATGAATTAGACGGATGCCCAATTCACGGTCAATCTGGATGGGCATCAGCCTGGACGGAGGACACCGGCCTAGGGAACGCCGCGGCATCCCGGCCAGTTCGCGCTTGCCGGCAACCCGGGGCGTCACGCCGCCCCGGGGTTGCTGCCGGTGGGTTGCTGCCGGTGGATTGCTGACGGCGGCGGTCTCGCCGAACCGTCAGCCGATGGGTGTGTCGATCGTTACCTGCGACTAAGAACGGCATCCTTGATCAGCGGCATACGGTCATTGCCAAAATACATATCGTCGCCACCCACGAAGATAGTGGGGGAGCCGAAAGCACCGCGGTCGATGGCATTCTGCGTATTGGTGCGCAGTGTATCTTTCACCGGCTGCTGATCGATGGCCGCAAACAGTTTGGCCGCGTCGATGTCGAGGCCATTGCAAATCTCGGTCAGAACAGAAATTTGCGAGATGTCCTTATCGTCGGTCCAATACGCCTTGAACGCCGCCCGAGCGAAGGGGACAAGCTTGCCCTCGGTTTCCAGCACGATGCAGGCCCGCATCGCCTTAACACTGTTCACCGGGAACACGCTCGGGCGGTAGTGGATCGACAGCCCGAGGTGGCGGGCCCAGTTCTGCTGGTCCTTCTTGCTGTATGCCGACTTGGCCGGCACGGGGGTGTCGCGGGAATTATAGACGCTCTGATTCACAGCATTGAACACGCCGCCAACGAGGAACGGGCGCCACTCGATGGTCACACCAATCTCGTCCTGCATGCGCAACAGGGATTCGAAGGCGAAGTAGGTCCAGGGGCTGGAGCAGTCGAAGAAACATTCAAGTTCGGCCATAAAGGAGTCCTAGAGTTTGGGTTTAGTGTCTTCGTCCCAACCAACCCATCATCCCCACATTCATCGGTATCCGTGGGGATGGCCGGATCAAATCCCGGCAATGACGCGATGGTTGGGGCCGAAGGGGAAGTCAGGGCGCGGCTGGCGTATGCGCGCACCCATGGGTGAACGTGAAACTGTCTGTTGTCAGGGCATGTTACCCTGCCGGAACCGGACGCGCCCGCTGGTTGTACATAATCTTTGCACGCCGATCCTGTTCTTCCTGCGACAGTTTCGTCACGTCTTCGGACAGGTCCGCACCAACAGCCATGCCGCGCTGGACGCCTGGCCGAGCGGCGAGTTCGTCTTGCCAACGCTTCACGTATTTAAATTCCTCGATGTCCTGGCCTTGGGCTTTCCAGTTTGCCGTCCAGGGATAAGAGATCATGTCGGCGATCGTGTAATCGTTGCCGGCGAGGTATTTGCTTTCGTGCAGCCGGTTGTTCAGCACGCCGTAGAGACGGTTTACCTCATCGGTAAATCGGCGCACGGCATAGGATTGATCGCCCTGCTTGTCTCCCAGCCGGCGGAAATGGCCGCACTCGCCGGATTTCGGTCCCTGGTTGGCCATCTGCCAGATCAGCCACTCGGTTACCGCGTATTTGCCGCGCAGGTCTTGGGGGCAAAATCGATCCGTTTTTTCCGCGAGATACATCATGATCGCGCCGGATTCGAAGATGGCGATGGGCTCGCCGCCGCCGATGGGGGCGGTATCCACCATCACCGGCATGCGGTGGTTGGGGTTCATCCTGAGGAATTCGGGCGAGAACTGGTCGCCTCGGCCGATATTCACGGGGACGATGTTATAAGGAATACCGGCTTCTTCCAGCAGGATCGTAACCTTCTTGCCGTTCGGCGTGGGCCAGTAGTGAAGGTCGATCATGGGGTATGGTTCCTCACCGTTGTGGTTGGGGCCGATGCTAGCCCGGGCGGCTCATGAGGCCAATGATGGTTGACTGACAGCCCCGGCGCCGGTTTGATGGTGGGCTGTAACTGACCGGGTTTTGATCGTGGCGTCCTCCGATATCGTTTTGATACATAGTTCCGACCTTCACGTCGATGACGACCCGCATCAGGGTCCGTATGGAGATGACGGCACGACCGGGCTTCGGGTGGTGTTGAACGCGGCGAAAGCGCATTCGGCCGACTACATTTTGTTGGTCGGCGACGTGTTCGACAACAACCGCCAGTCTCCGGCCATTATAGCGCAATGCGTTGCTATGCTGAACGAGGTGACCGTGCCGGTGATCGTTCTACCGGGCAACCATGATCCGGTGACGCCGGATTCGGTTTGGATACGGGGCGGCCTGAATAAGCTGCCACATGTTCATATTATTGGCGTGACACACGACCTGACCGTGCATTTCCCCGATCATGACCTGGAGGTATGGGGCCACGCGCACGTCGATTACAGCAACATGGTGCCGTTACGGGAACCACGGGAGCGGTCGGCGCGCTGGCATGTGACGCTGGCGCACGGTCATTACGAGGATGACGGGGTGCCGCCGCTGCGTCCGTCCTGGCTGATCAGCAACGCCGAGATTGAGGCGACAGGATCGGATTATCTGGCGCTGGGCCATTGGAACCGGGCGGCGGCCGTGGGGACGGGAACTACCGTGCCGGCGTATTACTCCGGGTCGCCGGATCTGGCGAAGACAGTGAACGTGGTGCGCCTGCGCGGAAACGGGACGGTAGAGGTCGCGCGGGAGGCGATCGTCTGGGATTAGACGGTACTCTGTCCCGGCCACCTGCGCACGCACGGCTGGTGGCCGGGACAGGACCGGCGATGACGATCAAAGAGAATGCTTTGCTCTCTTCGAGGACAAAGCGATGTTCTTGGGAGCGTTAGACAACGAATTCCTGACGTATTGGCTCGTGCTGCGCATCGAGCGATTACGCTCCACGGGCACATGGCGATCGAGTAATCACGTCACCATGGAGTGCGCCGACTCGCCGTCAAAGCAGATAGGCCAGCGATCCGGTGATGATGGCAACCTTGATTTTTTCAAGCAGCATGCGGGCGGCTTGCAGCAGGAGCAGCAGGACCAGTGGGCTGAGATCGATGCTGCCGAAACTCGGTAGAAAATTGCGAATCCGGCGGAGTGCCGGTTCGGTCACCCGATAGAGGAAGTCGCCGATCGACCAAACCACGCGATTGCGCGTGTCCAGTACGCCAAACGAGGCGAGCATGCTGAAAATCGCAGCGAGAATGACGGCCCACACGTACAGGCTCAGCAACTCATCCAGAAGCCAGAACAGGATACTGATCATGCGGGAGACACTCCAAAGCTATGGTCCGGAACCTAGCGATGCCGGGGTTGTTCCGCAACATGCGTCGCGAATCTGTCGGGGATGTCCGATAGGTCCAGTGTTATCGGCCGCTTGCGGGTGCCGGGATGCCCGGGGGCAAGGCGGCTGTGTCCGAAAATCGTTTCGGATTCGATAAGTGAAATCGCAGCCGGTTTCTGGCGCGATGCCATGTCGAGCCGTCGCGGAGGGCGGGCGAAGGTCCGATTTGAATAACGTCCCGCCGATGGCAAGATGCAGGGTCAACCAACAGTTTCCTCGCTGGCGGTTGTCAGACCTTCGGACTGGGCGGATTGCCGAAATTTATGTTATTTCAATATCTTGCGAAGAGAGACTGGCGGAGAGGCAGGGATTCGAACCCTGGGAACGCTCACACGCTCAACGGTTTTCGAGACCGCCCCGATCGACCGCTCTGGCACCTCTCCAGTCATCTAAGCGCAAGCGCTTATCGCGTCGGTACGGCCAAATAGCCGGTCCAGCATCGCGATGCAAGCACCTGTCGTGCATGGCAGTTTTTTCGTCCTCCGCCGAAGCATCGGCCTCTTGCCGTGGCGCAGGCTCGGTGGATTAATACCCGCTATCAAGCATCTTGGGGGAAACATGACCAAATTCAATTGGGAACACATCCATCTGCGCTCACCCGATCCCGAGGCAACCGCTGAATGGTACCAGGACAAACTTGGGGCCGAGATCGTCAGGTCGCCGATGGCCGACGGATCCACGCGAATCGATCTCAATCTGGCCGGGCAAAAAGTGTTCATCGCCAAGGCGCAGCCCGGCAAGGCGGCCGGCGCCCCATCCTCACCGTATTTTGGGCTGGATCATTTTGGCCTGACTGTCAGCGACATCAAAGCCGCCGTCGCCGAATTAAAGTCCAAGGGCGTCATATTCACAATGGATGTCACTACCAACCGGCCAGGTGTGCAGATCGCGTTCCTGACCGCGCCGCAGAACGTCTCGATCGAGCTGATCCAGCGGGACTAATCTGCCTGGGTCAGCGTCCGGATCGACGTTAGATCGCGTATAAACGCCTCATATTCGCGGATTTTTGCTGTTTTTTCAGGCGGTTGAAGCAAGTAGGATTGGGTGGACCGTCACGAACACGGTCTGCCCGCTCCCGATCCAGCCAGACGCCGCATGCTCTTCCCCGGCAGTTCTCATTTTGGCGATGTGGCGATTATGTTCCCGGTCGTCATGGTGCGCGAAGGCGCGCCA
>JANXLQ010000341.1 GCA_025355085.1 Rhodopila sp.
CTACGTGAGTTATGGCGTAGGCGTAGGCGTCGGGGTGGCGCGGCATGCGTGTACATACCGACGCTTTCAATCGTTGGAGGATGGTTCGACAGCCGCCGGACCGCCGCCCCGGGAATCGCTGCGGCCGGTACCGGGTGCGGAACGTTGATCGTTCCCCCATTGGCCGCTGCATTGATCCAGAATTACGGCTGGAGGGTCGCTGACCTGACGTTTGGCGCCGGCTGCCTGTTCCTTTTAGCCTGCTGCGCGCTGATCGCGGTACCCCCGCCGATTGCAAAAGGCCGCGTTACCGGCTCCGTCCGGCAGATCGTGGTTTCCCGCGCGTTTCTGACGCTTTACGTCTCATGGCTCTGCGCGACGACCGCTCTTCTCGTGCCGCTTGTGTTCCTTCCGGCATTCGCACGCGAACATGGCGCCGGTCCGATAGCGGCGTCGGCGCTGGTTTCGTTGCTGGGAGGAATGAGCGTTCTGGGCCGCGTCGGCATCGGCGTCCTTGCCAATAGGATCGGGACACTCCGGCTGTTCAAATTGTCAGTCCTGATTATGGGCGCCAGTTATGGCTTGCAATGGGGGATCGTGTTCGCGCTGACCATGGGGGCGCTCGGCTTCGCGGTCATCGTGCCGCTGCGACCGCGCTAACGCGCGCATCAATGCCGCGACTTCATCCTCCGGCCGGGATTTGTGGCGGCGCGTTAGGGAATTATTAAACATTTCCGGTCTAACAAGGTGCTCGTTTCCACTTTCGTCCCGGGCAAAACGTCCGGGCATGACCAAAAAGGCCGGACCACGCGGATGCTCGATAGGCCCGCCGACCCAGAGGCAGCAGGCCGCGTCCCAAAGCGGGGCAGCCGGCTGCCCGCCGCCGGACCACCGTTCGGCACGTCGAGGGACAGCCTCTCGGGGTTTGTCGCGGCCGTGCGCCAGCGCCGCGCGACGCTGCTCGCAGTCATCCTGCTGGTGCCGTTCTTTGGCTGGTTGACGATGCAACAGATCACCCCGCTTTATACTGCCACCGGGTCGCTGATTTACGATCCAAGCGAATACAAGCCGCGGGAGTTGCAAAGCATCCTGCGCGACAGGCCCACGACCGAAGCGATGATGGCCAGCCAGGCCGAAATTCTGCACAGTTTGCGCATCGCCCAAAGGGTCGCCGAACGCGGCAACCTGTTTGCCAATCCGTACTTTAATGCCGCGTTGCGCCCGCCGGGCACGATCCGGCGTACCCGGATATGGATGCAGTCGATGTTGGGGATGGACACGGAGCCGCCGCCTGAGGAACCGGTCTATGGCCCAACGCTGGACGCGACGCGCGATCGCACCCTGATGGCAGTGCAAGATGCCCTGCATGCCTCCGCTGTCAAATTCTCCCACGTCGTGGAGGTCACCTTCGTTGCCGACGACCCGATGGTGGCGGCGGCGGCGGTCAATAATGCGATGGACGTGTATATCAAGAACCAGTACGCGGCCAAACACCGTTTGGTCGATACCGCGACCGCATTGCTGGAAAAACAGGCATCCGACCTGCGCCGTCAGGTATCACGGGCCGAAGAGCGGATGTCCGCCTACCGCTCCGAACATGCCCTCAGTCAGGGCATGCATGCCGGCACCGATACCGAGGAAATCACCCATCTGACGGAGGATCTGGTCAAAGCCCAGTCAGAACGGGCCGCCGCGAATGCCCGCCTCGACGCCGCACGCGGCCGGATTGGGGCGCAGGCACAGGCAGCGGTGGCACCTTCTGTTGCCCAGCTTCGCGCCGTGCAAGAACAACTCGCCGGCCAAATCGATGCTCGGCAAGCCCGGTTCGGTTCAGCGTATCCCGAGGTGCAAAGCCTGACCCGTCAATACGCAGACGGGCAGCGCGCCCTGGGGGCCGAGATCGCCCGCGTCGTGTCGGCGACCGTGGCCGAACAACAGGCGGCGACGGATCGGGTGGCGACGCTGGAAGAGGTCCTGGCCGTGACAAAGACGGCAGCGGAAAAGTCGGCCCGGGCGCAAATTCCATTGAACGCCATGACCCGCGACCTGGACGCGGCGCGCGGGCAGTTACAATCGGTGCTGGAACGCATCCAGCAAACCGCGCAG
>JANXLQ010000394.1 GCA_025355085.1 Rhodopila sp.
ATTAGAGTATCCGTCTTGGTCAAGCTGCTTCTGATGTCCACATGCGGTTATCGCGCAGCAGGGCATTTGCTGTGATGATGATCTTGCGCATGATGGCGACGATAGCAACTTTTGCGGGCTTGCCTGCTTGGCGGAGTGCCAGATATTTAGCTTTGAGCTGGGGGTTGAAGCGGATTGCGACGAGGGCGGGCATATAGAGCGCCTGTCGGAGATTTGCCCGTCCGCCCTGGATGTAGCTTTTGCCGATCCATTTGCCCGACTGCTGGGTTATGGGTGCCAACCCTGCCAGGCTGGCGGTCTGTTTGGCGTCCATGAAGCCCAATTCGGGCATGTCGATGAGCAACACGAGGGCTGTTGCCGCCCCCAAAGCCGGCATGCTGACAAGGATGTCATATCTGGCTTTGAGTTTTTCATGTTTAACCAGGATAGCTGTCCGTTCGTGATCGATGGCCTCGATCTGGGTCTCGATCTGCTTCAAATGCTGCTGGCTTAAGCGCTTGAGCAAAGCCAAGGTCAGGACCTTGCCGCGGTTCAGGGCGGCGGTCCGATCTTTCACCAAGGCGCGCCGTACGGCCAGCAATTCGGCAAGGCTATCAATGGTTTCGTCTCTGGCAGGTGGGATATCGGGCTGTATGCTGACGCCGAATCGTGCCAGCATGGCCGCGTCTACCGGGTCGGTCTTGACGCGCTTGCCGGCCGCTTGGGCGAAGCGGCGTGCCTGGAATGGGTTGATTTTAACGGCCGGTAATCCCGCTTTGCCCAAGGCCATCTCCAGTGCCCGATGATAGGCCCCGGTTGCCTCAAAGATGATGCGGGTTGGGTGTTTGGGCGTAGCCCGGGCGATGAGTTGGGTGTGGCCTTTGCGATCGTTAGTGAATTGCCGAACGAGGCCCTCGGGGTGGAGGTGAACATCGAGGCGGTCTTTCGAAATATCGACACCGATGGTGATTTGATCTGTGGTTTGTGCTATGACTTGGCGCATCTTTTCCTGTCCCATGCTTGTCATCCGGGGTATCAAACACCCCAGTTATCCGTCCGGGCCTCATGGAAAAGAAAGGGGCGATCAAACTCTAATTCGGTCCTACCTGACCGGCGTGATCCCGATCCGTCCCCTTTCACCATCGGCGGGCTACAGCCCGCCGATGGTGAACCATTATCCCCGAAACACGGGGAAAGTCATAAGACAAGCGTGATGGTTTGAGGTTGCATCTTCTCCGGTGTTCGATCATGGGTTAATCGATTGTCCGGCGTGTGGCTCCTATAGTCGACGACGAATGGTCACCCGCGCAGACTCTGGACCGTCATTGATGAAGTATGTCGAGAAATGGCGTTCCCGGGTCGCCGACATAGAAGATCACCAATCGGATCAGGTCGGTCGCACTACGGTTATAACCGGTCATTCGAACGCCGGGCGGTTCTACGATGGACTGGCCCGCCGTTATGGTAATTGATGGGCGTCCTTCCATCTCCAAAGTAAACGCGCCTTCAAGGATGTAAACGGTCACTGGGAAGCGGTGTGTGTGGAACACGGTTCGTTGACCAGGAGTAAAGCTTGCCGTGAGAACCTGCACTTCCTGCTTATCGCCTTTCGGCATACCCGCGAGCACTTCTTTCAGCACCACGATGGGCTTGGCCGACTCTTGGGCTGACGCGGCGAGCGAGACGAAAAGACCGATCAAGGCAAGCCCAGATGTGCGGAGATATCGCATATGAAAACTCCCTTTTTTTGTTTGCCTGGTCGATAGTTTGCATCAAAATCAATGCGAATTACCGCTTATCGCGGAGCCGCCGCTGTTTCCGGCAGCCGCATCCAGCCTGGAATCCGCGAAGTCAGCAATGCTTCGCCGCAGCGCAGCGACGCACCAAGCGCATCCAGCCGTAACGACGCGAGACCAACGCCATCGCGCCCGGATCGCATCGTGCCGACATCGACACCATCGCGCAGCACCGGAGTTCCGGGCGGCGGCAGCGCGCCGTCGATCGCGACGGGCACCAAGCGCCGCTTAACCAGGCCGCGATATTTTGTGCGCGCGGTGAGTTCCTGGCCCATGTAGCAGCCCTTCGACCACGACACGCCCGCCAGCTCATCGAAACCCGCTTCCAGCAGAGTGCTGCGATCCGATTCCATGTCCTTCGATCCGTCGGGCAGCCCGGCGGTCAGGCGATACTGATCCCAATCATCCGGCGTCGCATTGGCATCCGGCGTTTCGGCGGTGAGAATACGCCATGCGAAATCGGGCAGCCTCGGGTCGGGTGCGAGGACGCCGCCAACGTTCGGCTGGCCGCCCCACGCGACGTGGACCTGCAGTGCAGGCTCCGCGCGCAACGTGGCCTTCATACGCAGCCGGTAGCGGGACAGGCGCTGGATCAGCATCGGGATTTGGGCGGCCTCGCAGTCCAGCAGCAGTGCATCGGCGGTGGCGAACACGAAGAAATCCGCCAGCCATTTGCCCTGCGCCGTCAGTAACGCGGCCCAAACGGCATGGCCCGGGGCAGCGGCCTCGATGTCGTTGGAAACCAGGCCTTGCAGGAATGCAACGCGGTCATGGCCCTCGACTGCCAGCACGCCTCTTTCGGGTAACGGGGTCAGGTTGATCATACGGTATAGTTAACGCGGCGGGCGCTCGCTGCAAGTCGGGCGCGCGATCCGGCAGCAGTGCCGCCAGTGCCGCCCGCCGCACGCCGGCATGGCTGGCCAGGGTTCCGCCGGCCAGAAAAGACCTGTGCGCCCGCGTCGCCGTCGATTGCCGAAGCGCCTGATTGCGGATCAGCCAATCCACCGCCGCGTACCATGCGCCGGGATCGTTCGCGACAAGCTGACCGGCAGGCCCATCGGCGATGGAACCGCGATAGACAGGCGTATCGGATGCCAGGACGGCCAACCCCATCGCGGCATAATCCATCGCCTTGATCGGGGATGCGCCGCGGTTCCCCGGGGTATCGAGCAACGGCGCCAGACCGATATGCCAACATGGCTGCGCTGCGGTCAGCCAGTTGACGAAGCCCGGATAGGACCGTGAGGCGTGCGTCGTGGGGTGGACTCGGTTCAACCCTTTTGGAAGTTCACTGTGGCTGGTCATCCCGATGACATCGATGGCGATTAAATCGCCATACGCATCCTTCAGCCGCAGCAGGGCTGGCTCGATCATCGCGAAATCGCGGTCGTGCGTGCGGCTTCCCATGCACAGGATGCGAACGGGATGGTCCCACACGATGCCGGGCGCAGGTGTTCTGGCCCAGATGCGTTCGTCCAACCGATTCTCCACGACGACCGCATCCGGCCGGATCGTCGCCAGACGCTCGGCGAGACCGGCGGTTGAGACCCATACCGCGTCCGCCACCGTCAGCATCCGGCGCACCACTTTTGCCAGCGGCCGCAACCGTTCGGCATCCGGATGGTTGGAAGGAACATCGAGCAGATCGCCGTTCAGGTCGTACACCAATTTCGCGCCGATCCGCCGGGAATACTCGACCAGCCGGTTTGCGGTTTCCAGGTTGGGAACGGCGTATCGCTGGGTCACGATGATATCGGCCTCGCAGCCGAATATCGTTTCTGCGTTAGCCATGATCACATCGTTCGTGCCGGCACCGGGGTGGTCCAGCGGTTGCAGCAGACGGATGTAGGCGGATGGAGTCAGGCCGCCCGACCCGAACCGTTCCGGCACGATGGCGATCCGGGGCTTTCCGGATGGGCGATCCGGCGCTTTTCGCGGTTCGGGCGCCAGATATCGGTCTGCGTAGAAGTCCGAAATCTGAGGGGTTCGCGGGGTAGGCGGCCTGACCGAGCGGTCTTTCAAAGCCTTTCGCACATCGGCGAAGGTGGTCAGCCAGTCCTCGGACGATG
Organism: Rhodopila sp.; assembly: GCA_025355085.1. Taxonomy (GTDB): domain Bacteria; phylum Pseudomonadota; class Alphaproteobacteria; order Acetobacterales; family Acetobacteraceae; genus Rhodopila. Next base: position 3,845 of record JANXLQ010000394.1, read on the forward strand.
CCCGATAATCGACCAGCCACGCGTGCGGGTGTCCGGCAAGGCGTTCGGGGAACGATCCAAGATTGGTGGCGACGATCGGCAAGCCCGTGGCGATCGCGGTACTCAGGGTGAAGCTGTAGGTTTCCGGGGTTGACGACGGAAACCAAAGCACATGTGGATCGATCTGTTTCAACAGGTCCGGCAGGTCTTCGTCGCGGTATTTCCCTGTCGCCTTTATCAGCCCGATGGCGGCCTTTGGAAAGCTTGGCTCAAGATGCCCGATCAGATGGATTTCAATTGTTCCGGGGGCGGCGGCCTCGGCTAACTCGGCCACCACGCGTGCGCCTTTGTGGTTCGCCAAAACACCCAGCAAAGCGATTCGCAGGGGTTGGCCCGCGAGGTTTGGAAGACGGGAAGTCCAGTTGGTTTCCATCTGTTGTTCGTGAGGAACGACAATGGCGCGGGTTCCGAACCCGTATCGGTCAAGCCGAGCCTTGGTGTCGGCGCTGGGACAGATTACCCGGTCTGCGTTGAGGAATTGCCACGCCCCGTCGCGCCGCCACGATACGATATCCCTGGCACCGTGAGAGCTTTGCTCCGCTATGCAGGCATTGCAGGACGCTGGCCCGGGTTCGCCGCAGTACAGCGTCTCTGGCCAGCGCAGCAGGTTTACCTGCGGACAGATCGCGTAATAATCATGCACGGTCACATCGAAGGGTACGCCGAGACGGTGGATCAGGCTGCGAACGTCCATGCTCATCTGAAGGAGATGATGAATGTGAACCCGCGACACCTGCATGGACCGCAGGATGGTGATCAGGCCGTCAAGCCGGTCCGGCGGAAGTGTCAGTTCGGGATGGTTCGGTAACGAGGGAACCGACAGCGTCGTGCCCCGATCCGTTCCTGTTAATAACAGCACCAGCGCCGAATCGCGATAATTTTCCACCAGGCTGTCGATGTGACGCCGTACTCCGCCACCGTAACGATGTGAGATCATCAGAATGACGGGAAGGTTGGCGTCCCGGAACAACGCCGCCGTGACGGCGAACCGGGATGGGGTGAGCGCATCGATTGCCGGTTCCGATGGCGGAAGGGATGACTCCGATCCGTCGCGATAGACGAACACATCGCACGCCAGGCGATGAACCCACCCGGCGGCGGTGGTTCGGAAACAGAAATCCGCTTCCGCGCCAGCACCCACCGCTTGTTCGGCCGCCCGGCGGATGTACATGCAATGAAAGGCGGTGGCCGGTACGCCCACGGATCGTCCGGCGTTGACCGTTTGGCACACCTCATCCATCCGCGCAGGTGTTGCCCCGAAAACGAGCGGGCCGCCGGCATCGTCCGGATAGCCGCAATGCGCCGCGTCATTACAGAACGGAGAAACGGTCGCAATATTGGGCTGTGCATAGGCGTGCGCGGCGAGGCGGCGCAGCCATCCGGCGGGAACCAGGATGTCGCTGCCGAGTAGCACCACGTCGTGGGTTTCGGCTGCCTGGATGCCGAGACCTGCCGATGCCTCGAAGCCGAGATGGCGCCGGTTGCGAATCAGGTGGATTTGACCCTCCGCCGCCAAATCCTTCAGCCACGCCGCCAGCTTCGGTTCGGGTGTGCGATCGTCGATCACGATAATCCGGGCGAGGGGGAGGGTGCGGTCGGCGAGAACCGACAGGATGCAGCGCCTGACGCGGTCCAGGCCGCGATGCACCGGAATAACGACATCGGCAAACACCCTGTTGTGCAGGGCTGGGGGGGTATCGCGGGATGGCAGATAGTCGCGGATATCGATCGGCTTTTCGGTCAGATAGCCGTATTTCTGGCCAGCCCGAACATGAAACAGCATGGGGTTGGCCGCTGCGTCCGGGTGTTGCTCCACATAATATGCCGCATCGAACCGCGGGTGGGGATTACGTAATTCCCCGGCCCCCGCGTGCAGATAATGCAGCAGCGGGTGCAGTCCGCTTGCGGCGACATCGGGATTTGTTTCGAGGTACCAATCGCTGTCGAAGAAACGGTTGGGATCGCGTTTATCAGCGAGACCGTGGCGCAGGAAATGCGGCAACGGCTCCTGCCCGGACGGTACGATGCCGGGGTATCGCGATCGGTACCAATCGGGATCGAAGAGTTCGGCGATTTGCCCGGCATCATGGTCGTCAGGCGGCTGCATGGCATTTCCGAACGGCGAGAATTTGTAACAAAGCATCTTTCCGTACATTGGCGCCAGCGCCCAGGCTGGCTCGGGCCAGAAACGCCCCCCGAACCCGGGCGGCGATCGCGTGGCGCTGGTCCGGATCGCGCAGCAACCGATTTAGCGCCGCATACCACGCAGCCACGGTGTTGGGGACAAGCTGCCCGGCTGGTCCGTCAGCGATGGAGCCGCGATAAACGGGCACATCAGAGGCGAGAACGACCAACCCCATGGCAGCATAGTCCATTGCCTTGATTGGCGACTTGCACAGGTTGAACGACGTTGCCAACAAGGGCGCGAGACCGATATGCCACCCCGGTTGAGCGGATGTCAGCCAATGCACGAAACCCGGATAGGATCGCATGGCACCTGGCGGCGGGCCGATGCGGTTCAGGCCGGCCGGCAAATCGCCCCGGCTGGACATGCCGATTATGTCGATTTCGATGCGATTGTCGTATTCTTCCTTAAGGCGGCGCAGCGCAGGCAAAATCAATGCGAGATCGTGATCGTGGGTGGTTGTTCCCATGCACAGGATGCGGACTGGTTTATCCAGCGACGGGCCGGCAGGTGCCTGCCAAATGCGCTCATCCAGATAGTTCTCCAATACCACGGCATCGGGACGGATGGTGGACAGTCGTTCGGCGAACGCGTCCGTGGACACCCACACAACGTCCGCGATATCTACCAACCGGCGCGCGACGCGGGAGTGCGGGCGAAGCGTTTTGGCATCCGGATGGGTCCGGGGGATGTTCAGCAGGTCATCGTCCAGATCGTAAACCAGGGTAGCGCCGGTGCGCTTTGCGTGGACGGCCAGCCGGTTGGCGGTTTCCAAATCGGGTAGGGCAAATCGCTGGGTGACAACGATTTCGGCTTCGTAATCGAAGACCGTTTCAGCAGTGGCGACCCGAATGTCGAAGTCGCTGGCGATCGCGGGGTGATCCAGCGGGTGTATCAGGCGGATATAGCCGCACGGGGTCGGGAACCCGATGTCGAAGCGTTCCGGAACAATGATGATCCGGGGTTTGGCCCTGACCGTGCGTGGGCGCGGAGACGGCCTGAGATATTCCGTTGCGTAAAAATCCTCCACCGCCGGCCGCATCGCCGGTCTCTTGACGGGTTTGTGGGTTCGGAATGCACGGCGAAGACCTTCGAATATCTCGATCCAGGCGGTGGGAGAGGTATCGATATCCGCCAATACTGTAAGGGGCCGCCCCACGAGGCGTTCTGCGTGCGCCCCGATCCGCGTCGCCGCGATCGGAATGCCGGCGTCAATTGCGGCACTGAGCGTGTAGCTATAGGTTTCCGGCCACACTGCCGGGAACCAGATCACATGCGGCGCGGCCGATGCGATCAAACCGGCCAGATCAGCGTCGTCGTAGCGGCCGGATATCGTCATCCGCTTCAAGGCCAGCTTTGAAAACGCTCCATCGGTCTGACCGATCAGATGGAGCTCGGTGGTGTTGATATCCAGAAGTTCGGCGACGGAGGCCACCGATCGTCCGCCTTTGTGATCCACCAGAGATCCCAGTACCGCGATCCGCAGCTTGCCGTCCGAGGACGCCGGAATACGCATGTTCCAGGGCGCTTCGGCAACGGGTTCATGCGGTGCCAGGACGGCGTTCGCCGCCAGGCCGTACCGTTGCAGTCGCGTCAGCACGTCCAGACTTGGACACAACACACGGGCGGCGTCCTTGAGTTGCCACGCATGGTCCGCCCGCCAGGTCACGATATCCCGGGCGCCATGGCTGGCCCGGTTGGCGATGCAGGCGTTGCAGCCGCCGATATCCGGTTCGTTACAGTAAAGACTGTGCCGCCAGGGCAGCAGGTTAATCTGCGGGCAGATTGGATAATAGTCGTGAACCGTGGCGTCGAATGGCACATCGAGCGCGCGGATCAGGGCACGAATATCCATATCCATACCGATTAGATTATGAATATGGACGCGCGAAACCCGCATCGACCGCAGCATCAGGACAAGATCGTCCTGGCGCTCCGCCGGCAGGGTCAGGGCGGGATGTTTTGGCATCGAGGGGACCGATAACGTGGCTCCGCGATCGGTGGCCGCAAGCAGAAGTATGTGGGCGCGACCGTTGCATCGCCGGATCAGGCTATCGATGTGCCGATGGACGCCGCCGCCCAGGCTGTGGGCGACCATCAAGATAACCGGCAGCGCCGATTGCCGGATCAGGGCGGCGGTAATGGCGAAGCGAAATGGGATAACGGCGCCGGCGCCGACATACCGGGCGATGTCTTCGCGATACGCCGGGTATCGCTCCAGGATCAGCTTCATTGCGCGTTCGGATAATTTTTTCGCCCGGTCGCCGAAGCTGACCGACCCTTTGTGATAGACGAAGGTGTCGCATGCCAGCCGGTGCTGCCAGCCCATGCCGGAGGCGCGCAGGCAGAAATCGTTTTCCTCGCCATAGCCGACGGTAAAACGTTTCGCGTCGAATTCGCCGGCTTCCTGTAGTGCTTTCCGGCGAATATACATGCAAAATCCGACGGTAGTCGGGAGATCCACCCAGCGGCCAGCGTTCGCCGTTTGGCACACCTCGTCGATGCCGGCCAGGGTGCGCCCGAAGGCCAGATCGCCGCCGTAATCGTCCGGATAACCGCAGATCGTTGCGTTATTGGAAAACGGCGATACACTCGCGATACGGGGATGGGCATAGGCCTGCGCGGTGAGGCGGCCCAGCCAGCCGGACGGCACTTCCGTGTCGCTGTTCAACAGCACAACATCGTGGTTGCCGGCGGCGGCCATGCCACGATTGACGGAGGTAACGAAACCCACGTTGCGCGCGTTTTTGACGAGGTGGATCAGGTGCCGGTCCGCCAGTTCCCGCAGCCAGGCGGAAAGTTGTGGCTCCGGTGAGCAATCGTCCACGACGATAATGCGGCCCAGTGGCTTGGACGTATCCGCCATCACGGATTCCAGGCAACGCCGGGTTTCCTCCAGGCCGCGATAAACCGGAATGACGACATCGACGACGACCCGGCGGGGAGCCTTCATCGCGGGCAGCGCCGATGGCAGATAGTCTTGGATATCCAGCGGCTTTTCGGTCGTGTACCCCAGCTCTACGCCGGTTCTTATATGATAGAGCAGCGGATTTCCGGCGGCTTCGGAATGCTGCCGGACGTACCATGCGGCGTCGAAATTAGGGTGAGGATTGCGCAGTGCCGCAGCCCCGGTCTGTAGGTAATGTAACAACGGGTGCAGGCCGGCGACGCCCACGTCCGGGTAATGTTCGATATACCAGGCGCTGTCGAAAAAGCGGTTTGGATCGCGCAGCTCCGCCAGACCGTGGCGGATAAAATGACGCAACGGTTCAAGATTGGGAACGACAGTGTCGGGATAGCGCACCCGATACCAGCCGGGGTCGAAAAACCCTTCCAGGGCCCGCATAAGTCCGGCTTCCCGCGGGTCAACATAGACGGGTTGCGGGACAGGCTTCGCCATCGCCTAGCGCCGGGTGAACAAACGGCCGAAAAGGCCGCGCCCTGCCGGAGTTCCGTGACGGGATTCCAGGGGCGTCAGCCGGAAGCGTTCTGGACCGTCGATCATCGCGCTTTCCGTTTCCGAACGGAACTGCCGCATTTCTTTGTCTTCCCCCCAAGGGGCACGGTATCCCTGCTTTCCCATGATGACCTTCGCGATCTGAAAATTACGATCTTCCTGTTCGGCATTCTGAAAACTCGGTGTGTTGACGACGGTCAGATCGCCCTTAAGCAGATTGTAGGTGACGACATCCTCGCCGTTAATGCGCTCATCGGTGCCGCCATATCCGACCCGCACGAGGCGCCGGGAATGTTCTACGTGTTCATGTCCGTAGCCCCTGAAAAGGGGATCGAAATAGCCGCCGTAGCGCAATGCCGAACCGGAGTAGGCCGCGCACTGGGCGGTGATTTGTTTTGACCGTGCCGGGTCAGCAGCCGTTCCTTTACCGGACAGAATATATTGCTGCATCCACTCCGCTGCGAAGTTGACGTGGCCCCACCGATTGGCTCCGTCGATCCATTCGGATTCCCACCCGGCGCGGGTTGGTTGCGTATCGTCTTCCAGCAGGATCACAGTCTGGCAACCGAGCATGTGGGACAGCAGGAACAATGCCCGGTTTTTGTTCCAGGCGATGCCCATGTTGATGCCGGTGATGACCGGCACCTGCTTGTCGCGCAACATCGCCAGCGTGCCGTCGGTGGACCCGTCATCGGCGACGACCAGCGCGGCGCCGGGTTGGCGAGTCAGGGCACGCACGCGGTCGATCGTGTCGCTTAGGATTGCCTTACGGTTATAGGTTACGATTCCAATTCCGACTAGAAATGACATTGTTCGCTTTCGCTAACCCACAGGTGGCAATCCAGGGTTGTCCTATACGGTGTGGACTCAGGACCCAACAAGCAGCAAAGCGCCCGCGCCGCCGAGAAGCAGCAGGATCGGGCTGATGTCGGTCATCGCGAACAGTGCGGCGCTGACGATCGTCACACTCCAGGGCAGCCAGCCGTGTTCGGTGCCGCGCATCAGCGACAGGCCGCTGGCGAATGTCAGGCCGACGGAAACCGGGGCCAGCGCGCGTTCCACCACGGCGCGCCAGGCGGCGTGCGCGGCGCGATGCCAGTAGCGGGCCAGGATGAACACCGCCATGCAGGACGGGGTAAACATCGCCACGAACGCCGCCGCCGCCCCGGCGAGGCCAGCGGCTTTCAAACCGACCAGCACCACGATCAGCGACCCCGGACCGGGTGCCGCGCGGGAGATCGCGAACATATCCAGGAATTCCCGGGCGGTCAGCCAGTGATACTGATCGACGGCGGCGCGCTGCATGTCCGGCAACACGGCGGTGCCGCCGCCGAATGCCAGCATCGACAGGCCGCCGAACAGGACGAGCAATTGGAGAAGGACCGGGCTCATTGTGGACGGGTCAGCCAGGCGAGCAGCAGGCTCAGCGGCATGACGGCGAGCATGGTGTAGAGCAGTGGAAAGCCGAATACGCCGATGGACACGGTAACGATGGCGGTAATGGCGATGGGGATCAGGCCGCTGATGTTGCGCCGGGCCAGGCGGACTCCGGTTCCAAGGTTCAGGCCGACCGCAACCGCGCCCATCCCGGCCAGCGCGAATCCGACCCAAGGGCCAACGGTGCTGCCTTGGCTGTGGAGATAGAGCGTACCGAGCAGCAGGACGATTGCCAGGGGCAGGGCGGTCAGGCCGCAGAAGCAGGCGATGGCGCCGGCGGTGCCCCGCATCTGGGTGCCGATGAAAACCGCGAGGTTGACGTTGGTCGCACCGGGTACGAGTTGCGACAGGGCATAGCCCGACAGGAATTGCCGGTCATCCAGCCAGCCGCGCTTTTGCACGACCTCCCGCCGGGTCCAGGCAGCCAGTCCGCCGCCGAAGCTCATCATCCCAATGCTGACAAAGCTGAGGAACAGCGATGCCAAACTGGGCGGGGCGTCGGTTTTTGGAGTCTCCATACCTGCATTCAAGCGCGTTCGTAACGGTTTGGACAGGGGGATGACAGCGAATGGGCCGGGCAGGCAACGAACCGCCGGCTCGTTGCCTGCCTGGATGCTGTTGCGGGCAGATGCGGAAGATCGCGCCGGTCCGGAGGGCACTCTCCAGCCGGGTCGATCCCGTGTAGGATCGGGCGAAGCAAGTGTCGTTAGGGGAGCCGAAGATATGGACTATCGCGGATTGGGTCGAAGCGGACTGAAGGTCTCGCCGCTGTGCCTTGGCACAATGATGTTCGGCGGTGCCACGGATGATGCGACGGCGGAGAAGATCGTGGCGCGGGCGAAGGACCAGGGTGTTAACTTTATCGACACCGCCGACGGCTATAACGGCGGCAGGTCGGAGGAAGCCGTGGGGCGGGCCATTCGCGACCATCGGTCCTGGTGGGTTCTTGCCACCAAATGCGCCAACCCGACAGGGCAGGGGCCGAACGCGCGCGGATTGTCCCGCCGCCACATGCAGTATGCGGTGGAGGCGAGCCTGCGCCGTCTCGGTGTCGAGGAAATCGACATCCTGTATCTGCACAAGGAAGATCATTCGACACCGCTGGCGGAGACGGTTCACGCGCTGGCCGATCTGATTCGGTCCGGGAAAATTCGCTATTTCGGGGTCTCCAACTATCGAAGCTGGCGGGTCGCGGAGATTTGCCGCCTGTGCGATGAGGCCGGGATCGACCGCCCGGTGGCCAGCCAGCCGCTGTACAACGCCCTGAACCGGGAAGTGGAAACCGAGCATCTGCCGGCGTGCGGGTATTTCGGGTTGGGGGTTGTGCCGTACAGTCCGTTGGCACGCGGGATTTTGACGGGCAAATACGTGCCCGACGTGCCGCCGCCAGCCGGAACCAGGGCAGGGCGGCAAGACCGGCGGATGCTGGAGTCCGAATGGCGCCCCGAAAGCCTGCATATCGCGCACGAAATCGCCGGCCATGCTCGGTCCAAGGGCGTGACTCCGGGGCAACTCGCTATGGCCTGGGTGCTGAACAACAGGTTCGTTACCGCCGCGATCGGCGGGCCTCGGACGGAGGAGCAGTGGGAGGATTACCTGGGGGCCCTGACCTGCACGTTGGATGCGCAGGATGAGGCGTTGATCGATCGGCTGGTCTCACCGGGGCATCCGTCCACGCCGGGGTATAACGATCCGTCGTATCCGATCGAGGGGCGTGTGGCGCGGGGGTGACAAACGGGGCTTCATGTTCGCGGATTTTCTGATATAAGGGCGAGAGTGTTCCCGTAGCTCAGCCGGATAGAGCACCAGATTCCTAATCTGGGGGCCGTGCGTTCGAATCGCGCCGGGAACACCAATAAATCAAGTGAATACAGCATCGGCATGGCTACGGGAATCGGTTTATAACGATGCTTGCGGTGCCGGTTAAATCTGGACCGCTTTGTCGGCCCACCGATTCTCCTGCCTCACCAATAGCCTTCGGACGACGCAATCGATGTCCGGATGAATGGCATCAGCATCCTGGCCGAGGCTTTGCCTGAGCGCGCATGGCGACAGTCTGGGACGCCGACGGTGCTGGTCTGGGCGGCGCGGCGCGCGACGCCGGGTAAGGTATCCACACCCCATTGCGGATAATCCCGGACGGGGACCATGTCCGGTAAGGCTTGAACTGCGATCTTGGTTCTCGGAAGCCGGCCGGGTGGCCAATATCCGCTGCGGTGCCAAGGTTTTTCGGCTGTTCGGCTGGCCGGTGCGGGACCGGCAACAACCCGTTGCGCAGGCTTTTTCTCTGCACCGCGCCCATTTTCGCTCGCCGCCCATCTTTCTGATTTGTGAAATTATCAGGATATCGGTTCAACCGCACAGCTACTTGCTTGGCGAATCGTGGGTGGGATCAGAGCGACATCGGCTGGAATTGCTATCGTAATTTCATTGACCGAAAATCACCGGACTGTTATCAATGGGTCTCCGAATTCATACAATTAGCGATTAGTTTCAGGACTGGACTCGTAAACGGTGCTTAGAGGCTGGCCGACGCGAAGGCAGTTGCGGCGCCCGTTCAGCGGCGCCGATGTTCTTACGTACGTCGTAACGGCTATGGTGTTTGCGGCAATACCGGCCCCGGGGACGCTGGCCCTGGCGGCACCGGCTGTGGCGGCGGACGGCCCGCACGTTAAGTCCATAATCCTTCTATCCATGCCCGAACCCAATACCCTGGCGGGGCTCGGCGTCGATCTCTCGCATATTGCCGCGCCCGACCCGGAGGCGCTTCGAAACCGGCTGACCCCGTTGCTGCAGGCCCCAGTTTCGCCGCCGACCCTGCAACGTATTCGGCAGGCAATCCTCGACCACTATAAGGAGGCAGGGCATCCGTTTCTCGATGTCGGCTTTCCGCCGCAGGACGTGACTGACGGCACGCTGTCGGTCATCGTCACCGAATACCGCGTTGGCAGCGTGAAGACAGAGGGCAACGCCTGGTTTTCCGACCAACTGCTCCTGGACGCCGCCGGGCTGAAGCCCGGTGCCATGATCGACAAGCCAGACCTCGACCGCCGCGTCACCGAGCTGAATGCGAATCCGTTTCTGAAAATGACCCCCGAGTTCCAATCCGGCCACGACCCCGGCACCACCGACGTCACGCTGAAGGCTGAAGACCGGCTTCCCGTCGATTTTTCCCTCGGGTACGGCAACACTGGCAACCCGACCACCGGGTGGGACCGCTGGAACCTTGGTGCCACCTGGGGCGATGCGCTGCATCTTGGGCAAACGCTGACCTATCAGCTCTCGACCAGTTCCAGTTTCTGGCAAGGTATCCGGAAGGATTTGCTGCGCTCGGAAGAAGCCAGCTTCGTCGGCCACACCATTGCCTGGTCCGCACCGCTGCGCTGGGGACACACGCTGCAACTGTCCGCAGGCTATCAGCGGCAGGTGCCGCAGATCGGGCCGGACCTTGCGTCGGTCGGGATCACCGATCTGCTGGGGGTTCTCTACCAAATTCCGCTGTCGGAAACGCAGCAACTGGCGTTCGGCATGGACTACAAGCGTTCGAACAATCAACTTTCCTTCGGCGGAGCCACGGTGCAAAGCGGGTTTACCGAGGTCGAAGAAGCGTCGGTCCACTACAATCTCAGCCTGAATTCCGCGTATGGCCAAACGTTGATAGCGAATGATCTGTATCTAAGCCCCGGCGGCCTAAGCTCTTTCAACCGGGACAGCGCGTTCCAGCCATCGGGCACGGCCCAATCCGGCACGCCCGGTGCCAGGGCGAGGTATGCCTACAACAAGCTGACAGTAACGCAGATTGTGCCGCTGCCGCGCGAATTCGGCTTGGTATTGCGCGCCACGGGGCAGGAAGCCACCGGCACGCTGCTGGGATCGGAACAACTGTCCATAGCAGGCAGCGATGCCGTCCGAGGGTATCAGGAATTCGGTCTCGCCGGCTCTCGCGGGTTGCTGTTTTCGGCCGAACTGCGAGGGCCGGTTTTCCATATCGGTCTGCCTAACGATAGCCTCCAGCCGCACATCTTCGTCGATCAAGGCCAGGCATGGAACCCGACAGCCAGCCAGTCAGCGCCGGCCTATTCGCATACGGCCAGCGTCGGGGTGGGCGGGCGTTATCAGGTTGATCGCTATTTCTCCTTGCGTATGGAGGAAGGCTGGCAGCTCATTCGCTCCGAACGTCAGGCTGCGAATGGCGCGTTCCTGCATATCGCGGCGACCGCGACATGGTAAGAACGCTATCTTTTCGCTCCGCGTTGATGCTGAGCGCCAGCTCGATACCGGTTTATGCCGGCAGCCCCAGCCAGCCCACCTTGCCGGCGGGCGGTCGCTTCACTGCCGGCAGCGGACAGATCATCACCGGCCAGTCACAGCTTACCATCGCCCAGACCGGCGCACGCGGCGTGATAAACTGGAGCAGTTTCTCGGTCGGGGCGGGCAATAAGGTCCAATTCAACAACGGCGCGGGTGCGACGTTGAACATGGTGACGGGGAAAGCGTCATCGACGATCGCCGGTTCGATCGGCGCGACCGGCAGTGTGTATCTGGTCAATCCGCAGGGCGTGATCGTGGCCCCCGGTGGCAAAGTCATCACGGGCGGCGGCTTTGTGGCCAGCACACGACCGGCCGATGCGAACGCTTTCATGGCGAACGGCTCGGTCAATCTCAGCGGCTCCGGCGCGGGCGACGTGGTCAACCTGGGCGCCATTCGGTCGGGTGGCGACACCGTGTTGGTCGGGCGCAACGTCAGCAACGCTGGAACGATCAACGCGGGCGGGGCGGCGATCCTGGCTGCGGCAGACGATGTGATCCTGCAAACGGCGGGCGATACCTCCCGCGTCACGATCAAGGGCGGCAGCGGCAATGTCCGCAACACCGGCGGCATCCAGGCGGCCGAGGTCGCACTGAAGGCGGCCGGCGGGGGCGTTTACGCGCTGGCCGGGAAAGAGGGCGGTTATATCCACGCAACCGGCACGGAGACGCGGAACGGCCGCGTATTGCTGGTGGCTGGCGGTGATGCCCAGGTTTCAGGCAGCATCACTGCCGAGTCCGGCATGATCGCTGTGACCGGGAAGACGGTCACCCTGGATAACACGGCGAAACTGGATGCCAGCGGCCCAAAGAACGGCGGCACGATCCTGGTTGGTGGCAGCGGCACTATCGGGCCGAAGAAGCACCCGATCGCCACGGCCCAAACGACGAGTGTCGCGGCGGGGGCCACCTTAACGGCCGACGGCGTGACAGGTCAGGGGGGCACCGTTGTCGTCTGGTCCGATCAGCAATCGGACTTCGCCGGCAAGATTTCAGCGCGCGGCGCGACCGGCGGTTCGGCCGAAGTCTCCGGCCATCGGTTGTTGCATTACACCGGCATAGCTGACCTGCGCGGGTCCGATGCGTCGTCGGGCACGCTGCTGCTGGATCCCGCCGACATTTATATCACATCGTCGGGTATCGTACCAACCGGGGCGTCGGTCGTCGATCCCGCGACGATTGTTGCCCAGTTGGCGCTGACCAACCTGACCGTCACGACCAACGGCGGCTCTGGAAACGGCGATATCATTGTCGTCAGCCCGGTAACGTTCAGCGGTGCCCATACGCTGACGCTGTCCGCATATCGCAACATTGGCGTAAGTGCGGCGATCACGGCCACCGGTGCGGGCAGCGTCGCGATGAATGCCGACAGCAGCGGAACCGGCACAGGGAGAGTCAACTTCGGCACCGGCGGGCGGATCAGCCTGACTGGCGGCGCCGCGTCGATCTCCTATAATCCTGACAGTTATACGGCGCCGACCAACTACACCGGCACTGTCAGCGGCGGGACGCTGACGTCGTACATGTTGGCCAGGAATGAGGCCCAGCTTGCGGCGATCTCCAATAATGCCAGCGGCAACTACGCACTGAGCACAAACATCGATCTGGCCGGCACCGGGTTCGGTGGGATTGCGACACTGAACGGCATTCTTGACGGTCGCGGCCACACGATTTCCAATCTCAATATCTCAACCCAAGCACAGTACGCTGGATTGATTGGCACATCGAACGGAACGGTCACCGATCTGGTCCTGACAGGTGCCAACGTGGCGTCCAGCGGTAGCTTCGCAGGTGCAGTGGTCGGATATAATTTTGGCAAGATTTCCAACGTGTCGGTTGCCGGCAGAGTCACCGGCGTTAACTACATCGGTGGCGTCACGGGCTGGAACTATGGAACGATCAGCGGCGTCAGCGCCAATGTGGCCGTACAGTCAACCCAATACTACGCTGGCGGGATCAGCGGCGTAAACTATACCAACGGCGGTGCCTATGCACCTGTCATCCAAAACGTTTCGTTTTCTGGCAGCGTGACCGGCGCCAACTACGTCGGGGGGATCGCCGGCTATAACAACTCGACAATCTCCGGCGCGCTGATGACCGGCGGCGTCTCTAATAACAGCAGCAGCACCAGCGGAGCGCTGGTTGGCTACAGCGCCGGCGGCACCATCACCAACAGCCACTGGGATTCCAACGTCGTACCGACAAGCCCGGCCTACGCCCTGGGTTCCGCGCCACGCGGCTCGGGCGTGACGGGCCTGAGCACTGCGGCCCTGCAGTCCGGCTTGCCGAGCGGTTTCAGCAGCACAATATGGCAATCGGCCATCGGCAGCTATCCCACGCTGATCGGACTTCCCGGTGTTAACGAGACCCTGAGCGGCACGGCCTATACCGACCGCGGCGGAACACCTGCGGCACAAACGGGCGTGACCGTCCTGAGCGGGGGCAACGCCTACACCGGCATAACAACCAACGGGATCGGCGGCTGGTCACTGAGCCTGCCTCCGAGCGATTTCGGCACCAGCGCGCTGGCCATGACGACGTCGGGCCCGATCGGCAACACGTTGGTCACCGGGCTGGCCGGCTCCACCAGCGGCATCGATATCTACGGCGGCGTCATCCGGTTACAATCGATTGGAACCGGAACGGCGACGCTCTCCAATCTGCTCGCAGCCCGGCAGTCGGTGATCGCCGGGTTTAACATTGCGTCCATCCTGCCGCTGGACGGCTCAACCAGTGTGGATGTGATCTCCCGCGGCGGCCTGACCCTGGACAGCACGCTGCCCGCCGGCGGCACGCTGACCCTGGTTGCGAATGGCGCCATTACGCAGACGGCACTGATCAACGCGACCACGCTCTTGCTGGACGACAAGGTTGGAAGTGTCACGTTGACCGACCCCGCCAACACGATCGTCAACCTGGCGGGGAGTGTCGGATCTCTGAACATGACGGCCAGCGGTTCGCTCGCCGTAACATCGGCCGGCGCCTTCTACGGTTTGACGGCGGCTGGCGCGGTTAGCCTGATTGTCTCCGGCAACCTCCACCTCAAAGCGCCGATCACTGCGGGTGGGGAAGGCGACGCCATCAGGCTCGGCGCGACAACCTTGACCGAGACTGTTGACGGGACTGCCTTGTCGGTCACCGGCGGCGGGCGCTGGTTGGTGTATTTACCGCATCCCGAAGCACTGGTTCAGACGAGTCTGAGCGGCCTGCCCTGGTATGGCACAGCTTTGGGCGGGGGCGTGACCGGCTCTGGCAACCGCTTCGTCTATGCTCAAACCAAGACGCTGGACATCACCGCGCAAACACTCGCCACGCAATACAATGGCACCATACCTTCGGTCGGCTTTTCAATCACCGGCCTGCTGCCTGGCGATACGCTTGTCCAGGCTATATCCGGCACTCCGACCGTAACAGGCGCCGGTTCTTCCGCCGGCACTTACACGGTCACGCCGGGCGGAACGCTGACATCGGATTTGAACTATGCGTTCGCATATCACACGGCGACGTTGGCCATCAACCCGAAGGCACTGTCCTGGTCGGTTGCCGATGTTACCAGCACCTACGGCACGCTGGCCTCGCCGGGTGCGGCGACGCTGACCGGCGTTGTTGCGGGCGATACGATCGGCGGCACGGTGGCGGTGTCGCAGGGCGGCAGCCCGGTTTCGCTGGCGTTCAACTCGGCGGCCGGCGCCTACCAGGAGAACGTGAGCGGCCTGACCGGCAATAGAGCCTCCAACTATACGCTGGCACTCGGCGGGAATACCGCGGGAGCCTTG
>JANXLQ010000443.1 GCA_025355085.1 Rhodopila sp.
GTCCGGGGTATCCGAAGGGGCGGTCACCACCGGGAGCAACACTGGTGCCAGCGGCGGGTTGCCGCTGATTGGGAGGACGGTCGTGCGGCGAAAGCCACTATTGCGGAGGGAAGACTCCAGACGATCGGTCACCCGCCGGACTGCTACCGGCCTTCCGGAGGTGCCAACGTTCGATAGCGTTGCGGTACAAGCGCCGCCGCCACCCCGGACCACTGACGCAGACCCGTGCGAAGAGGCGATCAGGCGGATGGTTGAAGCCGCCTATACATAATCCCGCCCATTCGGGGCGACTCGACTACAGCTAGGAGCCGCACCGATTAGCCGCTTTCAAGCCATTTCACTACTCTGTCGCAAACGGTCTGCCTGCGACCGGGCAAATGCGGGCGGTCCGTCCACGATTCGGCCTTCGACCAGGCGAATATCTGTTCGAAGGCATCGCGTTTCCAGACGGGTAAGCCGGCAAAGTTAAATGCGGGGTTGGTTGGGTAGCCGCGATATTGAAAGCGTTCGATCACCGATTCATGAACATACTGGCCCGCGCCCGGCCCCACCGTGCGGCGCTTCGCGGTTGCCTTATACAGCGCTCCGGTGCAGGAATCGTTGAGCGTACCCTGACCGTAGATTTCCGTTGTATCGCGCTCCGCACCGATCGCGCCGGTATCGAGCGCCAACAGCGGATCGACCTGCGCCAGCATCCAGAGGAACGCGAGGCCGGCCGGCCCATGTTCGGCATAGCCGCCGCCGATGTCGGAATGGACACCGGCGAACCAGACCTGACGCACCACCTGATCCGGCGCCGGTGGCTGATCGGTGTTCCATAACACAGGTAGGAACGGTCCGCGGCGTTCGTCGATCGCCAGGGCATGGAACGCATATTTCAGATGATTACCGAGCGTGCTGTTGTAGAAACGATATGTTGCGGTGCAGGGTTGCCAGTATTTCGTCAGGCGGTTGGCCGGCACGCCCAGCGCCCCGACCGTATCCCAGACGCCTATACAACGGATCGGCACGTCTCTTTCTCGCAACGGAAAGCACTGATCGAGCGCCTTTGGGTCACGTTCCGCCCCGGGGAGCTGATACCAACGCCAGGCTTCGGCGAAACGTGCCGCAAGACCAACGGCGATTACACGGTTTATTATCGTAGCCTTTGAGTCCGGTTCGCAACAGAGTTCCTTTTGTCATGGCACCGGCTGCGGCGCTCTCGAAGTTAGCCTTCTGACACAGGCTGGCACTCGCTATACTCCTGCTATGTATTGATTCGCCCACAGCCGGAGCGTCCGCCGCTTGAGCAACTCACGGCGTTGCTGGCGATGTTGCGTGTCGCCGTTCGGCTGCCGTGGCCGGATGTCATGACGGCAATGGCCGAGGAACGGCACGCCTACTGGCTCGCCAGCCAGGCCGGTGAGCAGGGCGCAAAGCTGGTGGCCGCGATCATGGACGAAACTGAGCGCTTGTTGATCGCCCAAGAGCAAGAGCAGCAAGAGACACAACAGGCTGCCGAATAGGCATGTTGCGATGGCAAAGAACGTTCACATTATGTTCTTGACCTTATCGCGCCGATTGTGTAAAAAGCGCCCGTCGTCCACCCCTAAGCCGGAGGCACCGATGTCTGTTTCACCCCTGTCGTTCGTCCGCAGATGGCCGGGATAGCCCCATAGACAGCAGGATAAGCGCCCGGGAGGGCAAAGCATTCTCTTAGATCGCCACAAACCCGCCCCTGACCATGAGGACTCACCGCGAACCGCTCCAGAGCAATTTATTCGCCAGTGAGCAACTGGTTCTCGCCCCGGTAATGCCGGTTGGCCGACGGAAAGAACCCATACCCGAACCGGATCGCTTTCGGGTCGGGCAAACCTTGCAGCCGCAACAGGACCGCAGCCGTCGCCATCAGCCCGCGATTCTTCCGCCCGAGCGACACCATCGCCGAATCGATGGCTTTGATCAGGGCCTCGTCATAGCCGGCCAGCGAACTGCCGGGCGACAAAATCAACACGCCGGGATGGCGCAGGTTGATCTTCGCCTGGGCCGCTTCGATCGCATCGGACGCAGCCGCCAACAGGCTGACAGTGTCCCAGGGACGGCCAAGCGGATACTCAAACCGGTCGAAAACGTCGGTATGGACGACAAGCGTGTCCGCACCATCGTGCACCAGATTGAAACCCTCGATCCGCCCCGGATAGCCCGAGGGCGACGGAAACCGTATCTGATTGCCCATCATGACGAGGCAATGCGCCGCCGCGAACGGTGCCAGGCTGTGCAGATCGCAGCCACGGTCCCCGGCCGTCGCCGCCATCGCGGGAAACAGCGGATGGTGCGACCAAGTCGCAACGAAATGCAGGAAGGCCGCGACATGCAGTGCCGCGTTGGCGGTTGGGTCGTCCTGCAAGCAACTCCACGACTCCGGCTGGCCACGCAAATGGGCAACAGCCCACCCCAGCGCATGCCGCCGCAGGCCATGGAACGGTTCCCCCGCCTTCGAATCGATCACGGGAAGCGCCGCTCCGACATGGCGTTCGTATGCGGCTGCGGCTTCGTCCAGCCGTTCCGGCGACATCGGATAAATATTGTCCGTCGGCGTCACCGGCCGGAACAGCGCCCCCAACCGGTCCATTTCCGCTCGGCTCACCACCCTGACACCCGGCGGGACGGTCATGGCAACCATCCGCGGTTCGAGGGACGGCGTGGCCACGATCGCCTGCAGCGGTGCTGCCGAGACTTCGGCCATCGGGGCCGTCGTGGTGACCGTACCGCAGCGGGCGCATTGGATGCCGACCGCGAGGAACAGCCCGGGGTCGTAGCCCGTGACCAGTATGCTACCGCAGGTGCAGGAAAGAGTTCCCGAACCGGCGGCGGCAATGACAGGTTCGTCGCCGCCCTGGACGAAATGGATATCGGCCGTCACTGCGGTGGCAACCTAAATCCAGGAGAACAGGTTGCGGAACCAGCCCTGCGGTTTCTGCTGGATAATCGGTGTATCGCCGGAATCGGGGCCCTGGCCGAGCGCCGAGTTTTGCCGCAGGCGTTGCGATTCTTTCGAAGCATCGACCTGGACCTGCTGGGTGCCCGGCTTCTGCCAGTACAGCAGCTTGTCGATGAAGCTTTTGTCGGCGGCGGCGCTGTGCGCGTCCCGATCGACCTGACGGCGGATATCGGCGGGCGCGGTGGGGCCGGCTTCCTGGACCAAAGCCGATTGACCGGCACTGGCGCCGCCTTTTGGCACACCCAGGGCCAATTGCGGCACAAGAGCTTCCTCGGCCTGCTGGCGCTCGCTTTGCTCCTGCGGGCGCGGCGCCCCGGGGCGCGGCGGGCGCAAATTGTAGTCCGGCGGCATCGACAGGGGCGCCCGCGTCGTGACGGTGTATTCGTCGGGCGCATCCCGCGTCAGGCCAAAGGTGCGGCTCAGCTTGTCGCTGCTGCAACCGGCAAGAAGGATCACGGTGCTACCGAGCAAAACGGAGCGGACAAGGCGCGGGCTGGACGGATTGGTTCGCATGGGACGCCTCATACTCATTCACAGGCTTGGACCGCAAGTATGCAGCCGGGAGTTCGTGCGCGATCCTCCGATTGGTGGACGCCGGGCGGCGGGTCGCGGACGGTTCAGAGGTCATGTTTCGGCCCGCTGCCGTCAATCGCGATGGCGCCGGGCGGCTGGCAGGGTCAGCAGCATGGCAAGAAAAAGCCCGGCTGTCGCGGCCCATTGCGCGATCGAGAAGGCACGGGCGTAGGCACGCTGCCCGGTGGCTCCGTCCAGCACCGTGAAAAACAGGCTGCCGATCGCCGCGACGCTGATGGCCGCCCCAATCTGAAGGGCGGAATTGGTGATGCCGGCCGCTACTCCGCCTTGCGCCGGGGGGATGTCGCCCAGCACGGTCGCGAACAGGCGCGGGAAGGCGATTCCCTGGCCCAATCCGGCGAGGAACACAGCCGTGGTCAGCGGGATTCCGTCGATCCCAAGCGCGACCAGGGCGCCGATCAGGGTGTAGAATGTGACCTGAATTCCCATGCCGATGGTCAGCAACCGGGGCCGCAGCCGGACCATTGGCGCACTCAGCAGCGGGCCGAGGAACAGCCCGATACCGTATGGGACGATGGCGAGACCGGCCTCCAGCGGGGCAAGGCCGCGGCCCTCCTGCTGGTAAATGCCGAACAGCAGGTAGAAGCTGGTCGTGAAGAAAAACAGCGTGGCGACCAGCACACCGCGACGGAAGCTGGGGATGCGCAGCAGTTTGACATCCAGCAGCGGCATGCCTCCGGATCGAAGCAACCGAGCCTCGTACCAGAAGAACAGCCAGATCAGGAAGGGGGCGCCGGCGAGGCATACGAACACCCACGCCGGCCAGCCTTGTTCGCGCCCCTCCGACAACGGCACCACGATGGAGGCGAGGGCTACCGAGATCAGTGCGGCGCCGCCGAGGTCCAGACGGACATTGCCGCCGCCGCCGGTCTCCGGCACCACTTTCCAGCCGAGGACCAGGGTGACGGCGCACACCGGCAGGGTCAGCAGGAAAATCGCGCGCCAGCCGAGGTCGCCCGGATTCCACTGGATCAGCGCCCCACCGCTGAACTGGCCGATGGCGGCGGCCATGCCCATCATGATCGCATAGGCGCTCATGGCGCGTGCCAGTTCCCGTTCGTTCGGGAACAGGGCACGGATCGAACCGAGGACCTGGGGCTGCAGGATCGCGGCCGCCGACCCCTGGACGATGCGGGCCACGACCAGTTGCCCGGGGGAGGTGGCGAGGCCGCACACCAGGCTGGCGAGGGAGAATCCCGCCATGCCGATCAGGAAACAGCGCTTGCGGCCGTACAGGTCTCCCAGCCGGCCGCCGGTGATCAGGAACACGCCGTAGCCGCAGGCGTATCCCGAAATCACCAGTTGCAGTTGGGCGGGGTTGGCCCCCAGGCTGTCGTGGATGGAGGACAGGGCGACATTGACGATGAAGAAATCCAGCGGCGGCATGAACCCGCCTGCCAGCAGCACCACCAGCGCGACCCAGCGCATGGCGGATTTTTGTTGAGTGGTCACGCATTCTCCCTAAACCGTCCGGGCAACGCCGGATCGTTGTGTTTTATGTCGCCGTCGTTCGTTAGACCTAGTACCTGATCGCCATGCTTTCGCCCTTTTCAAGACAGGCACCCCGCACAAAACTGGACCCCGAAGGCTTCTACGCCCGGTTGGGGTTGGACCCAGGGGCGCCCCCGCCGGCCGTTGCAGCCGCCTACCGCGCCCAGGCACGGGTGCTGCATCCGGATGTCCCGGCCACCGGCAACGCCGCGGCCTTTGTAGCCGTGAAGCAGGCCTACGATGTGCTGTCGAACCAAGCTCGGCGGGAAGCCTACGATCGCCAGGCGCGGCAGGCGGTTGCTCAACCGGAACCGGCGGTCGTGCGGCAGGCCGAGTGGCCGTCCGCCCCGCCATCGCGGCACCCGCGTTTCTCCGATCTGCCGGTGCCGGTCTGGGTGGGTGTCGGGGCAATTTTGGTCCTGTGCCTGTATCAGGCGGTTTCTCATTTGCTCGCACCATCAAGCGTGGTGCGGGCCAGCATCCGGCCGAATGCCGCGATCGTCGCGCCGTTGTCCGAGACTGCCCATCAGGCCGTGTTGTACGGCCCGGTGCCGGTGCGACTGGCGGGAACGTCCAATTTCTATGTGATGCCGGCTGGCAGTGTGACCGTGCTCTGGCGCATGGACCCGGCGCGGAACAACGCGTTGACACCGATGGCTCAGTTGCCGCCGTTCAGTACGGTGCAGGCGGTTCGCCTCATCCGTCAGACCGGCATGCTGGAGGTGTTGGTGAACGAAAATGCCAGCGGATTCATCAGCGCCGACCATCTTACCGCCGGCGACGCCCTCGCGGCCCATCGCGCCTATTGCGGTTACAATGCCGGCCCGGCGCCGTTCGATGGTGAGGTGCTGGAGCGGCGGGGTGTAGGCAGCGGAACGCTGACCCTGGAGAATCGGGCGATGCAGCCGGCGGTCGTGAAATTGCGGGATGCAACCGGCGCGGTCGTCGTATCGGTTTTTATGGGCCCAAACGGACATGCGGTGCTCGATGGCCTGCCGGATGGAAATTACCGGCCGGATGTCGCGGTCGGCGAGTTGTGGAGCCGAGCATGCAATGTATTCGCGGCGGGGATGCGGGCGAAACGAGGGGTGGCGGCCTTGAAGGTGCCGCTGGCCTCGGCGCTTGTGGTGGGGCCCGATGCCAGCCTGCCGGAGGGGGCGGATATTTCGGAACAGATGTTCGGACAAAATTGAGGTGTCCTGACCGGGCGCGATCCGGTCAGGACAGACCGGCTTCAGGCGATCACAGAGGTGGCGTCGGCCTGGGCGCGGCGGGACTGCCAGAGTGCCACAAAGTCGATCGGTTGCAGCAGGACAGGCGGGAAGCCGCCGTCGCGGGTGACGTCGGACAGGATGTTGCGGGCGAACGGGAACAGAATGCGCGGGCATTCGACCAGCAACACCGGCTCGATCGCATTGTCGGGCAGGCCGTTCAGGGTGAACACGCCGGCGTAGGTGAGTTCGGCAACGAACACCGTCGGGCCCGGGCCGGCTGCCTGACCGTTGGCCTGTGCGGCGCTGTCATGCGCTTCGGCGCGGATGACGATGGCGACTTCGAAGACGCTCTGGCCTTCCTGTATGCGCCGGGCCTGCACATCGAGGTTGATGCTGACCTGCGGCTGCGACTTCAGTTGGCTGAATATCTGCGGTGCGCCGGGAACTTCGAAGGACAGGTCCTTCACGTACTGAATATTGACAACCAACGGCTGGACGGCGGGTTGCGGGATGGTCTCGGACATGTCTGACTCCGTTTCAATGATCGCGCTGGTTGCGGCCTGCGGCAAGGCGGGCCGGGTAGCACGATTGGGGGGCGATTGCCACCTGCTTTTGGGCGGCGATGCTGGCATTTATCAAGCTCGCCCGGTCGGCCTATGCGTGCCACACCAGACGCTCGGGGGCCGGGGCCGCCGGATCGCAGCGCAGCCACTGGCCATTCGCCACGCTTTGTCCTGTCAGGCTGAGGATAAAGCCCCAATGGCTGACAACCAACGTTCTCTCCCAGTCGTGCCGGGTCGCCAAACTGGCCCTGAATCGGGCGGCGCGATCGACGATCGATGCTTCCGGCTCTTCCTCCGCCGGCCACCAGGTGTCCGCGATCAGCCCGAAGTCGTGCTGCGGCCAGTCCCGTTCCAAATCGGGGCGGCGGGAGCCGATGTCGCACGCGTAGGCGTACCGCTCCCGCACGATCGGATCGATGCTGATGGGCAGACCTAGCGCCTCGGCTACCGGGCGGGCGGTTTGCAAGGCGCGTGTGTAGGGCGAGACGATGATTCGAGAGAGTCCTTGCCCCAAAAGCTGTTGGGCCGCGTCGGCCGCCTGGATGTGCCCGAGGTCTGTCAACCGCGGATCGACGATGCCCGGATCTTGGCGGGTTGCGCCGAAATGCAGGTTGAATTCGCTTTGGCCGTGGCGCAACAGGATCATGTTCGGGGCATAACAGAGGCCGGGATTGCGGGGCAAGTCTGGTCAATGACGCATTTTCGGGCTTTTTTGTCAGGGTTTCGTTTGTCATGTTACCCGGTCGCGCCTATCTGTCGTGTACTGAGGAGATAACGGCATGGGTGCGAGCGGCGGATTTCCTATCGATCTGGTCCTGTTTGGGATGATTGCGGCCTTTCTGGTCCTGCGTTTGCGCAGCGTTCTGGGGAAGCGAACCGGACTCGAACGGCAAGCCCCACCGGTTCAGTCCGGTTCGGCACGCCCGGCCAACGGGCCGATTATCGAGGCGAAGGCGGAGCCGCCGTTGCCGGCTGCATTGCAAAGCATGCCGGACGCGAATTCCCCCACGGGTCAGGCGCTGGCTGGGATGCATGCGCTGGATCGTACCTTCGATCCCGCCCGGTTTTTGGCCGGGGCGGATCAGGCGTTCCGTATGATCGTCGCCGCGTTTGCCGCCGGAGACCGGGTGGTGCTGCGGTCGCTGTTGTCGGACGAGACCTACAGCGCATTCGAGCAGGCGATCACCTCCCGCGAAAAGGTGGACGAGCAACAGTTCAGCGAGATCAGGTCGATGCACATGTTGGGCATCGAGTCGGCGGAACTGAAAGGCCGCGTCGGGTCGATCCTGGTGCGTATCGTGTCCGACCAGATCAGCCACACGAGCGACCGGGATGGTAAACCATTGACGGGCACGGATGCGGTGACGGAAATCACCGATCTTTGGACGTTCGAGCGGGATTTGGGCCAGCCGGACCCGGCCTGGCGTCTGGTCGCCGCGCGCAGCGGCTGATCGCTGTATGATCCGAGTGTGGCTGGGCTGACTGTTGTCCGGGGTGTAGGCGACGGGACGTATTGTCGTTAACGCCACGTTCGAGCTTGTGGCTGTGAGCATCGGGATCATGGTTTATTCCCCGTTGTGCCGGGATGTGCTTTGGGGGTTGGGCCAGACCTCGGCGGTTGCACGGGTTCCCGGATCAAGTCCTGGGATGACCGTGGAGAAAATGGGATGACGGCGGGCAACGCAGGAACGACGGCGGTGAACGCGTGGATGACTGCGGATAACGCGGGGATGGCGGTGGCGAACGCGGGCATGGCGACCCGCTTCGTGATAACGGGAGACATTCGAATATGACTGCGACGAAGCCTCGGGTCGGTCTTTTTGTGACCTGTCTGGTCGATCTGCACCGGCCGTCCGTCGGTTTCGCGGCGATCGAGCTGCTGGAACGCGCCGGGTGTCAGGTGGAGGTGCCTCGGGCGCAGACCTGTTGCGGCCAGCCTGCTTATAACTCCGGCGATCGGACTACGGCGCGCGATCTGGCGGTGGGGATCGTCGAGGCGTTTCGCGGCTACGATTACGTCGTGGTGCCGTCCGGTTCCTGCGCCGGTATGTTGAAGCATCATCTGCCGCATCTGTTTGACGACGACCCCAATCTGCGGGCGGTGGCGGATGCGATGGCATCCCGCGTGTATGAACTGGTCAGCTTCCTGACCGACGTGCTTGGTGTGCGCGACACCGGCGCCGCGCCGTTGAGTGGCACCGTTACCTATCACGACAGTTGTTCCGGCCTGCGCGAACTGGGCATCAAGCAGCAGCCGCGCGACCTGCTGCAGGCGGCCGGCGCAACCGTGGTGGAGATGACGGAACCGGAGATATGTTGCGGCTTCGGCGGTACGTTCTGTGTGAAGTACCCGGAAATCTCGGTTCGGATGGTGTCGGATAAAACGAAGGACATCGTGGCGACCGGGGCGAATACGGTGCTGGCCGGGGATTTGGGCTGCCTGCTGAACATCGCCGGACGGTTGCAGCGGGAGGGTCATGCCGTTCACGTCCGCCATGTGGCAGAGGTATTGGCGGGCATGACGGGCGATTTGCCGGCGATCGGCGAGGCGCGCGGCTAGGCCGTCGCGGCAGAGGATTCGATCGCTGCTGCGCCGATATGCGCGGCGTGGCTGGCTTGGTTCTTCTTCAGATTGTCAGCGATGCGCTTGGCGGTCTGGCGTTTCTGGAACGATTGCGTCCACGATTTTCCGCCGGTTTTCGCGGCGGTATTCATCGCGTCGCGCACCGTTTCGATGAAATCGACCGCATTGTCGATTTTCGGCTGGCCGGGGGCGGGTTGCGCGGACGCGATTTCGGCCGGCGGCTGTTGCAGGCCGGCGCGGCGGTCGCGCTGGAGCTGATCGAGTTTACGCTGCGATTTGTGGCATTCGCGACTGAGGCTGACCGCCCCGCCGCGTAGCCGCAACACTTTGTTTAACGGCAAGTCAGGGTCGGAAGCGTAGCTAAGGGCTTCCAGCGTCTGGAACCGGCAACTGACAATTTCCGCCGCGAGACTAAGCTCGTCCTCGGTTTCCGCATTGTAGGCGGAGAGCATTTGGCTGGCGGCATCCTGAGCAATCGTCATGTCACCGTTGGCGCCGGTGATGAACAGAAGCGCGAGGCGCCCCAGAATCGTGTCCAGGATCGCTTGGGCGATGGTGGTGGGGAGGGACATGAGGGGGCGGCCTCGGGTTAGATGTTCAATGTATGTTCTATTCGCACATTAGGCGAACATTCCTTTAATATCAAGAATTATTTCCGATGAGTGCAAATGGACGTTCTGACCGTTGACGTCGCGCGGCCTTTGGGTTGGAACAGTTCCAACCAAAGGAAGTCCGTCCGTTGACCCGCATGCTGATCGCCGTCGTGGCGATGTTCCTGCAACAAACCTGCGGTTCGATCGGCCGGGTGCTGCCCGCTGTCCTCGCCCCCCTGATCATCGTCGAACTGAACGCCGATCCGGCGTGGATTGGGGTTTATTTCGCACTGATGGCTCTGGCCACACTGGTTGGCCAGTTGGGATCGGGTGGGTTCATCATTCGCCACGGCGCGGTTCGCATGAGCCAGGTGGCATTGGTGGCTACCGGCGGCGGGATAGCACTGGCGATCACCGGTGGCGCGGCGGGCTTTGTGCTTTCGGCGCTGGCCGGTAACGGGATCGCCGCCGTCGCTACCCCCGCCAGTTCGCAGTTGCTGGGTCGATGGGCAGTGCGGCGCTACGCATCGTTCGCGTTCTCTATCACCCAGACCGCCATTCCGGCGGGCATCCTGATCGGCGGTTCGCTGGGTCCGTTACTGTCACAGTCGCTGGGCTGGCGGGGCACGATGCTGGTCAGCGCCGGCATTTGCTTTGTGGTCGCGTTACTGCTGCAAACATTGCGAGGAAGGCTCGATACTGATCCGGAACCGAGCCATCCGATTCATTTGTCTGATTTTGTGACGACGGTGACGGGCGTGCTGGCGAAACCGGAATTGCGGGCGCTGTCGTTCGCCTGCTTTGCGTTCAACGGGCTTCAGGCGGTGTTGACAGCGTATTTCGTGACGTATTTGACGGCACTTGGCTACGATCTGGTTACGGCTGGGTCTTTGTTCTCCACGGTGATCGCTATTGCGATTCCGTGCCGTATTCTTTGGGGTTGGGTTGGCGGTTTCTATGTCGCGCCACGGTTGGTGATGGCGGGTTTGGCGTTCGGTATGGCGGTCAGCAGCGTATTGATGGGCGCGTTCACGCCGGCGTGGACGACGTTGGCGATCGGGGCGGTGACCGGCGTGCTGAGTGCCACCGCAATGTCCTGGCACGGGGTCGTGCTGTCAGAATCCGCTCGGCACGCGCCGTTCGGCCGGGCGGGGGCGGTGACGGGCGGGGTGCTGTCGTTCGGGCAGATGGGGGCGTTTTTGCTGCCGTCGGTGTTTTCGTTACTGTTGAGCGTGACGGGAGGTTACGCGGCTGGCTGGGCGGTTTGTGCCATTCCGGCGGTGCTGGTGGGGGTGAATTTGTTGCGCCGCCGGGGTGGGGAGTCCATGGCGCGTTAGCGGGCGGTGCCGCGACCGCAGGATCGGCTTTCGTGAAATTGGCGCGGCGGGAATGTCAGCTTTTCTGTGTGTGCAACTCCGGTCAAACACCGCGTCACTTCGTGTACACTTGATGCTTTTCCGATGTGCGCCGCGATTGAACCAAAATGGCCTGCGCAGGACCCAACGAGCCTGCCACCGGCAGACAATGGTATATGAGCCTTCCGCAACGGGTAAGTATCGGCTAGTGAGGTCATATGACCCTTACCCCGCATGATCGATGACCGCGGTCCACTCGATCGACGCAGCCCCGGCACGTGGACCTGGCTGGTTAGCTGAGGACTGGTGGGCGGTTGCGATCGGGTTGGCTGCGGTTATCGCTTCCGCGATTGCGGGTTCTTCTGGCGCGGGTTTGGCGTGGTTTGCGGTCGTCCCTCGGGTTTGGTCGGAGCTTCCCGAACTGTGGGAGCAATTCGCGCAAGACGGCATCCGGTACTGCGTCCAAGGCACGATCCTGTTGGCGGTTTTCACGGCCGCGGCACGAATGATGGGACAACGGGCCGCTGGCTTCGCCGCAGGTTTCGCCGTCGTGTATCTGCTTTCCCTGGCGATCCTGAGCGCGAGCGCATGGCGCACCATGCGTCAATTTTACCTTGAAACCCCGGTCATCGCCTTGGTTATCGGACTGATCCTGGCCAACACCATCCGCCTGCCAGCCTGGCTGCAAAGCGGCCTGCGGGCGGAGTTCTATATCAAGGTCGGCGTCGTGCTGCTGGGTGCCACGCTGCCGCTGCCGATCATCATGCTGGCTGGGCCGATTGCGATGCTACAAGCGTCGATCGCCTCCATCATTACTTTTGTGGTGATTTATAATGTGGGGCGGTTCCTGAATTTGGACCGGCGGCTGGCGGCGATGCTGGCGGGTGGCGGGTCGATCTGCGGCTTGTCGGCGGTAATCGCCATCGCAGGTGCGGTGCGGGCAAAAAGGGAGGACATAACGATCGCCACAACCATCGTCGTGGGATGGGCGCTGGCGATGATCGTGTTGCTGCCATTGCTTGCACGCGCATGGTTTCTGCCGGCGGGCGTGGGCGGTGCATGGATCGGCACATCCGAATATGCCGATGCGGCCGGGTTTGCCGCGGCGCAAACCTATGGCGGGTTCGCCCGCGACGGCAGCATTTCCGGCACTCCGGATCAGGCGCTGTGGGCGTACGTGCTGGTCAAAGTGGTTGGACGCGATATTTGGATTGGGATTTGGGCCGCGCTGCTGTCGTTTGTCGCGATCACCAAGTGGGAATCCGCCGAGAACGGACGGCCGGTCGATCTGTCGCAAATCTGGACCCGGTTCCCGAAATTCATCCTGGGTTTCATCCTGGCATCGCTGTTGATAACCTGGTCGGCCCGGGGGCAATCCTTCGCCGATTTCGAGTCCGTCGTGAAACCAACGCTGATCGCGCCGCTCGATTCATTGCGAAATTTGGCGTTCACCTTCAGCTTCCTCAGTATCGGCGCATCGCTGCGTATCAGGCGTCTGGCACCCGTCACCGGCAATGCGTTTGTGGCATTCTCGATCGGGGTTGTCGTTAATCTCGTGTTGGGGTTCTTTCTGTCGGCTGTTGTATTTGCGTCGTATTGGACGTCGATTGAGCGATGATGGGTGCGCGATGATGGGGCGGTTCACCTGGTTTCGCCGTCCGGGTAGCCAGTCCTGTGCCGAGTGCTGCTATTTCGAGGCCGATCCAAAACGGATCGAGGCCATGATCCCGGGTTTGACGGTGCTGGGATCGGCCTATGCGTCGGTCGCGGCGGGTGACGGGATTTGCCTGCGGCACGATACCTACCAGTCCGGCCGGTTCGGCTGCGGGGATTTTTCGCCGAATGGGACAATTAGCGGTAGGCGGTGAAATATCGTGTTCAAACTGCCTCTCTGGCGCCTTTTGCCGGATATGTGCCTTTTGCATATTTGAACCAAGGTTTTGCGAAGAAAGAACTCATACCAACGGCCTTATGTTCTGACCCTTCTCGTCATGGCGGGCGAAGTTCCGCCATCCACGAATCGGGATGCTGGTTCCGGCAAAGACATGGGTGGCAGGCCTTCGCCTGCCATGACGGGTCAAAACATAGGGCGGTTAGTATGACTCCGGCAGGGCATGTCTGGACCACCTATCGCAG
>JANXLQ010000016.1 GCA_025355085.1 Rhodopila sp.
GGAAGCGGACTCGACCGCGCCTGCCGAGCGCATTCGAAACGCAACACGAAAAGCATTAGGCTACCTGGTAGATCTTGCGATCGAGCAGAATGTCGCGTTCGTCCTGATAGCCGGGGACATTTACGATAGCGACTGGTTGGATTTCGGTACCGGCCGGTTCTTCTCTGCCCAGATGCGCCGACTGACGCAGGCCGGAATTCCTGTGTTCACGATCCGGGGCAATCACGACGCAGCCAACCGCATGACGCGATCCTTGCACATGCCGCACGTCACGACGTTCGACCACGACCGTGCCCACACCCATCGGCTCGAAACTCTGGGCGTCGCGATCCACGGCCAAAGTTTCGCCGATCAGGCGATCCTGGAGGATCTGTCGAAGGACTATCCCCGCCCGATCGACGGACTGTTCAACATCGGCCTGCTGCATACCTCCGCCGAGGGCTATACCGCCCATGACCGTTACGCTCCGTGCGACGTCCAGCGGCTCAAGTCCCACGGCTACGACTACTGGGCGCTCGGTCATGTCCACGAACGCCAGGAACTGTCGCAAGATCCGTGGATTGTGTTCCCCGGCAACCTGCAAGGCCGCCACATCGGCGAAACCGGACCCAAAGGCGCCAGCCTGGTGACAGTCGCCGGCAACCGCGTGCAGTCGGTGGAGCATCGCGTGCTCGACGACTTCCGTTGGACCCATGTCGAGGTGGACCTTGACGATGCGCCCGACGAAGCGGAAGCGATGACACGGGTGCAGTCGGCGCTGGAAGCTGCTTTACAGGATGCGT
The DNA here is from genome assembly GCA_025355085.1 of Rhodopila sp. GTDB lineage: Bacteria > Pseudomonadota > Alphaproteobacteria > Acetobacterales > Acetobacteraceae > Rhodopila. The sequence continues at coordinate 783 of JANXLQ010000016.1, forward strand.
CACCGCTCCATCTTGCCGTGCGGGTCACGCTTAAAGGCGCCACGTCCGCTCATGCGGGCCTGTCCGGCGACGGACTGCGCGATAAAGTGCTGAACGAAGCCCACGGCCTGCCGGGCGAACGTCGCTTGTGGCTGGAGGCCGTCAAGCTCCGCACGCGCCCGCCAACCCTGGCTGTTCGGCCTGACAACCTAGGGCGGCTGCTGACGGAGATCGATGCGCTGGCCGCCGCGCCGCCACCCGATCTTCTCGGCGAATGGCCCAGCGTATTGTATGCCAAGCTGCGGGAGGCGCTGCCCGAGGAGCATCCCCTGCATGCAAGCGTCAACGGTGACCTGACCGCGATCATCGAGCGGGCGCGGCTTCGGCTGGAGGCGGCGCTCGCCGGCCACACCTGATGCGCCTCGCCAACGTAAGGCTGGAACGTTACGGACCGTTCGAGGCACTCGACCTGTCGCTTGACCCGACTCCCGGGCGGGTCAACCTGATCATCGCACCCAACGGCTACGGCAAGTCGGTGATCCGTCGCGCCATTGGCGAACTCCTGTTTGGAATCGAGGCCCGAACGCCGATGACCTTCCGCTTCGGCACGGAAAAAATGCGCATTCTGGCTGACGTGGACGAAGATGGCAGCGTCCGGAGGCTCGTGCGCCGCAAGGGTAACGGCAATACCCTGGCGCTGCTTGACGGCCCCGATATCCCCCGGGACGAAGCCCGCCGCATGCTCGGTGGCGCCGACGAAACGGTTTTTCGGGAATTGTTCGGCCTGGACACGGCGCTGCTTCGTTCCGGCGGTAAGGATCTGATCCGCAGCCAGGGGCGGTTGGGCGAAGTCTTGTTCGCGGCCGGGGGCGGCATGGGCCGGATTCGCGAATTGCTGACCGAGTTGGAAAGCAAGCGGGATGAATTGGGCCGGGCGACGGCGCGGCATCGGTCCCGGCCGCTGTGGAATGCCTATAGTGAATGGGAACAGGCGCGGAATGACCTGCGTCGCGTGGCGTTAAAGCCAGAGGGCTGGAAAGCGCTTGAACGGCAGGCAGCCGACCTCTCCCAGCATCTGAAGACTTTGATGGATGAGCAGGCATCCGCTGCGGCAGAGCGTGACCGGCTGCGCACCCTTGGGGCCAGCCGCCCGTGGCTCGATAAGCTGCGTGCGGCCGAACGGATCAGGGTTGACGCTGCCGACGCGCCCGAACTGGACGAAACATTCGAACGCCGGTGGCGGGATGCGCTGGCAGCGGCGGCGACGGCCGCCAGCCTGTCGGCAGCGGCGGAGGCCGATCTGCTGGCCATGCGTGAGGCCCGAACGGCAATGGGGTTCGATCCGGCGTGGCTGTCGGCGGAGGCAGCTATCGATGCGCTGTTCGCCCTGCGCGCGATCGTGCAAGGGGCCGAGGCCGACCTGCCCGAGGTTGAACGGTCGCTCACGCAGGAACGGGTTTCAGCGGCATCCTTGCGGCTGGACCTTGGATGGGATGGGGCGGTGACACTACCGCCGTCTCCGGTGGTCAAAGACGCGCAGCGGCGCCTACGCCAGCATGCCGATCTGGCCATCGAGGTTTCGAAAGCACAGGCGCGGCTGGGCGATGCCGAGCGAACCCTGGCGGCAACCCTCGCCGAAATGGCGGCACTTCCTGAAGCGAGGAATGTCGAGGCGACGGCAGATTTCACGCGGCTGCTGCGATTGGGTGGCGATCCTGCCGGGCGTTTGGATGCTGGCCGGAGCAAACTTCTGGCGGCCGAGGCGGCATTCCAGGCGGCCCTGTCCGCCATTCCCGATTGCCCGTTGCCCGAAGCGGCCCTGATCGCGACCGCCGCACCGTCCGATGTGGCACTCGATGCTGCCGGCAAGGCGCTTGGCCAAGCCGAAGCCGCGCATGCCCAGGCCGAGCGGGATATGGCGACTCATACTGGAACAATCGCGACCGAGACAGCCAGGCTTGCCGCGCTGGAACGAACGGCGATGCTGCCGCCGCCCGATGCGTTGGCTAACGCCCGCGCGCATCGTGATGAATTGTGGCTGCGCCTGTGCTCGCCTGTGCCGAAACGTCTGGACCCGGAACGTCTGGACCCAGCCGGCGCGGTGGCAATGGACCGGGCAATCCGTGAGACCGACCTGGTCGCCGATGCCCTGATCGCTCACGGGCAAGAGGTCGCACAGGCCGCAGCACTTCGCGGACGGCTGGCCTCGGAGGAGGTGGAGCGTGTCAAGGCGGAGGGTGCGGTTGGCCGGACAGCCGCCGCTGTCGCCGAGGCACACGGTGGGCTTTTGAAGATTGCCCGGGCGGCGGGTGGCAGCACACAGGATATCGCGGCCCTCCGCGCGTTCCTACGGGCACGGGCCACGGCTGTGACGCGACTTCATGAACGGAACGCGGCGGCAAACGAGTTGTCCCACGTGACGGCGCACATGACCCAGCTTGGAAGCGAACTGGCCGGCGCGATGGACGTCTCCCCGCCGGACGTGACCGCCCTGGGCGCATTGTTGGCCGAAGCAGACCGACGGACCGAGGCCGCGCGGGATCTCGCCGCTCGGCGCAAGCAGTCGATGGGTCAGGCAGCGAAACAGCGCACGGCCGTTGCGACTGCCGCCACCACCGCCGCCCGGGCGAATCAGGCGCTGGCCGACTGGGTCGAACAATGGGCACCGGTCGCGCTGGCGTTGTCTCGGCCGGACAACGAGGCGCCCGCGGCGACGGCCGACACTCTATTGCTGGTCGAGTCGCTGCGCTCCACCGAACAAAAGGCCCGGGAGGATGAGCACCGGATCGACGAAATGCGGGGGGCGATCGCGCAGTTGGCGGCAGGGGTCGCCGCGCTGGCGGCGCTATCCCCGGAACTGGCGGCACTGCCACCCATCGACGCGGCGGACGGTTTTCGCCGCCGGCTTCAGACAGAGCGGCAACAAGCCACCCGATGCGCCGATGCCGACGCACGCATCGCAGTCACAACAGAGAAGTTGGCGGTGAACCGGACAGCGTCGGAGGCGGCGGCAGGGATTTCCGCTGGTCTGCGCGCGGCGTTACGGGCTGAAACCGACGATGCGGCCGAACACCAGCTTCAGCGCGCCAAGGCTGTGTTTGCCGCGGCGAAGGACGCGGCGGAGGCGGCGCGGGAACTGGCGGTGCAAGGCGGCGGGTTGAGTGTGGAATCTTTGACTGGACGCGCGGCTGAAACCACGGCCGACGCGGATGCGGCTCGGGTTGCCGCCATCGATGCCAGCCACGCCGAACGCGCGCCATTGATTGAGGCGGCACGGGAAGCCAACTCCGCCGCCGCTGCCGCGTTGGAGCAAGCCGGTACAGGCCTGCAGGCGGCAGAGGCGGCGCAGCGGCGGGAGGCAGCTCAGGCGATGTTGTCCCGGACGGCGGAGGAAGCCCTGGTGCTGCATGCGACCTACGCGTTGTTGCAGGCGGCGCTCGACCGACAGGCCAGTGGCGCGGATCAGCCGCTTTTGGCCCGCATCGGGGCGGTGTTCCGCGCCATCACCGGCGGTGTCCATGCCGGAGTGAAGATCGAGGAAACCAAGGACGGCCAAACCATGGTGGCGCTGGAAGCTGACGGCGTGACGCGCAAGGCACTGGATCAGCTCAGCGAGGGAACCAGCGACCAGCTTTACCTCGCGCTGCGGATCGCCGCATTGGAGGATTATGCTGCGGCCACCTCGCCGTTGCCGTTTATTGCCGACGATGTGTTGCAGACATTCGACGATCCCCGCACGACGGCGACGCTGGAGGCACTTGTGACACTGAGTCATCAGGTCCAGGTGATCGCTTTGACACATCATGCGCATCTCGGGAACCTGGCGGAACGGTTGCCGGCGGGCGCCATTCACGTGATGCGATTGGGCGGCTGAGTAGAACGACCATGTCCACCGACACCATCTTTGCTCTCGCTTCCGGGTCTGCCCACGCTGCCATCGCAGTGATGCGGCTCAGTGGGCCGGCGTCCGGGCCGGGGGTTGCCGCTTTGTGCGGCGGCACGCTGCCCGCCCCGCGCCATGCGTCGCTGCGGCGGCTGCGCGATCCCTCCGGCGCGATGCTCGACCACGCGCTGGTGCTGTGGTTCCCCGGTCCCGGCACCTACACCGGCGAGGATTGCGCGGAGTTGCACCTGCACGGCGGCCGAGCGGTTATCGACGGCGTGGCGGATGCGCTGACCGAGGCCGGGTTGCGCCCCGCCGAACCGGGCGAATTCACCCGCCGCGCCTTCCTCAACGGCCGCATGGACCTGATCGAAGCCGAGGCCGTCCACGACCTGATCGCGGCGGAAACCGAAGCTCAGCGTCGCCAGGCCCTACGGCAGCTCGAAGGCGCGCTCGGGGCGCTGTACCAGGATTGGACCGACCGGTTGCGCGGAATTCTGGCCTATCAGGAAGCGTTGATCGACTTCCCGGACGAAGACCTGCCGCCGGAGGTCGAGGACCAGTTGCTGGCCACATTACGCACCGTGCATGCCGAAATCCGCACCCATCTGGACGATGCCGGACGCGGCGAGAAACTGCGGGAGGGCCTGTTCTTCGCCATCTCCGGTGCGCCCAACGTCGGCAAATCCACCCTGATCAATGCCCTGGCTGAACGCGACGTGGCGATCGTGTCCGACATTCCCGGGACCACCCGCGATGCCCTCGAAACCCGTGTGGTGCTCGGTGGCGTGCCGGTCACGCTGGTCGATACCGCCGGGTTGCGCGAAACCACCGACACCATCGAAGCCGAGGGCGTTCGCCGCGCCCTTCTCCACGTCAAGAACGCCGATCTGACGATGACGGTGGTTGAGGCCGGGTGGCCGCCGCCAGAAAATCCCGGGCATCTGGTGATCGCCAATAAGGCCGATCTCGGCCATCCCGGCCCGGACGGCGCCCTGCGGATCAGTGCGAAAACCGGTCTCGGCATGGACGAACTGCGCGCCCAACTGGCCGCGGCCGCGCGACGAATGACGGAATCCAGCGGGCCGCCGCCGTTGACTCGCGCACGCCATCGCGCCGCACT
>JANXLQ010000019.1 GCA_025355085.1 Rhodopila sp.
CCCCGGCCGCCACGATCGTTGTACCTGCGACGTTGCGCCTGTCCAGGAGCGGCAGGGCGGCTCTGCTGATGCGTCATCGGCGGCGGTGCGTCGCCCACAACGGCAATGGAGAAATTCATCTGACGTTCGATCTGGCGGAGAACCGGCCTTTCGGACGGATCGCAGAAGCTGATCGCGATGCCCGCTGCGCCGGCGCGCGCGGTGCGGCCGATGCGGTGAACGTAGCTCTCGGCTTCAACCGGCAGGTCGAAGTTGATGACGTGGGAAATGCCCGTCACGTCGATACCGCGCGCGGCGATGTCGGTGGCGACCAGAACGCGGGCTCGGCCACTACGGAAGTCCTTCAGGGCTTTCTCGCGTTGCGGCTGGCTCTTGTTGCCGTGGATGGCGTTCACCTGGATGCCGGCGTTTTCCAAAACGCTGGCGACCTTGTTGGCGCCGTGCTTGGTGCGGGTGAACACGATCACCCGGGACAGAGCCTCATCCTGCAACATCTGTAGCAGCAGCGACTGCTTGCCGCTCTGGTTCAGGTGATGCACGAACTGCTCGATCTTCGGTGCGGTTTCTTCCTTGCGGGCGATTTCCACACGGATGGGATCGCGCAGCAGGCTGTTCGCCAGGCTGGCGACCTCGGCCGGCATGGTGGCGGAGAACAGGCAGGACTGACGATGCGGCGGCAGGGCCGCGACAATCCGGCGGATGTCCTTGATGAAGCCCAGGTCGAGCATGCGGTCGGCCTCATCCAGCACGAACTGGGAGACGGCACCGAGCACGAGCTCGCGGGTCTGCATCAGGTCGCATACGCGGCCGGGGGTGCCGATGACGATGTCGGCGCCACGGCGCATGGCTTCGACCTGCTTGAAGCGAGAGGCTCCGCCGATGATGACAACCGTGCGAAGACGCAGGTTAACGGCCAGCGCGCGGACGGTTTCGTCGATCTGCAGGGCCAGCTCACGCGTCGGTGCGAGGATAAGGGCACGGGCCACGAACGGCGCCGGGCGGATCGACTGGGCATTGAGATGCTGCAGGATAGGCAGAGCGAAGGCGGCGGTCTTGCCGCTGCCGGTCTGGGCGACACCGAGCAGATCCTTGTTCGCCAGCAGTGGCGGGATGGAATCGGCCTGGATGGGGGTCGGAATCACGAACTTGCACGACTCAATGGCGCGCAGAATGGGCTCGGCAAGGCCGAGTGCCGCAAAAGTATTTTGGGTCAAGACGCAGATATGCTCCAGCGCCCGCCACGGTCTGTGAACGGAAAGCGCCTGAAAGTTCGTCGCCCCGCGCGATTAAATGGGGACGAACGGTTTTCGGATGGAAATTTCCGGAATTTCGGACGAGGAAGAGCGCCCGTTAATCACGCAATCACGGAAAGACAAGCCGTATATCGTCCAAGCGCCGGGGAATTGCAAGGTTTTTTTGTGCAGGTGCGTAATACGGGGCCGGTTGGAATATCAAATCGCCTTGCCCAAGGGGGAAATCGCCGACGCTGACCTACCCCCACGCCGCGTTCGGCCCAACAAACAGCGACGCCAAATCGCTTCCTCGCTTTTATGACCGCCCGTGGCTGAAGGGAACCTGACGAAGCGGAACAAGCTGCATAGCATTACGCGGCTTCACCGTGTCGTCCGGTGGATGCGCCAGCCGGTGCGCCGCTTTTTTCATGATGCGCCAGGCCCGCAAGTCGTTCTGCGTGACATAGCCTTTGTGGTCCGCATCGATATCTTCGAAATGCCTGGCGACCAGTGGAAAGCCACCCCTGGCCTCCTCCGGCGTCAGGTGTCCATCGTGGGCGGCATTCGCCTGCACGAAATGCTGCTCCCACGTTTGGCGCGGATGGCGTCCCGGCACGGCTTCGGACGATGTGGGCTTGGAAGATGCCGGCTTGGAAGATAAGGGTGTTGCCGCATCGGCCGGCACCCCTGAATTGGCCCATACCGAAAGGGTCAATACGAGCAAAAGCAGTGAAGCAGGCAAACGGCGCACAAAGCTCTCCTGGTGTGTTATCCGGGAAAGCTATCGAAAGAGGGTTAACAGGAAGTAAACCGGACGAACTATTTTAGTTGCAACGACGTTGCAAGCCCGGCGCATCCAGACCAAAGACACCCAACGCCTGCCCGTACGCCTGCTTGTATCGTCAGGCTGCTTATCGCAGCGCCGCAGAGATCGCCTGCACCGCGAGGTCCACGCCTGCCGCATCGACATCCAGGTGGGTGCAGGCCCGCACCCGATAGGGTCCAACGGTCGAAACCAGCACGCCCAGTTGACGCACGCGGCCTGCCAGTTCGTCCGCCGTCAATCCACTGCCGCGCGTGTCGAAGAACACGAGGTTCGTCTCCGGCTGTTCCACCATCAGCCCTGCCACTTGCGCCAAGCCCCGCGCCAGATGCCGGGCGTTGGTGTGGTCCTCAACCAGCCGGTCAACATTGTGGTCCAACGCATACAGACACGCCGCCGCGCAAATCCCCGCCTGCCGCATCGATCCGCCCAGCCGTTGCTTCCAGCGCCACGCCTCATCGATGAACGCTTCCGGCCCGCACAGCACGGCACCAAGCGGCGCCCCGAGGCCCTTGGTGAAATCGAGCCAAACCGAATCTGCATGGCGGCTCATGTCGCATGCCGTCACGCCGGAGGCGACCGCGGCGTTCAGCAACCGCGCACCGTCCATGTGGGTCTTCATGCCCTCGGCATGGGCAGCGGCCAGTACCTCGGTCAGCAGCCCCAACGGCCACACCGAACCGCCGCCGGCGTTGGCGGTCTGCTCCACCGCCACAAGGGTCTGCGGCGGCGCGTTCCGCCGTTTCTCCCGCAGGGCGGCTTTCATCGTGGCGCTGTCGAACATGCCGCGTTCGCCCTGCAGGCCAAGGATGACCACGCCTGCCAGCGCGCCCGGGGCGCCGCCTTCGTTGGCCACGATGTGGGAG
>JANXLQ010000020.1 GCA_025355085.1 Rhodopila sp.
CCTGCGCTTTGGCGAAACCGGGCATCGTAGGTCTCAGGCTTAAAGCCGACGATCAGGGTGCCGTCCACATCCATTACGGGGCGCTTGATCATGGATGGTTGGGCGAGCATCAGCGCGATTGCCTTCCCGCCGTCCAAAGCTGTCTTGTTTTCGTCCGGAAGCTTGCGGAACGTCGTGCCTGCGCGGTTGAGCAGCGTCTCCCACCCCACTGAATGCACCCAATCCTCCAGCAGGTCACGTCCGACCCCACGGGCTTTATAGTCGTGAAAGGCGTACTCCAGGCCACGATCGTCAAGCCACGCCCGCGCCTTCTTCATCGTATCGCACGCCTTGATGCCGTAGATCGTGATCGTCATTGCCTGTCGCCCCATCCCGTCGCCGCCAGTCGCCGCTGATTTGGTCTTTTACGTTCGGCGCACCAACGCCTTTCGATTACGCCGGCCGGGCGTCAACAGCAACGTCCCACCCTAACAGGCGCCGTTTCGGCTGCCGGAAGAAACCCCACCCCCGCGATGCGCGTTACCCGCAAATACGAACCAGGAGCGACGACAATGGACGGATCACGGCCGAATACCAGGCATTATGACGGCCCGGCCGGGGGTTGGGGTTCCCTAAAAGGGATCGGCCACGTTTTCGCGAGGGAACTCGCAACCCCCGCCGTTATCGAGACGTTAGTAAGTCAGAACAAAAACAAGGGCTTTATGTGCTCTTCATGCGCATGGGGAAAGCCCGCGCATCCCCATATCTTCGAATTTTGCGAAAACGGAGCGAAATCGACGATTTGGGAGTTGACGCGCGACCGCTGCACGCCGGAATTTTTTACCAAACATACCGTAACAGAACTTCGGACATGGCAGGATTACGATCTTGAAATGCAGGGCCGGCTGACTGAGCCACTCCGATACGATACCGTCACTGACAAATATGTTGCCTGCGATTGGAGCGAGGCTTTTGGCGGGATTGCCCGGGAGCTAAAATTGCTCGATCCCCGTTCAGCGATTTTTTACGCATCGGGCAAGGCGAGTTTGGAGACATCGTATATTTATTCTCTGTTCGCGCGGTTCTACGGGCACAATAATCTGCCCGACAGTTCCAATATGTGCCACGAAACAACGTCGGTTGGATTGAAGGCCGCAATCGGTTCGCCCGTCGGCACCTGTGTGTTGGAAGATTTCGACCATTGCGATGCGATTTTTTATTTCGGGCAGAATCCCGGGTCCAACAGTCCGCGCTTCCTTCATCCGCTACAGAATGCCGTTAAACGCGGCTGCAAGATCGTGACCTTCAATCCGGTGCGGGAAAAAGGACTGGAGCATTTCGTTAATCCGCAAAATCCGATCGAGATGCTCACCGGGCACGGAACCGCCCTGTCCTACATGTATTTACAGGTTCGCCCGGGCGGCGACATCGCGGCCTTGATGGGCTTATGCAAACATGTGCTTGCCGTCGATCGGCAACGACTGGATTCGGGAAAGCCGGGGATTCTCGATCGGAGCTTTATTGCCGGACACACGCGTGATTTCGACGCTTTTGCCAATGCCGTGACCGCCGCTGGCTGGAACGAAATCGAGCGGGTGTCCGGCCTTCACCGGGCCGATCTGGAAAAGGCAGCCGGCGTCTATATCGATGCCGAACGAACGATCGGCGTTTACGGCATGGGGCTGACGCAGCATGTGCATGGGTCCCAAAGCATCGGGATGCTGGTGAATTTTTTACTTCTAAAGGGTAATATCGGACGACCCGGTGCAGGTATTTCGCCGGTTCGCGGTCATTCCAACGTGCAGGGACAACGGACTGTGGGGATATCGGAAAAGCCTGAACTCGTTCCCCTCGACAGGCTGGCGGCGCTGTTCGATTTTCAGCCACCGCGCGACACCGGCCGAACGACAGTGGATGCATGCCGGGGTATCATCGATGGATCGGTGCGGGCATTTCTGGGCCTGGGCGGCAATTTCCTGCGCGCTGTACCGGAACGTGAGGCGATGGAGGCCGCCTGGGGGAAAATGGCATTGACCGTGTCGATCGCGATCAAGCTGAACCGGACCCATCTCTTTCCCGGCCGAACCGCCTATCTTCTGCCCTGCCTCGCACGATCCGAACTGGATATGCAGGCAAGCGGCCCGCAGAACGTGACGATCGAAGATAGTTTCAGTCATATCCATGGTTCGGTCGGCAAACGCACCCCTGCGAGCCCGCATCTTTTGTCCGAACTGGCGATTGTCGCGGGCCTGGCGAAGGCGACGCTGCCGGCACATCCGAAATGGCGCTGGGAGGAGTGGACCGCCGATTATGGCGTAGTGCGGGATCTGATTGCCGAGACCTATCCCGACCAATTTCATGACTTCAACGCGCGCATGTTCGAACCGGGCGGATTTTACCGGGGCAACAGCGCACGCGATCGCGTGTGGAAAACCCAGAGTGGGAAGGCTGGCTTCACCTGTCCGACCGTGCTTTCTGCACTCGGGACTGGCGATGCGCCAGGTCGTTTTAATCTGATTACGATGCGATCCAACGATCAGTTCAATACCACGATTTATGGCTTCAGCGACCGGCTGCGCGGCCTGGACGGATCGCGCGCCGTCCTGCTGATCAATCCCGGCGATATGGCCCGTCAGGGGCTGCGCGAGGGCGATATCGCCGGCCTCGTGTCGGACGCCGGCGATGGGGTCCATCGGGAGATCGGCGGCTTGTCTGTCACACCATTCGACCTGCCCGACGGGTGTGTTGGCGGGTATTATCCAGAGATGAACAGCCTAATTCCATTATGGCTGCATGATAAGGCGTCCAAGACGCCGGCGTCGAAAGGCGTTCCCGTGCGACTGGCCCGCTGACCCCGAGGCCCGATGTCTCCGGGAATACTCAATGTGCAAAACTTGCCCCGGGGTGCCGGGCGTGCTTGGACTCCATCCGTGACGTGGTAGCGCGATCATCCCGTCCGGGGGGAACCAATGAAGATCACACAGGTCGAAACGCTTCAGGCCGACGCCGGCTGGCGGATGTTTTCCTTCCTGAAGGTAAGCACCGACGACGGTATTGCCGGCTGGTCGGAGTTTAACGAAAGTTTCGGCAGCACGGGGCTATCCGACGTCATCAAAGGCCTGTCTCCGATACTGATCGGCCGAGACCCTCGCCGGTTCGAGCAAGTGACGCAGCATCTGCATGTCATTACGCGGCAGTCGCGGGGCGGGTTGAATCAACAGGCGATCGCCGCGATTGAGAACGCACTGCTTGACGTTACGGGCAAAGCATACGGCGTATCGGTGGCTGCACTGTTCGGTGGACCGATCCGGGAGCGTATTCCGGTGTACTGGTCGCATTTCGGGACCTACCGGGTGCGCAATGCCGCCTTGATGGGTGTGCCGGAATTGCGCACTTACGATGATCTTGCCCGGCATGCCCGGGAGGTGCGAGACCTGGGGTATCGCGCCTTAAAGACCAATATCTTGCCGATGGCGGACGGGCGGCTGTCATCCTACGTTCCCGGGTTTGGCCGGACGGCGGGATGGCCGGAGCTGAACTGGGACAACAAGCTGGCGCGCGGGGTGACCGATCAGTTGATGGCGATCCGCGAGGCTGTAGGGCCGGACATGGGCATCCACCTCGATCTCAACTTCAACTTCAAGACCGAGGGGTACAAGCGGCTGGCGGAGGCAGTGGCTCCGGCCGGGTTGACCTGGCTGGAAATCGATACGCATGACGCGGCGGCTCTGGCGGAAATCAAGCGTTCCGCCCCCTGCCCTATCGCGTCCTGTGAGACGCTGCACGGGCGGCGCGAGTTCAAGCCGTTCTTCGACCATTACGCGACCGATGTGGCAATCGTCGATGTCATTTGGAACGGATTGGGGGAGTCCGTGAAGATCGCGTCGATGGCCGATGTTTACGAGGTCAACGTCGCGCCGCACAATTTCTACGGCCATCTGTGCAGCGCCATCAGCGCGACGTTCAGTGCCATCGTGCCGAATTTTCGGGTTATGGAGATCGACATCGACAGCGCGCCCTGGCGGGACGAATTCTATACGGTTGTCCCGACAATCGAGAACGGCGAGTTCGTCCTGCCCACCGGTCCTGGTTGGGGGATAGACGTGAATGAGAAAGCCGTTCGCGCACGCCCGCCCAAGTTATAACGCGGACCCGCCCGCCCGTCGTCACAAGACGGGGCAATAAGATCGAAACGTCATAACAGGAGACAGACATTGGCAAAATTCAAGATTGCGACCCCGGCCGGGGCCAGCTTCACGACCGCTGGCGGCGGCTATGACTATGAAATGGGAGAACTGGAAGGCATAGATGCGGAAATCGTCGAAGGACCGACGGATGAAGACGGATTCATCAGCTTCGCCCGGGATGCAGACGTCATCTACGGCAAAGGCATGAAATTCTCCACTAAGGTCGTGCAGGGATTGCCGGAAAAATGCCGAGCGATTGTGCTTGGTAGCGTGGGTGTGGACAGTGTCGATGTGGTGGCGGCGACGGCGCGGGGCATGCCGGTAACGAACTGCCCCGATACGTTCATCGAGGAAGTCGCCGACCACGCGATGATGCTGTTGCTGGCATCGCATCGCCGCACGCTGGAGCAGGATCGCATGGTCCGCGAAGGCCGTTGGCGCGAAGGCCGGCCGGCGCTGTTGCAGATCCCTCGGTTGATGGGCCAGACCCTGGGGTTGATCGCGTTCGGACATGTGGCGCGCGCGGTGGCGAAGCGGGCGAAACCGTTCGGCCTGCGGGTGATCGCCTATGACCCGTTCATCGAGGAACTGGTAATGGTGGAACACGGCGTGCTGCCCGTGACGCTGGAAGACGTTCTGTCGCAGTCGGATTTCATTTCGATGCACGCGCCCGCGACTCCTGAGGCGGAAGGCATGCTGATGGAGAAACATTTTCGTCAAATGAAGAAGACCGCCGTGTTCATCAACACCGGCCGCGGTCCGACAGTGCAGGAATCGGCACTAATCAAGGCATTGTCCGAGGGCTGGATCGCCCATGCCGGCCTCGACGTGCTGGAGATCGAGCCGCCGGGCAACAACAACCCGATCCTGGGGATGCCGAACGTTACTTTATCAGCCCACACCGCATCCGCGTCGGCACGGTTCGATCCGGCCCGAAAGCGTCATGTCGGGCGGGAACTGCGGCTGATCCTGGGGGGAAAGTGGCCGATGAGCTGCGTTAACCCGGCGGTGCTGATGAAGTCTAATTTGCGCCGCTGGCAGCCGGTCTCGATGGAACGGGGGCCGAATAGTTAGGAATCGTCTCTCACCATGATGGCCGGGAGCAGCCCTCCCGGTCATCATGGATACGCGCAACGGGCGGCAGGCGTTTGATGCGCACAGTTAGCTGGCCGCACTGCCCGCCCCTTCGCGACGATCTTCCGCCGGCTTGATCGAAATCAAAGCATTACAAAATTACCACTTATAAGACCGGCCTGTGTCCAAGCCAGGGAATCAGGCCATGAGCGTAAAATCCATGCGGGTGGCATTGCTTGCCTCCGCGATGTGCCTGCCGCTATTCGCGGCGTATCCGGTAATCGCCGCCACGCCGGCCCTGCCGGCCGATTCAATGGCAATGGCACATGCCATGCCGAACGCGATTTTCACCCTGCGCAGCGGAATCGCCCAGGGCAAAATGGTCTATATCGGCAAGGGCGGCGACATCGACGGCAAGGTCAATCCGACCCTGACCGTGCATGAGGGCGACATTGTACAGATCACTCTCATCAATGGCGAGGGCGCTGAGCATGACATCGTCCTGCCCGACCTCCACGTCGCGTCACAGCGCGTCACCGGCCCCGGCGCCAGCAGCACACTGAGTTTGCACGCCACCGACATCGGCACGTTTACTTATTTCTGCTCAGTCAGCGGTCACCGAGAGGCCGGCATGGAGGGCATAATCAAGGTTGAGGCCGCCATTGCGAAGGTCGCCGACACCGGCGTCAGCATTGCACGCGATCCCGCCGACCTGCCGCCGCCAATCGCCGAACGCGGGCCGACTACGGTTCGTTACGAACTAGAGACTATAGAGCGTATCGGCCGGCTTGCCGATAACACCACCTACGATTTCTGGACGTTCAACGGCAAGGTTCCGGGACCGATGATGCGGGTGCGCGTGGGCGATACCGTTGTGCTCAGCCTGAAGAATGCGTCTGACAGCGTGATGATGCATAACATCGATCTGCATGCGGTGACCGGGCCGGGCGGCGGTGCGGTGCTGACCGACGTGGCACCGGGTGAGGCAAAATCGTTTACCTTCAAGGCGACCCAGCCGGGACTGTATGTCTATCACTGCGCCACACCGATGGTGGCCAATCATATCTCCAGCGGCATGTACGGCATGATCCTGGTGGAGCCGGTTGGCGGTCTGCCCAAGGTCGATCGTGAATTCTACGTCATGCAAGGAGAGATATATACCGCTGAAGCCTACGGCAAGAATGGTCTGCAGGAATTCAGCGTCGATAAGTTGATAGACGAGCACCCGGAATACTTTATTTTCAATGGCGCTGTCGGCGCTCTTACCGCGGAATATCCGCTGCATGCGAAGACCGGCGAAACAGTGCGTATTTACTTTGGCGTGGGGGGGCCGAACTTCACCTCCTCTTTCCATGTGATCGGCACAATTTTCGACCATGTTTACAGCGCCGGCAGCCTCACCAGTCCGCCTCTGAACAGCGTGCAGACGATTTCCGTGCCGCCCGGCGGTGCCACCGTGGTGGACATTTCCTTGCCTGTGCCAGGGCGCTTCGTCTTGGTCGATCACGCGCTGAGCCGGATGGAGCGTGGTCTTGCCGGCGCCCTGATTGTCGATGGACCGCCCGCACCTGGCCTCTATCGACAAACCGGCGCGGATCAACCGACAGCCAAACGCGCCGCGCAGTAGTGTCTGATTAGAATCGATTTCGTAATGCCAACCCTCTGACTTTCCATATATTCCGTTTTCAAACGTCGTTCAGGCCGCAGCCAAACGGCGTGACAACAGTTTGACGCTGGCAATATAGAGCCAGGTCGTCGCACTCTCGATTGTCGCCTCCACATCCTTGGCCAAGCGTCGGTTGCGGTTCAACCAGGCCAGGGTCCGTTCAACTACCCAGCGGCGGGGCAGCAACACAAAACCCTTGGCGGTATCCGGCCGTTTGATGATTTCGATCGTCCAATCGCCGAGGGTTTCCAGG
>JANXLQ010000077.1 GCA_025355085.1 Rhodopila sp.
TAGTGGGCGATGCCGAAGATCATGTCGTTGGTTTTGAAAACTATGTCTTCTTTGCCGTTAACCCGGATGGTGGTCTCCATCGCATCGAGCTCGACATCGGTTTCGATCCACGGCCCCATCGGTTTGAACGTGTCGGTGTTCTTGCCGCGCCAGAAGGTCCGGTCGCCGCGCTGCCAGGTGCGTTCGCTGACATCGTTGCCGATGGTATAGCCGAACACGCAGGACATGGCGTTGGCTTCGGTCAGGTGCTTGACCTTCTTGCCGATGACCACGACCAGTTCGCCCTCATAATTGATTTTGGGCGGTGCGTGGTGCGGGATCACCACCGGTTCGTCATGCGCGATCAACGCGTTGTTGGCTCGGTAACCGATGTCGGCTTTCTCCGGGAACACGGGTTCGACGCCGCGTTTGTGGGCCATTTCCCGGATGTGGGCGGCATAGTTTATCCCCGCTGCGTAGAAGGTGCGCGGGATCACCGGCACCTCCAGCTTCACCTCCTGAAGGCTGAATGTCCGTCCGGTTGGCGTGGCGTCGCCCCAGGGTTCGCCACGCACTTCGGTGATGTGCTCGCCGTTCATTGAGCCATAGGACACTGCGTCGTCTTTACTGAAGCGCACCCAGCGCATGGTCGGATCTCCCCGTTTATCGATGCGCCATGATCGCGCGTAGCCGAGCGCCCTGGCAAGCTCAGGCGGTTCGGCGTTCCTTCACCCGTCCGTATCGCACCGGCAATCAAACACCCGCCGCCTCCAGCGCAGGAACCAGAAACGCCCGATCGAAGACTTTGGTCGCCATCACCTGACAACGCCGCATCAGCCGGATTTCGTCCGGGCCGTAATCGGCGATCGCGCGATGGATCGTCCCAAGATGGTCCCAGATCAAAAGATCGTTTTCATTCCAATCATGCTTGTACCGAAACCGCATGTCCAGTTGATGCCGGAACAGATAGTCCAACATCGCGTCGCTTTCGGCCTCGGGGAGTTCATTGATGCGGACGGCATAGCCTTCGTTGCAATACAGCACCTTACGCCCGGTGATGGGATGCGTCAGGAACACCGGATGCACCACCGGCGGACGGCGTTTACGTTGTTCGTCCGTCATCGCCGGCCGCCCGCTGGCCTTGTCCCGGCGCATATGCTCCCAGAATTTCTCAAAATTATGTGTGACCGTCATCCCCTCCAGCCTGGCCTTGATCTCCTGCGGCAAAGCCTCGTACGCCGCCTGCGTGTTCGCGAATTCCGTTCCGCCCAGCGGCACACCGTGACGGCGAGGAATACGAATACCGTACAGCACGTTCACGAAACCGATTGTCTCCCGATACGACATATCGGTATGCCAGTCCTGTCCGGCGTCGGGACTGCCAATATAGGCGCCATTTTCCTTCACGTTAGACAAAATACCCACCTCGGGATAAGCCTGCGCCCCATCCACCGCTCTGATAGGATTTCCCTGTATTTCCCCAAACAGCTCCGAGAATCGTTTTACATCGCCAATATCCAGCGTCTGGTCCGGAAACCGCAGCACACCGTGTTGCCCCAGCGCCAGCAGTATCCGGCCAAAATCGGCAGCGGACAGCGGCTGCGCCAGATCGGCGCCGCGAACGGTGGCACCGAGTATCTCGCCCGCCGGTTCTATACTGAGCATGACTTACTCCCTCATCGTCAACAACGCATCGGCAACCGTCAGACCGGAGCCATCCGTATGCACGATAACCGGGTTCAACTCGAATTCCCTGACCTGATCCCGCAAAGTCAAAGCCGCCCTGGACAAAGCCGCCACCAACGCTGCCACCGGCGCCAGATCGATCGGCTTCGAACCACGAAACCCGGTCAACAAAGGCGCGGATTTCAACGACAAAATCATCCGCATCGCCTCGGCATCGTCCACCGGTGCCGGGGAATGAACGACATCGCCGAACAACTCCACCGTCGTGCCGCCAAAGCCCAGCATCATGATCGGCCCGAACGTCGCGTCATCGACCATGCCGATGACCAGTTCATGACCTTTGGGGGCCATGCGCTGCACCAGAACCCCATCGATCGTTGCATCGGGCGCATGACGCGCGACATCCGCCAGCATCGCCGTATAGGCACCCGCCACCGCCGCGCGATCCCCCAGATGCAACCGAACGCCGCCAGCCTCTGTCTTATGCGGCAATTGCGGCGACTGCACTTTCAGCGCAACCGGAAAACCCAGACGCTGCGCCGCATCGGCCGCTTCCTCCGCCGACGCGGCCAACGCCTCCCGCGAATCGGGCAGCCATGCGGCCAGCACCTGTTTGGCCAGATATTCCGGCACCACCGCGGGCAACCCGGGATACAAACGGCCCGACACCGCGCGGAACGGTTCCGGCAACGATCGCTGCAACGATTCGGCGTATCCCGCCAGCTTGCCCAACGCCACACCGACGTTACGAAGGTTGCTGTGCATGAACAGTCCGCACCCAGCCGCCGCCTCCCGCCCGAACGCCGAGGGCAACGTATAGGTCCATACCGTCATCGGCTTGCCGCAGCTTGCCGCCACCGCGCGAATGCGGGCGGCATCCAGCGACACCCGCGTTTCGCTGGCCAGGGACGTGACCAGCACCACCATGTCGATCTCATCCGATCCGGCAAGATGTTCCATCACCGTCATCATCGCCGGCCCGGTGTTCGATCCCTGCGCGGTCACATCGACGGGGTTCCCCGACGCGCCGTACGACGGCATCAGCGGCCGCAGTGCCGCCTGAGACTCCGCCGGCAAATGCGGCACGATCAGCCCATGCGCCGACAAAATGTCCGCCATCCACGCGCCCCCACCGCCCGACACGGTGATAATCCCCGCACGGCGCCCCTTCGGCAGCGGGCAGGTCAGCACCAGACCGGCAATCGCCACCGCCTCGTCGGCATCCTCGGCCTCGATCACGCCGTAGCGTTCGAACACCGCGCGATACGCCGCATGCGACCCGGACAGCGACGCCGTATGCGATGCCGTCGCCCTGGTGCCCGCATCGGACCGGCCAACCTTAATGGCGATAATCGGCTTGCCCAGCCGGCGGGCCTTTTCCAGCGCCGCAACGAAACCGGCACCGTCACGCACCGCCTCGCAGAACAGCATCACCGCATGCGTGTGCGGGTCCTCCACCATGTAGTCGAGGAAATCGGCCATCCCCAGGTCCGCCTCGTTACCGGTGGAGATCACATAGCTGAACCCCAGACCCGCCGCCTTGCCCCGGTTGAACAGCGCGAACCCGATGCCGCCCGATTGCGCGATCACCCCGATCCGCTTGTCAGAGACCAGCACGCGGGAATCGTCTTCTTTCGTTTCGACCGTAGGACTGAACGTCGTGGCCACACGCCCGAGTGCGTTGTAATACCCCTCGCAATTCGGCCCGCATGCGCGAATGCCGGTTCGTTGCGTGATCGCCAGAAGTTCGGCCTGCATGTCGCCCGCCGCGCCGCCTTCTTCGGCAAAACCCGAAGAGATGATCAGCGTATTTTTAACACCGGCCCTGGCACATTCTTCCACCGCCGCCGCGACACCGGCGGCGGGAATGGCGATCAGAGCAAGGTCCACGCCGCCCGCCGCCGCACCCACCGCCGCCGCCGCCGCAATCGAAGGATAGCATCGCAGCCCGTCGATATCCTGGTAGCTGGGATTGATCGGCAGGATACGCCCGGGAAACCCGTTCTCCCGCAATTGATGCAACAAACGCCCGCGAATCCGATGCAGATCCGGCGACGCCCCCAACACCGCGATCGATTCGGGCCAAAAGAAACGATGCAGCGCGTGCATGGTCATTTGCGTGCCCCTGTCGGGATGTCGCGGAAGGGAAGTCCTTTGTCGGCGCGCGGATCTTGCGGCAGACCCAGCACGCGTTCGGCGATAATGTTTTTCATGATTTCGTCGGTTCCCCCGGCCAGACGTAACGCCGGCGAATACAGCAAAGCCTCTTCGAAAATGCCTGCCACCGGCATCAGGTCGCCCATCGCAGGACCAGCCATGCCGATCATGTCCAGGCCATAGGCAAGAATGTCCTGCAACTTGTTCGCGGCAACCACCTTGATAATCGACGATTCCGGCCCCGGAGTCTGACCCTTCGACAACGCCGTGATGCCGCGAAACTTGGTAAACTTCAGCGCCTGGGAACGTGTGTAGAATTCCGCCAGTTTTTCCTGCACCGCCGAGTCATCGATCGCCAGCCCGTCCTCCAGCTCGATCTCCTGTGCAAGCCGAAACAGTTCCGCAACGTCCGGACCGGGCGCATCGCGCATCCCGTGCCGTTCGTTCATCAGGGTCGTCAGTGCCACTTTCCAGCCGGCACCGACCGGCCCCACCCGGCGGCTATCGGGGATGCGGACGTCGGTAAAAAACACCTCGTTAAAATGCGACGACCCGGAAACCTGCCGGATCGGCCGGATTTCGATGCCGGGGGTCTTCATGTCCAAAATGAAGAACGACAGCCCCTCATGCTTCGGCACATCCGGATTGCTGCGCGCAACCAGAATGCCGAAATCGCTGTAATGCGCGCCGGAGTTCCAAATCTTCTGGCCGTTGATAACCCATGCGTCGCCATCCCTCTCAGCCCGCGTCCGCAAGGCCGCGAGATCGGACCCGCCGCCCGGTTCGCTGAACAACTGGCACCAGACCTCGTCGGCCCGCATCGCCGGTTTGACGAAGCGGGCGCGTTGTTCCGGCGTACCCCAGGTACAGATCGTCGGCTGAGCCAAATTGATGCCGATCCCGAAGATGCCGCTCAGCACATCGTATTTGGCTTCTTCCTGATTATAGATGACGTGTTGGATCGGTGTGCCGCCTTGCCCGCCCCATTCCGCCGGCCAGTGAATACCGACAAATCCCGCGTCGAATTTCCGCCGTTGGAAATCCTTCGCCCGCTCCATCGCCCCCGGCGTGTCCTGACCCCGCCGATACCCTTCGACCTCGCCTGGCTTCCGCCGCTCCGCATTCCCATCAAGAAAAGCCCGCACTTTCGCTCGGAAGGCGGCTTCATCCGGTGTGTCATCGAAATCCATGTTATGCGGCCTCCAGGCCAGTCGTATTGCGGGCGCGCAGTTCGTCCACCAGACGGTGCTTCCACTCCCGCGCCCCACCCAGCGCCAGACTGAGCAATTTCGCGCGCCGGTAATACAAATGACAGTCCATCTGCCAGGTAAAGCCCATGCCGCCGTGAGTTTGGATGTTCTCCTTAGTAACGAACCAACCGGCCTCGCAGGCGGAAATCCGAGCAACGGAGGCTGCTATGGGCAGTTCTGAGGCGGAGGTGTGTACTGCCCATGCGCCGTAGTACGCGTTGGATCTCGCCAACTCTACTTGAATATACATGTCGGCCAGCTTGTGCTTGATCCCCTGGAACGACCCGATCGGCCGGCCGAACGCGAAACGTTCTTTCGCATAGGCGTTCGCCATATCCAGCGCGGCCTGCGCACCGCCAACCTGCTCGAACGCCATCGGAACGGCGGCATAATCCAACACGGTACGCACTGTTTCGGGACCGGTACTGCCCGGCAGCGGATCGGCCTCGGCCCCCGAGAATACAATGCGGGCATGCGACCGGGTCGGATCGAAGGTGGCAACGGTCTCTCGCGTCACCCCGGCGGCCCTTAGGTCCACCAGATGCAGCCACGCCCCAGACCCGCCGTTCACCGCGACCACTGCGATATCCGCGATGTCGCCATCGGGAACCGCCAACTTGGTTCCGGTCAGGCGGCCCGGCGCGACGGTGGCCGTCAGCTTCCGCGGGTCAGACGATCCCGGACGTTCGGCCAGCGCGAACGTGCCGATAATTTCCCCGGCCGCCAGTTTGGGCAACCAAGTCTGCTTCTGTGCCTCCGATCCGAACAGCAGGATCGCTTCGGTCGCCAGATACACCGACGACGAAAATGGCACTGGCGCCACCGCCCGGCCGAGTTCCTCCGCCAGCACGCAAACCGCCAGACGGCCCAGGCCAACGCCGCCGTATTCTTCGGGGATCGCCGCACCGGTCCAGCCCATTTCGGCGATTCCGCGCCACAGATCGGCGGCATAGGGTTCGTCCGTGTCCAGGATGCGGCGCGGCACGGATGGCGGACACCGATCCGCCAGGAATCGTCGCGCCTGGTCCCGGAGTTGCAGCAACTCATCGGGGAATTCGAAGTTCATAATTCTTGGCCTCTTTTCGTCCCGCCCCGATTGTTATCCGCCCCCGCCCCGGCGGCAAGTCGCGCCCCCCGCCGGCACAGGGCGATTGGGTGAATGGCTTTTTACTACCTTGGCCGGCTCGGCATGGGAGTGCGAGCAAGCGCCTGTTTCACCACGAAGCCACGAAGGATGCGAACAACCTGCGCCAAACCTGGCGATTTCACTGAAAACTTCGTGCCTTCGTGCCTTCGTGCCTTCGTGCCTTCGTGGTGAAATTCCTTCTCATCCAACACCACAAGTGCGCCGTTCCAGAAAACGATGACCGCGGAAACCCGGGAACGAGCGGTCGAGCGTTGCTCCCCGATTCCCCTGGTTAACGACCACGCCTGCCTTGACATCCAGCCAGTCACGCCGAATGTGACGCCCACACCGGGGTGCCCTCCAGGGCCATCGCATTTAAGTGTCAATACATCATCGACCGGACCTCGAACGCTGTAGAAAGCAATTCGGAACCATAGATGCACACGGATGCACACAGATAAGATCGCAAATCCCCTCTATCTGTGTGCATCCGTGTGCATCTGTGGTTCCATTTTTCTGTTTTTTTAGGCTATCGCTTTGGCTGGGCGAACGGCGATGTTGAAAAATTACACATGCAATCGCCCTGAACAGTCCTGTTGTCGGAACGCGGCCGTTTCCGCCCGTGACGGAGCACGCTCACCGCACCCGCAATGTGAACTGCTATTTCGACCAACGACCATACAGACCGCCGCATCCCGGCGGGAATCATAAGTTCCGCCGCATGGCATCAGCATCTCCGCCAAACGCACGGACCGACTATGCGACGCCGTATCGCCCGACCTGGCGCATCATTAAGCCGCAGAACGTCGATGGCCGACCGTAACAGGCGCCGCCGCCGCTTGTCGCGGGTAAACAGGGGAATGCCGAACCCGACCTTCAGATTGCGGACCTGCTGGGACCCGCCAGATTGCGTCGTGTTCTCTCGCTACGCCGCGAGGGTGAACGAACCCTCCTCATAGACGGATACGAACAACCTGATGTCCCGCAACGAGCCGTAAAAAGAGCCCATCCGATTTTCCGATACATTCAAGAGATCACATTAAATGAAGCGATAGCAATCCAGACCGCCCGGCGTTAACCGTTCCTTAACCTCGGGCGTGCCAACCTGCGGACATGCCAGACGACATTTCGCATTTCAGGCTCTTCCCGGCCCCGGGCCGAAGACAGCGGCGGGGGCTTCTCTGAATGCCGACACGTCAGCGCCTGCTGGTCGTCGATGACCAACGGCTGGATCGTGCCATCGCCAGTCATGCGGCGACACGGGTCGGCTTCCATGTCACCGGCGCAGGCAGCATCGGCGAAACCCGGGAACATCTGGAACGAGGCGACCGTTTCGACTTCGTGGTGCTAGACCTGTCCCTCGGAGCCGAGG
>JANXLQ010000094.1 GCA_025355085.1 Rhodopila sp.
TAATACCCCAGCACGCCGAACCCCGTGACCATTCCCAGGCTGACCGTCGCTGTATCCGACACCGGCCCGCGCCGCACCGGGTTGGAGATATGCACCTCGATCACCGGAAACGTGATCTGGCTGATCGCGGCGGTAAACGCCGGGTAACCGCGCGAGAACCCCGCCGGGTTGATCAGTGCGCCATCGAAACCTTGGTCGTTCGCGGCGTAAAGCCGGTTGATGACCTCTCCTTCGATGTTCGAGTGGAAGATCTCGATTTCGATTTCCAGTTCGGCGGCGTACTGAACGATGTGCTGGTTATATTGGTCCAGCGTCATTGTGCCGAAAATCTCGGTTTGTGTTTTGCCGCGCATATTCATGCCGGCCCCCTGGACAACGAGAATTTTCATGGCAACGCTTCCTTGACGATATAACAGCACGGACGGTACGCGACTGGCCGAAGGCTGGCAAGCGCCGCCAAAGGGGAAAACAAATGACGATCGACAACGACAGCCTGATCGAGGCCTTCTGGCAGGCCCGCCAACAGGGCATCTATTTTCCACCGGCCTATAACGACAAACTCACCGTCGATCAGGCGTACGCTGTTCAACTCGGACTGATCGAACGCCGTCGCGCCGCTGGTGAACGCCAGATTGGCTGGAAAGTCGGATTGACCGCCCCGGCTATCCAGCAGCAGTTCGGCTTCCATGAGCCTGTTTTCGGCTGTGTGCTGGACAGCAAGCCGTCCGGTCACGTTTTCGCTGCCGGGGAGTTGATCGCTCCGGGGTTTGAAAACGAACTCTGCATGCGCCTGCGCGTCGATCTTTCCGGCACGATCGGCCTGGACGAAGCCCGCGCCGCTATCGACGTTGTTTATCCCGCGCTGGAGATTATCGAGACTCGCGGACCCTTCACCGAGCAGATTGCGTTGGCGCTGGCTGACAATGCGCAACAGAAGACTGTGATACTTGGTGCGCCGATGCCGTTACCAGCCGATCTGGCGACTATCGAGGCGCGTGTTTGCATCAACGGTCAACACGTCGTCACCGGCACGGGCGATGCGGTTCTCGGTAATCCTCTGCATTCCATTGTATGGCTGGCAAGTAAGCTGGCTGCCTTTGGACGAGGCCTGAAGGCCGGAGAGATCGTGATGACCGGGTCGTTTACCCGGCAATTCCCCATCACGCCCGGAGATCGGATTGAAACCGTGTTCTCCGGTCTGGGGGCGGTCGGAACCGCAATGTCCGCGTAGCGTTCCCGAGGAAGCGGCTGACCCGTCACCGGGCCAGCCAACTTCCTACTTTCGGACGACGGTTAGCTTGACTTCGACGTCAATCTTCACCATTATCCTTAGTAAGAGTTTGAGATGTTTCCGCATCCCATTCTCCTCGTGTAAGCCGGTCGGGCCTATTCCCGGCCGGTTTTTTCGTTCTACATGGAATGTGTTACCAATCGGTTAATCCG
Organism: Rhodopila sp.; assembly: GCA_025355085.1. Classification (GTDB taxonomy): domain Bacteria; phylum Pseudomonadota; class Alphaproteobacteria; order Acetobacterales; family Acetobacteraceae; genus Rhodopila. The sequence continues at coordinate 1,444 of JANXLQ010000094.1, forward strand.
GCCGCCCACGCGATAGCGTTCCCGAGGAAGCGGCTGACCCGTCACCGGGCCAGCCGATTCCTGCATTCGGACGACGGTTAGCTTGACTTCGACGTCAATTTTCACCGGCGGATTCAAGTTCCGCAGCGAACACAACCAGTGCGCCGTTCCATAGGAGGATGACCGCGGGAACGACCGGTCGAGCTTTGCTCATTCGATTTTCCTGCTGTCAGCCATCATCTTGGTTGAAGGGCGTCTGGCGCTGCCTCGATTTCTGATCCAGGCTCGTCCGGCAAATCGCCCCCCATGAGCAACTGGTTCGCCATGCCGCTCAACGTGCCCGCCCGCAGGATCGCGGCCTCTCGTTCTTCGGGCGGAAGTTCGGGAATGCTGTCGGTGATTTCCCCGGACTCCTTGACCAACACTATGGCCAACATCTCCCGGTACCGTTTTTCCGTTACTTGGCCGGCTGCCTCCGGGACGGGAGCAACCCCGGCACTGGTCTGCTGCGAGGCGCGAAAGCTGGCCATGGACTCCGCTGCCAACATCCGGTCCATCGCATCGCCCGCTGTATCGTCCAACCGGGCGCCGGTTTCGTCCGCATATGCGGGTTCGGCAATGACGGCTGCGGTTTCGGCTTCCTGTGGCACGTTAGAGAAACAAAGCGGTTCGCCGCCGTCGTTCG
>JANXLQ010000196.1 GCA_025355085.1 Rhodopila sp.
GGATTTTCGCGCGCGTCAACGACTGGCGCCGTTAAAAAACCCGGATTTCTGCGGTCTTCGTTGATTTCAAACGAAATCGGCCCGTCAGATTGTCTCTGACGGGCCGATCCTTGGGATGATATCAGGCCCTAATGCGGCAGCGATGCCGCCAGGGCCAAAGGCGCCGCAACCGGAGTCTCCGGCGGCTCCACCCACTCGATCGCCACGGGGGGACGCACGAGTGCCCGGGCAATCACCTCATCGTCATGCGAGACCGGACTGATCTCGATATGTTTTTTGACGTTCTCCGGGACCTCGGCGAGATCCTTCTCGTTGTCCTTCGGGATGAACACCGTGGTGATCCCTGAACGCAGGGCAGCCAACAGCTTTTCCTTCAGGCCACCGATCGGCAGCACACGGCCGCGCAGCGTGATTTCGCCCGTCATTGCCACGTCACGACGGACGGGAATGCCGGTGAGAATGGAAATCATGCTTGTTGCCATCGCCACGCCGGCCGACGGACCATCCTTCGGGGTGGCGCCTTCGGGCACGTGGACATGGATGTCCCGCTTCTCGAACAAGGTCGGCTTGATGCCGAAGCTGATCGACTTGCTGCGCACATAGCTGAGTGCGGCTGAGACACTCTCCTGCATGACGTCACCGAGCTTGCCGGAGCTTTTGACGTTGCCCTTGCCCGGCAACAGCACCGACTCGATGGTGAGGATCTCGCCGCCGACCTCGGTCCAGGCCAGCCCGGTGACGACACCGACCATATCCTCGGCTTCCGTCTCGCCGTAGCGATACTTCTGCACGCCGGCGAATTTTTCGAGGTTCTTACGGGTGATCGCGACCTTAGCCGTATTCTTGGTGACGATTTCCTTCACCGACTTACGGGCCAGGTTGGCAATCTCCCGCTCCATATTCCGCACCCCGGCTTCGCGGGTGTGGTAGCGGATCAGATCGCGCAGAGCCTCTTCGCTGATGCTCCACTCGTCCTTCTTGAGGCCGTGCGCCTCGCCCTGCTTATTGATCAGGTGGCGTTTCGCGATCTCGACCTTCTCATCCTCGGTGTACCCGGCGATGCGGATGATCTCCATCCGGTCCAGCAGCGGCTGCGGCATGCGCAGGCTGTTCGCCGTGGTGACGAACATCACATCGGATAGATCGTAATCGACCTCCAGGTAGTGATCCGCGAACGTGGAATTCTGTTCGGGGTCCAACACCTCCAGCAGCGCCGACGATGGATCGCCGCGCCAATCCTGGCCCAGTTTGTCCACCTCATCCAGCAGGAACAATGGGTTGGACGTCTTAGCCTTCTTCATGCCCTGGATGACTTTGCCCGGCATCGAGCCGATATAGGTCCGCCGATGGCCACGCACCTCGGCCTCATCCCGCACACCACCGAGAGACATGCGGACGAAGGCACGACCGGTCGCCTTGGCGATGGATTTTCCCAAGGACGTTTTACCGACACCCGGCGGCCCGACGAGGCATAGAATCGGCCCACGAACCTTCGGGCTGCGCGCCTGCACCGCCAAATATTCGATAATCCGCTCTTTGACCTTTTCCAGGCCGTAGTGATCGGCTTCGAGTATCTTCTCAGCCGCGACCACGTCGGTGTTGATTCTGCTGCGCTTCTTCCAGGGGATGGACAGCATCCAATCCAGGTAGTTGCGCACAACGGTGGCTTCCGCACTCATGGGGCTCATGGTGCGCAGCTTCTTCAGTTCCGCCACGGCCTTTTCACGGGCTTCTTTGGTGAACTTTGTCTTCTTGATGCGGGCTTCGAGTTCGGCGTTCTCGTCCTTGCCGTCCTCGCCCTCACCGAGTTCCTTCTGAATCGCCTTGAGCTGCTCGTTCAGATAGTACTCACGTTGGGTTTTCTCCATCTGCCGCTTCACGCGGTTACGGATCTTCTTCTCGACCTGTAGGACGCCGATCTCCGACTCCATGTGGCCGAACACGCGTTCCAGGCGGTCGCTGATCTTGGCGATCTCCAGCAGGTCCTGCTTTTCGGGGATCTTCAGGTTCAGATGGCTGGCGACGGTGTCAGCCAGCTTCGACGGCTCCTCGATCTGGTTGAGCGAAACCAGAACTTCGGGAGCGATTTTTTTGTTCAGCTTGATGTATTGCTCGAACTGCGAGACCACCGTGCGGCCCAGGGCCTCCAGGTCTTTCTTCTCACCAGCGATGTCCGGCATCGGTTCGGTCGTCGCTTCGAAGAACGACTCGGTTTCCTTGAAGCTGACAATCTTGGCGCGCCGGCCACCTTCGACCAATACCTTCACCGTCCCATCCGGCAACTTCAGAAGCTGCAGAATCGTGGAAACCGTGCCGATCCGGAAAATATCATCGACCGAGGGGTCGTCCTGGGACGCGTTCTTCTGGGCGACCAGCAGAATCTGCTTGTCCTCCTTCATCACCGCTTCCAGCGCCCGCACCGACTTTTCGCGCCCGACGAACAGCGGGACGATCATGTGTGGGAAAACCACGATATCCCGCAGCGGCAACACCGCCATCAGGTCGCTTGGTCCAGCTTTGTCGCTGGATGGTCGAGTCTGTTCCGTCATAATTGACCTCCTAAAGGACAGTCAGCGTCGATTTCCGCCCAACAGCGGCGCGGAAGACGCTTTCATGAGGCTATCACACCCCGTTAGACCCGGATATGGCGGCCCAGCGGGATGCCGCAAGCCCTTGAAATGCGTCATCGCGCTGCCGCGAGCCATTTTTCCCGGGATGCTGCCGGACTCAGGCGGTGTGTTCCGCCCGCTCCTTGCCGTAGAGATACAGTGGGTTGGCACGCGCCTCCGCCACTTCGCGATTGATAACGACCTCCTCCACACCATCGAGCCCGGGGAGTTCGAACATGGTACCGAGCAAGATTTGCTCCATGATCGAGCGTAGGCCTCGGGCGCCGGTCTTGCGGGCTATCGCGCGCTTTGACACCGACTTCAGCGCGTCGTCGGTGAAGGACAGTTTCACGCCCTCCATCTCAAACAGCCGCCCGTATTGCTTGACCAGCGCGTTTTTTGGCCTGGTGAGGATTTCCATTAAGGCCCCCTCGTCGAGGTCCTCAAGCGTCGCCACCACCGGCAGGCGTCCGATGAACTCCGGGATCAGCCCGAATTTCAACAGATCTTCCGGCTCGACCTCACGCAGGATCGCACCCATGCGGCGTTCGTCCGGAGAATGGACCTCGGCGCCATAGCCGATTCCCGATCCTTTGCCGCGGGCGCCGATGATACGCTCAATACCCGAGAACGCACCGCCGCAGATGAACAGGATGTTGGTCGTATCGACCTGGAGGAATTCCTGCTGCGGATGCTTCCGGCCACCTTGCGGCGGAACCGAGGCTACCGTGCCCTCCATGATCTTCAGCAGCGCCTGCTGGACACCTTCGCCCGAAACGTCCCTGGTGATCGACGGATTGTCGGACTTGCGGGAAATCTTATCGACCTCATCAATATAGACGATGCCGCGCTGCGCCCGTTCGACATTGTAGTCGGCCGCCTGCAACAGCTTGAGGATGATGTTTTCCACGTCCTCCCCCACGTACCCGGCTTCGGTCAGCGTGGTGGCGTCGGCCATGGTGAACGGCACGTCCAGAATGCGCGCCAACGTCTGGGCCAATAATGTCTTGCCTGTGCCGGTAGGGCCAACGAGCAAAATATTGGATTTTGCAATCTCTACGTCGTTGTTCTTCTGGCCATGCGCGAGGCGCTTGTAGTGATTATGCACCGCCACCGAGAGAACCTTCTTCGCATGACTCTGGCCGATCACGTAATCGTCCAGAACTTTGCAAATCTCCTTCGGAGTCGGAACGCCGTCACGGGATTTCACCAGATGAGTCTTGTGCTCTTCACGGATGATATCCATGCAAAGCTCTACACACTCGTCGCAGATGAAGACCGTCGGACCGGCGATGAGCTTTCGAACCTCGTGCTGCGATTTGCCGCAGAACGAGCAATAGAGGGTATTTTTCGAATCGCCGGACTTACTCATGTGCACTCCTCCCCCAAAAACAGGGGCCTAATGGGACAGGATAACTCCCTATTCGCGGCAGGGACAAGAACCGCCGAAAGTCAGTCCCTTTTGAAACGTCTGAAACCATACGTTGAGTTTCGCTGATTGGGCCACAATAAATTGAACTGTGACACGATTTCGGGGCCGTGTGTGCCGCCCCGGAATCGCGGTATAGGCTAAACAACCTTAGAGCTGCGGCGAATCGGATGATTCGAGCACGGGGCGTCTGTCCACCACCTCATCGACCAAACCAAAATCGCGACTTTCTTCGGCCGACATATAAGAGTCGCGTTCAAGTTTACGCTCGATCGCTTCAATCGGCTGACCTGTGTGCTTCACGTAGATTTCGTTCAGCCGCTTACGCAGCGTCAATATCTCACGCGCCTGAATCTCGATGTCAGTTGCTTGTCCCTGAGCGCCGCCGGAGGGCTGATG
>JANXLQ010000117.1 GCA_025355085.1 Rhodopila sp.
ACCAACCGGGCCGCCGCCTACAATGACGGCCCGGTGCCATTCATCGCGGCGGCATTCGGAAGGCGCCGTCAAGCCGGATGGTTTCTCCGTTCAAAAAGCGATTCTTCACGATATGCTCGACAAGTTCGGCGTATTCGGAGGGGCGGCCGAGCCGGGAGGGGAAGGGGATTCCGGCGCCCAGGCTGGCCTGGACCTCGGGGGGCAGGCCGTCCACCATCGGGGTGTGAAACAGGCCAGGGGCGATGGTGACGACGCGGACTCCGGCGCGGGCCAGTTCGCGGGCCGCCGGCAACGTCATGGCGACCACGCCGCCCTTAGAAGCCGCATAGGCTGGCTGACCGACCTGACCCTCATACGCGGCGATGGAGGCGGTGTTGACGATGACACCGCGCTCGCCCTCTTCAAGGTCTTCGGCGCCGGACATTTCAGCCGCGGCAAGGCGCAGCATGTTGAAGCTGCCGATCAGGTTGACGCGGATGACACGCTCGAATGCGTCCAGTTTCATCGGGCCGTCGCGGCCGACGATGCGGCCGGCGGTGCCGATTCCGGCGCAGTTGACCAGAATGCGAACGGGGCCGTGGGCGGCGCGGGCGGCGGCGAAGGCGGCCTCCCCGGACGCTGCGTCGGCCACGTCGCACCGGATGCCGATGCCGCCGATCTTCGCGGCTTGCGCCTCGGCCGCGCCCTGGTTGATGTCGGCGACCGCCACCTTGGCGCCCAGGCTGGCCAAATGCGCCGCCGTTGCAGCGCCCAGGCCAGAGCCTCCGCCGGTTACCAATGCCGCCAATCCATCGATCTGCATCATATCCCCCTGTACTTCCGATCCGCAGAAACCATCGGGCGCGGTCGTGCGCAAGAGTGCCTTGACCATGGCGTGATCTGGCCCGACAAGCGCCGCAACAAAGCAGGGAGCCTAGTTCAATGACCAACGCCCCATCCTATGCGGACGCCTACGGCGACTGGATGCGCGACCCTGCCGCGTATTGGGCCGAGGAAGCCGCCGGGATTACCTGGACAAAGCCGTGGGAGAAAATATTCGACCCGTCGATGGGCGCGTTCGGCCAGTGGTTCCCGGGCGGGGAGCTGAACACCTGCTACAACTGCCTGGATCGCCACGTAGAAGCCGGCCGTGGCGAACAGGCCGCCCTGATTTACGACAGTCCGATGGCCGGCACCGTCCGGACCTTCTCCTACGCCGAAATGCTGGACCGCACAGCAAGGTTGGCCGGTGCGCTGGCCGCGTTGGGGGTGACTAAGGGCGACCGCGTCATCATCTACATGCCCATGGTCCCCGAAGCCGCCATCGCCATGCTCGCAACCGCTCGGCTTGGCGCGGTCCATTCCGTGGTGTTCGGCGGGTTCGCGGCGGCGGAACTGTCCACGCGCATCGCGGACGCCAAACCCAAGGTGATCGTTTCTGCGTCGTGCGGGTTGGAGCCGGGCAGGGTGGTCAGGTATAAACCGCTGCTGGATGCCGCCATCGCGATGTCGCCGCACCAGCCTGACGCGTGTTTAATCCTGCAACGCCCTCAGGCATTGGCGGATTTGCAGCCCGGCCGAGACTACGATTTCGATACGGCGGTGGCAGAGGCCGTACCGCATGGTTGCGTGCCCGTATTGGCGACCGATCCGCTGTATGTGCTTTACACATCGGGAACGACCGGCAAGCCGAAAGGCGTGGTGCGCGACAATGGCGGCCACGCGGTGGTGCTGTGGAACTCCATGAAAATGATCTACGGCCTAAAGGCGGGGGATGTCTGGTGGACCGCGTCGGATGTGGGCTGGGTCGTCGGACATAGCTACATCGTATATGCGCCGCTGATGAAGGGCTGCACGTCGGTGATGTATGAGGGCAAGCCGGTCGGCACCCCGGATGCCGGCGCCTTCTGGCGGGTGATCGCGCAACACAAAGTAAAAATACTGTTCACCGCACCCACCGCCATGCGGGCAATCAAGCAACAGGACCCCGAGGGGGCGCTAACGCACGGCTACGATCTGTCCTCGCTGGAGGCGTTGTATCTGGCCGGTGAGCGCTGCGATCCCCCCACCGGCGTTTGGGCGTTTGAATTGCTTGGTAAGCCGGTGGTGGATCATTGGTGGCAGACCGAAACGGGCTGGCCGATCACCGCCGGGTTCCTGCAGTTCGGGTTGTTTCCGTTCAAGCCCGGAAGCGGCGGGCGGCCGTGCCCGGGGTACGACCTGCATGTGCTGGACGATGAGGGGAACGTGCTGCCCTCTGGCTCCACCGGCAACCTGTGCCTGCGTCTGCCGCTGCCTCCCGGTTGCGGGCCGACCCTGTGGCAGGACGACGAGAACTACCGCCGGTCCTACCTGTCCGACTTCCCCGGCTGGTACCGCACCGGCGACGCCGGCATGGTCGATACGGATGGCGATGTCTGGGTCATGGGCCGCACCGACGACATTATCAACGTCGCCGGACATCGTTTGTCAACCGGATCGATGGAGGAGGTGCTGGCCTCCCACAAAGACGTGGCCGAGTGCGCCGTGATCGGGGCCAAGGATGAGTTGAAAGGCCAAACTCCGATGGGGTTCGTGGTCCTGAAAGCTGGGGTTTCGCGCCCCGAGGCGGACATTGCGCGCGAACTGGTCGCACTGGTCCGCGAACGGATCGGGCCTGTCGCAGCGTTCAAGGATGCGCGCGTGGTCGCTCGGTTGCCGAAGACGCGGTCGGGCAAGATCCTGCGTGCGAGTATCCGGAAGATCGCCGATGGCGAGAATGCGCCGGTGCCCCCGACGATCGAGGACCCAACGGCGCTGGATGAGCTGCGAACGTTGTTTGGGGGATAGCGTACGTGGGGTGGCCATTTATTACAGTGGCACCTCAGTTTTCGAAAATCGCGGCTGAGAGACATGGTTGGTGTTTTTCCCTTGGCCTAACGCCGCCCGGGGAACCGGTGTTAGGATTTCGTTAACCTATGGGCCGTAGTATTCAGGCATGTGCTCTTGTCCGTCTTTCGAACCCTATCGGCCATTGACATCGGACGCCAAATCATGGCATATATGGTATAGTACTGCGATTGACTGCCGCACTTAAACCCGTTCGCTGGGTTGATCCAGTCGGGACGATGTGAGTGGGTTTCCCGAACCGGTGCGCTCGCGGGTTGGCGGCGCATTGTGGGAGGCACAGAACGGCGGCAAGGCGCCATGGGCCAAGCCGCTGCATGGATTTGGCGGCGCTGGTGTCCTGGAGGTGATAGATGACTACGACGGAGATACTTACCGAGCGGTTTATACTCTACGATTTTCTGAATTGGTGTATGTCTTGCATGCTTTTCAGAAGAAATCGAAAAGCGGCATCGCCACGCCGCGCCATGAAATCGCATTGATCACGCAACGGTTGAAACGGGCGAAAGAGGATCACGGCCAATGGATGACCGGTCAGGCATTGCGGTAACCCCTGGCTCCGGCAACGTGTTCGCCGATCTCGGCGTGGCGGAGCCGCAGGAGGAGTTGGCGAAGGCGAAGCTCGCAGTCCACATTCGGGCGGCGATCGGCCGGCGGACACTGACCCAGGCGCGGGCGGCGGCGTTGATGGGTCTGGATCAGCCGAAGGTGTCGGCGCTAATGAATGGGCGGTTGACAGGGTTCTCCAGCGACCGGTTGTTGCGATGCCTGACCGCGCTCGGTCAGGACGTCGATATTGTTGTCAGGGGCACGGCGGCCAACCAGAAGCGGGGCCGGTTGAGGGTGATCGATGCTGTCGCGTAATGCGGATATCGGGCCGCAACTCTGGGCGCGGCCGCCCGGGGGTGTTCGCTGCGGAACCTGAATCCGCCGCCGCTTTTGACAGCCCCTCTACGAAGCCTTCCCATCGCCGGCCAATTGATACGTTCATGGCATGAACACTCCTTCGGCCATTCATAACGCAATAACGCAGAGTGCGCAATTTTTGTTATACGTAGCACACTACCCCAGCGCCGCTCGGATACGCTGGTCATAGCGCCCCGCCATATCCCGCAGCGCCTGCCCGCAATCCCCCGTGAACGACGACCCATGCATTACCGCCAACGTGGCCGGCGCCAACTCAGCGAGCCTCCGGATCGTCGGGCCCGTGGCCGGCGTTAGACTGCTGAATCCGAACATATCCTCGGCCGCCATCGCGGGGCCAACGATGTCCGAACGGGTCAGGGCAGGGCTGTTTCCGGTGTGCGTGAACAGGTCGCCGCACAGCAACGTGCCAGTGGTTTCCTCGAACAGCACCCCGGCCTCCCACCCATGCGGCACATGCGGCGTATCCAGGTAGCGGACCCGCTTGCCGCAAATGTCGAGAACCTCGCCATCCGCCAGCGTTTGCGGCGGCCGGTCGGCCATGTCGTTTAGCGACACCCGCGACGCTGTCCCGCCATGCGCCACCGTTGCGTGCGGTGCGATGGCCAGCCAGTCGTTCATCGCGCCGCATTCATCGGCCTCGATGTGCCCGAAAGAGATCCAGCGCAGGCTTTCGGGTGGCAGCACACGCGCCACGGCCTCGGCGAGTTGCGGGAACATCCGCCTATGGCCGCAATGGAACAACAGCGGCTCCTCTCCCAACACCAGGAACTGGTTGTAGGTCAGGCCAGCGGGGGCGGCGACCTGCGGCACGAAGGTGGAAAGCCGGTAGATGCCTGCTGCGATTTCGTCGATCTTGGTTTCCATTTCGGCGCTCCTCAACGACGACTGTAAGATTAGCAGAATGGCCATCGTTGGAGAAGAGACCAGGGAATGCGGCATTCACGTCCGTGGTATGTGCGATGGCAGGGTCAAAACCCGGCCCTCGATGCAGGGCAATCGGGCGAGGATCGCCAGTCTGCCAGGGGCATATGCGGGGATCGGATTGCCGCTCACAGCCGGGGTCTGGTCCCAACGCCCAACGCTTGTTAGGCTGACCGCGTCATCAGAGGGGAACGTCCATGCGGCAAATAAAAATCGGCGACATCACTATCGACGCGGTAGTGGAACGGGAGGGGCCATGGCGCCGCCCGCAAGACTTCTTCCCGGCCTATAACGAGGCCACCTTCACCCGCCACCTGCCGTCCATGGAACCCGAGGTCTTCGATCCGGTTCTGGGCATGCTGGTCGTTACCTATCAAACCTTCGTCGTCCGCACGCCGCACCACACCATCCTGGTGGACACCTGCACCGGAGAAGACAAAGGCCATCCGCCGCCGTTCGACTTCCCCGGCAAAGAGCGGTGGCGTAACGAACTCCACGCGCTCGGTGTCACGTATGACAAAATCGATTACGTGTTCTGCACGCACCTCCATATCGACCACACCGGCTGGAACACCACGCTGCGCGACGGCCGCTGGGTGCCGACGTTCCCAAACGCAAAATACGTGTTCCACAAACGCGAATACGCGGCATGGGAGGCCGAGCACGCCAAGGGCAACAACCCGCCCGGTACGGTGTTCCGCGACAACTGCCTGCCCATCGTCGAGGCCGGGCAGGCGTTGCTGGTGGATGACGATTACGCCCTGGACGATACCATTACTTTAACGCCGACGCCCGGACACTCACCCTGTCATTGCTGTGTCAACATCTTCTCCAAAGGCCAGCGCGCGGTGGTGACCGGTGACATGATGCACCACAATATTCAATGTCGCGAACCAGACTGGTGCCCGGGCGTTGACTGGGACCCCAAGCAGGCCGCGGCATCGCGGAGATCGTTTTTGTCGTCGGTCGCGGATACCGACACGTTGCTGCTGCCGATCCATTTTCCGTCGCCGACAGCGGGGCTGGTAACGTCCGATGGGGACCGCTTCCTCTACCGCTTCAAGCGGACGTAGCGCCCAACATTTGGCAACTACCCCGCCCGCCTGATAGTTTCGCCCCCACCGGCGCCGAACGCGCCCAAGGGGACGAAACGCACAATGAGCCGTATCGACAGCGCGATTAACATCGACGACCTCAAGCGCATGGCGAAGCGCCGCCTGCCGAAGATCATGTTCGACTTCATCGAAGGCGGGGCAGAGGACGAAGTCGGCCTGCGTACCAACGCCAATGCCTTTCGCGACCTGCGCCTCGTGCCCCGTTATTACATCGACACCGCCAGGCGGGAGCAGAAGGCCACGCTGTTCGGCCGCACCTATGCCAGCCCGTTCGGCATCGCGCCCACCGGCATGGCCGGCGCTTTTCGCAAGGATGCGGAGCTGTATTTGGCTCAGACGGCGCAGGAGGCAGACGTTCCTTACCTGATGTCCGGCGCCTCCAACGCATCAATGGAAGCCGCGGCAAAACTGGCCGGAAAGAACCTCTGGTTTCAGATCTACGGCGCAAAGAACCGGACATTCCAACTCGATCTGGTCAAGCGGGCGATCGATCTCGGCCTGACAACGATTGCGGTCACCTGCGACGTGCCGGTGTCTTCAAACCGGGAGCGTAATCGTCGCAACGGCTTCGTTCGCCCGTTGCGCATGACTTTGCCGACAATCCTGGAGGCGATGTTGCATCCCGCCTGGGTCGTCAACTATTACCGTACCGGCGGACTGCCGATGTTGGGCAACTGGGAACGGTATGGGGAAAAGAACGCCACCCCCGATCAGGTGGCCGATTTGTTCGCGAAACAGACTCCCGATCCCAGCCAGGTATGGGGGGATGTGGAGGCAATCCGCACCCTTTGGCCCGGCAAACTCCTACTAAAAGGCGTCATGCACCCCGAAGACGCTCGGATTGCTACCGAAATGGGTGTGGACGGGCTGATCGTTTCAAACCACGGCGGGCGGCAGTTGGACATGATGCCGTCGCCGCTGGATATGCTGCCGATGATCCGCGCTGCGGTTGGGCCGGACGTGCCTTTGTTATTGGACAGCGGTGTGCGCCGAGGCTCCGATATCGTTGCTGCAATGTGCATGGGTGCGGACTTCGTAATGACCGGCCGAGCGACGTTGTATGGGGCGACGGCTGGTGGGCTGGAGGGGGTAAAGAAGGCAGTCTCCATCCTGCAACGCGAAATAGATCTGGTGATGGGGCAGATTGGGGCGGTAAATCTAGCCGCGCTGGGACCGCAATACTTGCTGGATACTGTCCGTGCGGAGGAGGAACGCCGCAACACCGGCGCGATGGCGGCGCGGCGCTGACACCCGCTTCGAACGAATATCCCGCAACGAGATTTTCATTCTTTCGTCTGACCCAACCTGCTACCTGACCGGCATAGATCTGGTTGCAGGGGGGCTGTCCGCTCGTTCCGCTCCCTCCTAAATACATCCAAGGTCAGTAAGTGCAGCAGAGAGTGTGGTCTCAAAAGCAGAAAATGATTTGGTTTCTCGCAGGATCGCAATAGACTGACGCTGGGCGATAGCCGGGAATATCTGTTTGGCATCGTAGGGGCGGCGTCTTCCGCGCACCTGCATTACCGCAGCCTCCAGTGCATGCTTTGGGTCAACCAGACGCTCCGCCTGAAGAGCTGTTATCGGCAGTCCAATGGACTCTGGAGAACCGCGGTATCCCAGCGCGGCTGTCACTGCGCCCGGGTCGGCGATCACCCATGCTTCCGTTTCGTGACGCGGTGAGATGGAAATGCACCGGACAACAGGCCAATCGCAAAGGGTATGAATCGATTCACAGTAACGTGTTGATCGGTGATCCATTTCGGTCTGGAGCGCGCGGCCGCCTGTATCGGAATGAATAAATATCAGATGGAAGGCGTCGCTCGCGCTACAAATCCTTTTAGCGATCGCGCCGGCCGGGCCTCGCTGAAATCTGACGGCTGGGGAAGGGGATATAGTTGAATTCCTGGTGCCTCGGAGCGCGATGATACTCTCCATTGCGCGGGGAATAAGCAGGTCGAAATAGGCTTGATCGCTTGCGCCCTCGTAGAGGGCCGCCCAACTCACGTAGGTCATGCAGCGTCCGTCTGATTTTGTAGGAGACGTTCCACTTCAAATCTGGAAAGATGTCTCTCCGGATCGAACATGTCGCCGGTGGCCTGAATATCGCGGCGCATGCGGGTTTTGCTGGACCGGGCCTTGCTGGTGGGATTAACCGTTACGACGCTGTCAGCGGCTACGATTTCGTGGTTATGAAGGGCGGCCATCACCTTAGGAGAATGAGTGTTAAGCAGTATTTGAAAGGATGGTATGTCCTGATCGGCAGAAACGGTCGCAGCTCCGCGAAGAAATTCGACCAGCATGGGTACCCGTCCCTCGTGTACACCATTCTCTGGTTCCTCGAAGCAGAGCGTGCCTCGCCTCCCGGGGTCATTGAGGACTGTTAGCAGCGCCAATAGGCGCAATGTCCCATCGGAAATCACTCGGGAACTGAAAACAAGATCATCGTTGAATTCGAGGCTGAACGAATATTGCCGTTCGTTCGAATCGTTCCGGATATTAAGTCCTCGGACAGAAGGAATGAGCGAGGCAAGATCCGCCGCGATATCGGAAAGAACACCGTCCGGTCGTAGTTCCGTTGCCGTCTCGTCCTTCAGATGCGCCAGGACAGCGGCCAGATTCGACGCGTCGGGTTTTAGAACCCGGTCTTCGAATCTATCGTTCGCGCTCCTCGCCGCTCTCGGATTGATTTCCAGAAAGCGAACACTCGCGAGTGCCTCCCGAAGAGCATAAAGGTGGGGGAATTCTGAGGTAGTAATAGTGGAAAGCGCCGTCCGAGAAGCCTCCTTAAGTGGAAATTGCATGGGACGCCCATGTTTTTGGCGACCATCCTGACGGACTTGAATGGCATCGCCCGCGTCATTCCGTTTAATAAATGCGGCTATACGAGAATTATAATTGACCTTATACCTGGGATCCCGCAAATAGTTCGCACGCTCGTCGCGCCGGGCAATCGGATAGCACAGCTCGTCCCGCACGAAAACTCCGCGCGGATCGCCCTCAGAGTTCTGGCTCAGGGCAAGCCTGAGTTCATAGCGCAGGCGTTGCGCGGGAATTTCATAACTTTTTCCAAAAGCATCTACCCCTCTGCGGTTCAGAAGCAACTCAACTGCAAAAGAGATACAGTCCGAACTCGCGTCGATGGTTCGCCGAAACAGCTCTTCTGGTTCACCCCTTAGGCCCTGCATTGCCGTTCGGATATCGAACTGGGCGAGCAGTGACAAAAACCGGAGCGCGTCGAACAGGTTCGATTTGCCGCTCGCATTCGGCCCAACAATAGCGGTTAAGGGCTCGAGATCAAGGACGAAGCCCTCGAAAGTTTTGAAGCCGTCGATTTCGATTCGTGTGAGCATAACTATTAGCTACCGGTCCGCTAACCCTTTGACAATAACCCGCGCGAGGGATGGAAATCTTCATATAGGCACTATGTCGAAGCGGCTACCATTTGGCCAAACTGATAGAACGCGGGATTCAGGTTGGAATGGCATTGCGGGATGAACGAAGCCTCCTTACCGATATAAAAGACTTTACGATAGGAAAAACATCTTGCATCGCTTGGAATGTTCACCTATTGTCCAGATCGAACAAACGATGAACTACAACCGCCGCAACCCCGCCGAGGAACCCATGCCGCTTCCCAGCACCATCGCCCCAGCCATTCTCGATACGGTCCTCGGCCACCTCTCGTGCCATTTCCTGGCCGCCGCCAACAACGACCGTCCCACCGCCCGTCAAGCCGCCAGCCAAATGCTCGCCGCCTACAAAACGGAAACCGAGGAGGAACTGCATCTCGCCGCCGACATCGTCAGCTTCGGATTCCACGCCCTGGAAGCGCTCAGTGAGTCCGCCGCACCCGACTTGCCGCTGAACAACAAACTCCGCCTGCGCGGCAGTGCCGTCAGTCTCAGCCGGCAGGGTCACAAAGCCCGCCGCAAACTGGATCAACTCCAGCGCGCCCGCGCGACCGCCCCACCGCAACCAAACACCACCCCCGATAAAGCCGCCACAGACCAGGCGCTCGGTCTTATCGAATTCGCCCGCGGGGCCATCCAGGCCAGCGGAAAGAAGGGGGGAATGCAGGCGTTCTCGCTTAACCACCAGCAGCGCCGGGCAGCCGAACAGATCGCGAAAAACCTCCAGCGTAATCGCGCGGAGCAAGAACGGCGGGACGCCGCAAATCCGCTCCCGGGGAACGCGACCAACCACCAACCGGCGCATTCTTGACCACCCAACCCGATCCCGCGCACTCTCCCCCCACAAGACGCTCGGGAAGGACCGCCATGTCCACCTTCATCATCCATACCCACGGCCGCTTGCAGGAATGGGTCGCCGAAGAGAAGGGCTACTTCGCCGCCGAGGGCCTGACCGGCTACCAACTGGCCTCGCACAGCCTGATTTCGTCAGCCCACACGCCCACGGAACCAGCCAGGGATAACCACCAGGGTGCCTACCAATCCTATCAGGAGGGCCGCGACGCCTCGGTAAGCTGTGCCTGCCATTGGACGGTGAACAAGGCCGCCTCCGCCGATTTCGGCCGCTTATGGGGGGAATGCTATACCGTCACCCCGTGCGCCATCTTCGTTCCGGCGGCGTCGGCTATCCACGCGCCGCAAGACCTTTCCGGCATTCCGGTCCAGGTCGGCTACCAATCCGGCAGCCACTACACCACGCTCCAGGCGTTGGAACCGTTTTTGGCCGCCGGCCGGATCAACCTCGCGTTCGGCGGATCGCCGGCCGGCCGGGTGGATCAATTGCTCAACGGCTCCGCAGCGGCCGCGACCGTCTTCGGCGCCCAGTATTATCTTCTGGAGCAACTCGGCTTTCGGAAGATAGTAGATGCGACCTTCATGATCACCGCCATGGTGCCGCAAACGGCTGACCTTGCCGATGTTCGCCGCTATTTCGCTGCACTACGGCGTGCCCAGGCAGACATCGACGTCATGCATCAACCGTACACGCGTTACTACGCGAACGAACTCCCCGAACGGCACCGGGCGTTGGTGGATGTTCGCCGCTTCGGCCCGGGGGAACGGTTGGTGTTTGAGCCGTACACCCGGCAGATGTACGACAGCACTCAGAAATGGATCGACGAACGTGGCATCTTCCCGCCAGAACCGGCAAACCGCAGCGCCTATGCCGACGCGGTCATCCGGTTGAGGGCAGCGGAATAATTTTACGCCGCCGCCGCAATCACCGGCAAACGACCGCGGGCAATCCTCAGAACCATCAGCGCGGCCATCAGACAGGCCAAACCGCTCGCCACGAATGCCGGCACATAACTCCCGGTCAGGAACCGCGTTTCGCCGGCGCCGAACGCCGCCAAAGCTCCGCCGATCTGGTGCCCGGCGACGATCCACGACACGATCACCGGCGCATCCGTCTTGCCGAACACCTGGTTCGTCAGTGTCACGGTCGGAGGCACCGTCGCCACCCAGTCCAGGCCATAGAACACCGCAAAAATCGTCAGACTGATAATGTCGAAATTCGTGAAAGGAAGCACGAGCAGCGAAAGCCCCCGCAGCCCGTAATACCAGAACAGCAGAACGCGCGAGTCATACCGATCCGTCAGATACCCCGACAGCGTCGTGCCAACCAGATCGAACACCCCCATCGCGGCCAAAAGGCCGGCTGCACTGACCGCCGCAATCCCGTGATCGATGCAGAACGGGATCAGATGCGTCGCCACCAACCCGTTGGTCGAGAAGCCGCAAACCGCGAAAGTGCCGAACAACAGCCAAAAATCTACCGAACGGGCGCCGCGTGCCAGCCCGGAAAACGCGATGACGAACGGGTTGCCTGAATGCAGCGGCAAAGTCACGATTTCCTGCGATCCGAACGGCCCAAGTCCGATCTCGGCGGGGCTTTCCGGCAGCATCAGCATAACCACCGGGATCAGCGTCAGGATCACGCCGGCCACTACCAGCGGCACGATGTGCCAACTGTGGGAAACCGTCAGGCTGGCCAACAATGGCAAGAAGACCAATTGCCCGGACGCATTCCCCGCTGTCAGCAATCCCACCACCAGTCCGCGCCGCTTCGCGAACCAGCGGTTGGCGATCGCCGTTGCCAATCCGACCATGCCAGCGCCGGAGCCCAGCCCAACCAGCACACCCCAGGTCAGATACAACTGCCATATCTCGGTAACAAAAGAACTCAGCCCCGCGCCGATAACCAACAGGATCATCGAGACCAGTACCGTCTTTTTCAGTCCGACAGTCTGGATGAACCCGGCGGCGAACGGTCCGACCAACCCGAACAGCAGGATGTTCAGACCGACTGCGCCGGAGATCACCGCCGTATTCCAGCCGAACGCTTCTTGCAGCGGCACAATCAGCACGCCCGGCGTCGCCCTCACCCCCACCGAAGCCAGGATGACCACGAACATCACTCCCAGGACGATCCACGAATAATGCAGGCGTCCCTTGAAAAGGCTGGCAATCACACTCGGTCCCATCGTCGAAAGCTCCATCCGCTCTTGTATTTAAAGTGACGCTCGTCATATATAAGTCAAGCGATAATATGACGAGCGTCACACAAAGCAGGGTCCCAATGGCCGAACCAAACCCGCACAAGTCAGACGTAGCCAGGTCAGACGTAGCCAGGTTAGACGTAGCCAAGTCAGACGTAGCCAGGTCAGACGGGCCAAGGTCAGACGGGCCAAGGTCAGACGTTCGCGGGCCAGACGTTCCTGGGCCAAACGTTTCCGGGTCAGACGGGCCAAGTTCAGACGGGTCCAGGTCAGACGGACGACGAACGGCAACCCGCCAGCGTATCCTGACCGCAGCCGGCGACCTTTTTCGCGCACATGGTATAGACGGCGTGGGCGTGGACGCGATCATGAAGGAAGCCGGCCTTACCCACGGCGGCTTCTACCTGCACTTCGCGTCGAAAGAGGCCCTGGCGGCCGAGGTTTCCCAATCGCTGCTGACCAAGGCCGCCTTGAGATGGGACGAAATCAGTCGTTCCCCCGACCGGGAGGCGGCGTTGAAGCGGATCGTCACAACCTACCTCGACCCAGTACGCGCATCTTCCGCCAGCGGCTGTCCACTCACCACACTCGGTCCCGACGTTGCCCGGCGTGCGACATCGAAAGAGGCCGTGGGCGGGGCGTTGCGCGGTATGCTGGACGCATTGACCAGGGTCTTGCCGGGTCGGAAACGCCAGAAGGCGTTGGCGTCCCTGTCCACTATGGTAGGGGCTGTCGTGCTGTCGCGTCTGGCCGAAGACCCGGAACTGGCTGTGGCTTTCCTCCAAGCCGCAGCCGCCAGCATCCTGCCCGCCGGTAAAGCGATCAATCGTGCGACATTGGTGACAGAACAGGAACCTGTGTGACTAGCCACGCAGCCGCCGCATCCCAATTTCCATCTTCTCCCTTATGGAACAACAGGTATGCGTCCGCTCATATTGCTTCCCGTTCTGGCCCTTTGTCTGACCGCCTGCGCAACCCTGCCATCGACGCAGCAAACGCCGTTTCTGCCGCCCAGCACCTTTGGTATCTACCAGGACAACGGCACCGGGGCCATCAATCAGTCCGCCTGGGCATTCGCGTCGTCAGCCAACACCCGAGGCAATCCGATCGAGGCAGCCAAAGCCGTTATCGCGCTGGAATACTTGTCGGGGGAACTCAGAGAGAATCCGCGCTGGATTTCCATGGATCAGGCAATCAAGCTGCGGATGGCACTCGCTCGGGACGACCTCCGGCAGATCCTCGGTATCCGGCCGGACGTGCCGCCGCAGGTCGTGGTGAATACCCTGCTGGCGCTCACCTTCGATCTACAAAGCGGTAACATGCCGGCGGCGATGCAGGTACTGGCCTCTCCGGCCTTTACCCAATCGCCGGAGCAGACGCTGCAGGTCTTGTCGAACCTACCTTACGTGCAGCAGGCTAACCTCGCGACATCCCGCGCCGCGAGCCAAAGCTTTTCGCCGAATGACAATCGAAGTTGACATCCAGAGTGTACTTTATCCGGCAAAGCGCCCCATAGGCATCAGATAAGGGTTCGGAAGAGAAGGGTATTTTCCTCGATCACGATGGCCCGGACAGACCCGGCATCCACGCCCTGGTCGTTCATGCGACAAGCCCGGCCATGACGTTGAGGGCAATATCTGGTCCCCCAATTCTTCTTCAGCCATCCGATGCCTATGGCCAGGCGTTCCCAACCCTGCCTCTACTGAGGCAGGGAAACTTTTTCGCCCAAACGCTAATTCAACCGTACCTGTACGTAGCTTCCTGGCGCATCCTCGACCGCTTCCAGCTTCCCGTCGCCGGGTTGCCGGGCGGGAACGTGTGTTTTGTCGGAGGCCAGGATCCAGCGCTGCCAGTCTGGCCACCACGAACCGGCCATCTCGGTCGCACCCTGGAACCACGCGTCCGGGTCCGCCGGCAGGTCCTGGTTGATCCAGTGACCGTATTTTCCACCCTCCGGCGGGTTGACCACGCCGGCAATATGGCCGGATGCTGCAAGAACAAAGCGCTTTTCGCCGCCCAGCAACTGGGTGCCGCGATAGGTCGATTTCCACGGCGCGATATGGTCTTCCCGCGTCGAGAGGAAGTACGCCGGCACCTTGATCTTCCCCAGGTCGATCGGCACGCCGTCCAGTTCGATCCCGTTCGGCTTCGACAGCAGGTTCTCCTGATACATTTTCCGCAGATAGAAGCTGTGCATCCGCGCCGGCATGCGGGTGGAATCGGCGTTCCAGTACAGCAGGTCGAACGGGAACGGATCGTTGCCCATCAGGTAGTTATTCACCACGAACGACCAGATCAGGTCGTTGGCCCGCAGCATGTTGAAGGTGCTGGCCATCTCGGCACCGTCCAGGTAGCCGCGCTTGTTCATCTTGTCCTCAAGCGCCTGAAGCTGTTCCTCATCGATGAACACGCCCAGTTCACCGGCTTCCTGGAAGTCCATCATGGTCACGAAGAACGTCGCGGTCTTGATCCGGCCGTCGCCCTTTTTGGCCATGTAGGCCAATGTGGAGGCCAGCAACGTCCCGCCCAGGCAATACCCGATGGCGTTGACCTCGCGTTCG